>NZ_BSNM01000011.1:0-300000 GCF_030159995.1 Litoribrevibacter albus | reverse complement strand
CAACGCTCTTACCTATTGATAGTGAACATAATGCAATCTATCAGTGTTTACCTAATGGTCAAATGTCTCCTGACCTGGGTGTGGATAAAATTCTGTTAACGGCCTCAGGTGGTCCGTTTAGGATGTTCAGCTTCGATCAGCTCAAAACCGTGACGCCTGCTCAGGCGGTGGCTCATCCAAATTGGTCGATGGGGCATAAGATTTCCGTGGATTCTGCCTCGTTAATGAATAAAGGACTGGAGTTTATTGAAGCGTGCTGGTTGTTCAATTGCAGTGCTGAGCAAGTGGATGTGGTTGTGCATCCTGAGAGTGTTATTCATTCTATGGTGTCCTATGTAGATGGCTCTGTGTTAGCTCAATTGGGAAATCCTGACATGAGAACACCAATTGCCTATGGAATGGCTTGGCCGGATCGTTTGGAATCGGGTGTGAAACCTTTGGATTTGTTTGAAGTGGCCCAGCTGAATTTTGAGAAGCCAGATACAGAGCGTTTTCCATGTTTGAAGTTAGCGAAGCAATCCTTTATGGAAGGTGGTTGTGCGCCTGCTGTTCTGAATGCGGCCAATGAAGTAGCTGTGGATGCCTTTCTTAACGATCGTATCTCGTTTTTAAGTATTGCGGATGTGGTTGAGGGAACTCTAAATGATATCGAGAATCAAAAAGCAGAATGTCTTGAGACAATTTTGAGTGCGGATTTAAGAGCGAGAGCGAAGGCTTCAGAGCTTCTGCAAAGCATTACCGGAAAATAATATGATGCAAATGCTGTTTGCAACCTTAGTGACTTTAGGGTTGTTAATTACCTTTCATGAATTTGGGCACTTTTGGGTGGCTCGAAAGTGTGGCGTAAAAGTATTACGTTTTTCTATTGGTTTTGGTAAGCCGTTGATCCAATGGACAGACAAGCAAGGTACTGAATACGCAATTGCAATGATACCCCTTGGCGGATACGTCAAGATGTTGGATGAGCGTGAGTCTGAAGTTTCATCCTCGGAGTTAGATCAAGCCTTTAACCGTAAACCCGTTTTACAGCGAATTGCTGTGGTAGCTGCCGGACCAATTGCTAACTTTTTGTTGGCGATTGTTTTGTATTCGTTGGTCTTTGGTTTGGGTAGTACAGTGGTCAAGCCTGTTATTGGTGAAGTGCCAGTTGAGTCAATTGCAGCAAAGGCCGGTTTAAAAGCAGGACAGGTTATTACTCGTGTTGACGGCAAAAGCGTTCAGGATTGGACTCAGGTTCAATTGGCTTTGGTGCGGCGGATTGGTGAAAGTGGTGTTCTCACAATCACGGCGACACAGGGAGAAGGTTGGACAACAGAACATACTCTTACTCTTGATCGTTGGCAGGAAGGGGTGAAAGATCCAGATCCTTTTGGTTCATTGGGGATTCATCCTAAGCGTCTTGCTGTTCCAGCCGTAATTGATCAGGTGTTAGAAAACAGTGCTGCTTTAAAAGCAGGGCTGCAGTCGGGTGATTTGATCAAGTCCATTGATGGTAGCTTGATTGGTGACTGGCGTGAATTGGTTGAAATAGTTAAGTCGAGTCCGGGTAAAGCTCTGGTACTTGATGTAGATCGTAACGGTCAGTTAATTTCTATAACGTTGACTCCAGATGCTAAGGACGGGGACAAGGGTAAGATCATCGGCTTTATGGGAGTGATGCCTAAAGCAGTCTCTTGGCCAGAAGAGTATTTGGTAGAGGTCGAATACGGGGTTTTTGGTGCGCTTCTTAAAGGCATGCAAAAAACCTGGGATATGTCCGTCCTGACGTTGGAATCCATCTGGAAGATGCTTGGTGGTTTGATCTCTATCGAGAATATTAGCGGACCAATCACGATTGCCAAAGTTGCCGGTGATTCCGTGAGTTATGGTTTGGTTCCTTTTCTATCGTTTCTAGCCTATGTGAGCGTTAGTTTAGGGGTGCTAAATATGTTGCCTATTCCTGTACTCGATGGTGGACATTTAGTGTATTACCTAATAGAGTTGGCCCGGGGTAAACCTTTGTCTCAGAGCGTTCAAGAGCTGGGATTGAGATTGGGTGTTGCTCTCATCGGTAGTTTAATGATCTTTGCCGTCTTTAATGATATAAGCCGCTGGTTTATTGGAAGTTAACCCTAATCTATCAGGGAAGTTGTTTGCGTGCTGAAAACTAGTTTACGTTACCTGACTTTTGTCTGTCTGTTTCTACCTGTTATTTCTTTTGCTTCAAGTTTCACTGTCACTGATATCCGGGTTGATGGTCTTCAACGGGTGACGGCGGGTAGTGTCTTTGCGTCTTTTCCTGTTTCTGTTGGCGATACTGTTGATTCGGCTCGTTTAGCAAAAGCCTCTAAATTACTCTATCAAACCGGGTCCTTTGATGACATTAAGCTGAGTCGTGAAGGTACGATTCTAATTATTGAAGTGAAAGAGCGCCCGTTTATTTCTGGCATCGAGTTTGATGGAAACTCATCAATTCCTGATGAGGAGTTGAGTAAAGGTCTGGAGCAAGCAGGGTTGGCCGAAGGTCGTCTCTTTAAGCGAATGACCATTGATTTGATTGAGCAAGAGCTAGAACGTCAATACATAGGTCAGGGGCGTTACGATGCCGATGTAAAAGTGAATATTGAAGAGCTGGCCCGAAACCGTGTTGCTCTGAAGATCGACATCAAAGAAGGCACCATGGCTGCAGTAACTCACATTAATATTGTGGGTAATGAAGAATTTGATGATGAAAAGTTGTTAAACCAGTTTGACCTATCAGAGAAAGGCTGGTTGTCGTGGGCAACCGGGTCCGGAAATTATTCTCGTGAACAACTTTCAGGGGATCTTGAAAAGCTAAAGTCCTGGTATATGGATCGTGGTTATATTGATTTTAGTATTGAGTCCACTCAAGTTTCGATCAGTCCTGATAAGTCACAGATCTTTGTAACCATCAATGTCTTTGAAGGTGAGCAGTACACTGTTAACGAAGTGAATCTCGCTGGTGATATTGTTGTTACCGAAGAAGAAATACGTCGCCTTATTCTTGTCGAAAAAGATCAGACCTTCTCACGTCAATTGGTGACGTTGAGTGCAGATTTCATCACCAAACGCTTGGGCAACGAGGGTTATACCTTCGCCAACGTGAATGGCATTCCTCAAAAAGTCGGGGATGAAAAGAAGGTGGATGTGACTTTCTTTGTTGACCCTCAAAAACGCGCGTATGTTAGACGAATTTCCTTTAAAGGGAACGACAAAACCAAGGATGAGGTTTTGCGCCGTGAAATGCGTCAAATTGAAGGTGGATGGGCATCTACTGATAAGATTGAACAATCGAAGACTCGTTTAGAACGTTTAGGTTATTTCAAGACTGTAAACGTTGAAACACCGCCTGTGTCAGGAACCACAGATCAGATTGATGTTGTTTATACCGTTGAAGAGCAATCTTCTGGTAGCTTAACCGCCAGTGTGGGCTTCTCTCAAACCAGTGGTCTGATCTTAAGTGCTGCGGTTAGTCAAAATAACTGGATGGGAACGGGGAATCGTGTGTCATTCGGTGTGTCTCGCAGTGACTTCCGTTCCAGCGTGAATTTCTCATATACCAATCCATATTTTACTGTAGATGGTATTAGCCGTGGTTTTAGCTTGTTCTACCAAGAGACAGATTATAGCGAAGCGGATATTTCCAGTTATCAGACTGACAGATACGGCGGCGGTATTAACTTTGGTTACCCAATCAGTAATATTGAACGCATTGGTATCGACTTTGGTGTGTCCAGAACCAAGTTGACGTTGGGTGATGAGCCAGCACAGGAAATTTCTGGTTCTCCGAATCCTATCGATGGGATCGATTATTATGTGAATGATCAATATTATCAACCTAATACAGGTCTTTCTAATACTCCTCCTCAAACTTCAGATCCTTCGGTTCTAAATAGTATTGTTTGTCGTTATGGAGAGGTTCCTTGTAATATTGGTTACTTTGATCCACCTTCGGAAGAAGCTCAAGGCTTTGTTGATGAAGAGGGGGATACCTTTAATGATTTCTCCATTACTACGTCTTGGACTCGTTCTACCTTGAACAGAGGTTTGATGCCAACCAGTGGTTCGTCGCAATCCTTAGCGCTAGAGCTGTCAACTCCTGTCAGTGATGTTCCTTTTTATAAGCTGACCTATAAAGGTCAGATGTTTAAGCCGTTAACTAAATCTCAGGAATATATTTTTAGATTGCGTACTGAGTTAGGGTATGGTGATTCTTACAATGCTAGCGCAATGCCATTTTGGGAGCATTATTATGCCGGTGGTATCGGTTCTGTTCGTGGCTTTGCCTCAAACTCATTGGGGCCTAGGACTACGCCAGCTGAACAATATAAGCGTATTAGCGCTAAAACCGATGTTTCATGTAAAGATTCCGTGGAGGAATGTGAATATGTGGCGGCGTATCAAGTGGACTCGGATGGCAATTATGTTACCGAGCAGATTGGCGATGATGATCCCTTCGGTGGTAACTTATTAGTCGAAGGTTCTGCTGAATTAATTTTCCCATTACCGTTTGTAGAAGACCAAAGCTCATTCAGAACGGCTTTCTTCTTGGATGCGGGTCAAGTGTATGATACTAATCGAGAAGAATATGAGTTTGCTGTAGATGAGATCAGAGCAGCAGCGGGTATTTCCTTCTCTTGGGTAACGCCTATTGGTCCATTATCATTCAGCTTGGCAAAAGCACTTAATGCGAAGGATGATGACGATACTCAGATCTTCGAATTTGCACTGGGTCGACCTTTCTAGGTTAACAAAGTGCTTGAATATTGAATTAACGAAAAACGATAAATACAACGAAAGGACGGACTTGTGAAAAAAATTATATCGGCTCTAGTTATTAGTGTGCTTTCTTTGGCTTCTTCTGTTGCTTTTGCGGAGTCAAAAATTGCAGTAGTGGATATCTATCGTGCACTGATGAATTCTGAAGCGGCTAAAGCAGCGGTTGCTGAACTTCAAAATGAATTTAAAGCAGAGCAAGATCAATTAAGTCAGTTGGAGCAGGAAATCAGAACGCTTCAAGAGAAAGGTCAGAAAGATGGCATGCTAATGTCTGATGAGGATAAGCGTCGTTTGTTTGAAGAAATTCAGAGTAAACAGTCTGATGCGAAACACATCATTCAGAAAGTTCGTAAGATGCAAACCAATCGTGAAAAAGAATTCTTGGCTCAGAATAAGCCAATGATTGATGCGGCGTTAAAAGAATTGGTTGATGAATTGAAAATTGATCTTTTGTTGACACGTGAAGCTACGCTATGGGTTAGCCCTAGCATGGATATTACTCTTAAATTACTAGAGAAGTTGAACACCAAAGAAACCAAGTAATTTAAGTCAGTCCATATAGCGCACTTAGCCGAGGCTAGGTGCGTTTGTGTGTCTAGCTGGTGCAAAATTCTGAAGAAAGATCAGAGGCTTTATATGAGTAAAACGCTTCAACAAATTGCTGAGTTTCTAGGTGCGGAACTTAGAGGTGATAGTGGTCTTGAAATTCAAGGGTTGGCTCCCTTGGATAAGGCCAAAGACGGTGATATTACATTTTTATCTGATACCAAATATGTTTCTGTTCTTTCAGACTGTAAAGCATCAGCCGTGATCTTACCTGAGAAATTTGCAGATCAATTTCAAGGTGCTGCACTGATATTAGATAATCCATATTTGGCTTTTGCCAAGTTATCTCATTTATTTGATCCTACACCTAAGCTGTCTTCAAGTATCCATCCAACAGCTGTGGTATCTGATACCGCAACCCTTGGCGAAAACGTTCACATAGGGCCTTACGTTGTTATTGAAGATGGTGCTGTTATTGGTAGAAACACTCAGCTGATGGCCCATGTTGTGATTGGAGCAAATAGCCGGTTAGGAGATGACTGCCGTTTGTATCCTCGTGTAACTGTTTATCATGGGGTAGAGATTGGTAATCAGGTAATTATTCAATCGGGCGCTATTATTGGTAGTGATGGCTTTGGCTATGCTAATGAGAAAGGTGAGTGGCATAAAATTGCTCAAATCGGTGGTGTGAGGGTTGGTAATCGAGTTGAAATCGGTGCTAATACAACCATTGATCGTGGTGCCATTGAAGATACGATAATTGAAGATAATGTGATTCTGGATAATCAGATCCAAATCGCTCATAACGTAAAAATTGGCTATGGCACGGCAATGGCTGCTTGTTCTGGCGTTGCTGGTAGTACAGAAATTGGGAAGTATTGCATTATTGGTGGTGGCTCGTGTATTTCTGGACATTTGAAAATTGCTGACGGCGCTCAAATGACAGGTATGGCTGCGATTACTGGTAACATTAAAGAGCCTGGCGTTTACTCGTCTGGTACAGGCTACCAAGAAACCAAACAGTGGCGTAAGAGTGTGGTTCGTTATCGTCAACTGGATGATATGGCTCGTACTTTAAAAGTGTTAGAAAAAGAGCTGGCAGAACTGAAAGCATCAAAATAAACCGGTAAGGGTGGACGATATGGATATCGAAGAGATCAAAGAATATTTACCTCATAGATACCCTTTCTTGTTGGTTGATCGCATCACGGAAATTGATCAGGACAATAAGATTATCAAAGGCTATAAAAACGTGACTGCGAATGAACCTTTTTTTGAAGGTCATTTTCCCGGCCACAGTATTATGCCAGGAGTGTTAATTCTTGAATCCATGGCTCAGGTAGCCGGTGTTTTGGCATATCAGTTACAAAATAAAAAGGCATCGGAAGGATTTTTATATTATTTTGCCGGTGCCGATAAGGTTCGATTCAAACAGCCGGTCTTTCCCGGAGATCGTTTGGAACATGAAGCAGAGTTCATTGAAGAGCGTCATCATCTGCTAAAGTTTAAATGTCGAACCATAGTGAATGAAAAAGTCGCATGTGTGGCGGATATTATGTGTGTAGAAAGGCAGGTAACCCTTGATTGACCCTAGAGCAATAATTGACCCAAGCGCTGAAATCGCTGATGGCGTAGAAATTGGACCTTGGACGATAGTAGGTCCAGATGTGACCATTGGCGAAGGAACCGTCATTAGTTCTCATGTGGTGATTAAAGGTCCTACGGTCATTGGTAAAAATAACCGTATATATCAGTTTTCGAGCATTGGTGAAGACTGTCAGGATAAGAAATACGCGGGCGAACCAACGCAGTTAACGATTGGTGACAACAACATCATTCGTGAAGGCGTAACGATTCATCGTGGTACCGTTCAGGACGAAGGCATTACCATCGTCGGTTCTGGTAACTTAATTATGTGTAATGCTCACATCGCTCATGATGTAATTGTTGGCGACAACTGTATTCTTGCAAATAATGCTATGGTGGCTGGCCACGTACATGTTGGTGATTTTGCGATTCTTGGTGGTGGCACGGGTGTTCATCAATTTGCAAAAATTGGCGCTCATGCGATGATCGGTGGTGGCTCTGCGGTTAACCAAGATGTGCCAGCCTATGTTATTGGTAACGGCAATCCAATGAAGCCAGCTGCGATTAACCTTGAAGGGCTTAAGCGCAGAGGCTTTGAAAAAGAAGACATCAAGCTGCTTAGAAACTGCTATAAAGTGGTTTACCGTCAAGGATTGCGTTTGGAAGAAGCGTTGAAAGAAATCGAACCGATTGCTGCAGAACGACCGGCAGTAAAAGTATTTTATGATTCAATTCTTGCTTCCACCCGGGGAATCGTACGATAACCTATAAAACAGCCGCCTATTAGGCGGCTTTTTCTTTTCTCATAAAGTTCAGTATTTTTTGAAGAGCAATAACGTTAAGACAATATGAATAAACCTCTACGGATAGGCATGATTGCCGGAGAAGCATCTGGTGACATCTTAGGTTCTGGCCTGATTAAAGAGCTTCGTGAAACTTACCCTGATGCGATTATAGAAGGCATCGGTGGCCCATTGATGATTGAGCAAGGGTTTAACACTCATTTCCCAATGGAGCGTTTATCCGTAATGGGGTTGGTTGAAGTACTGGGACGGCTAAGAGAGCTGATTGGTATACATCGGAAAATGTATCGCCATTTCAAAAAAAATCCGCCGGACGTCTTTATCGGTATTGATGCGCCTGACTTTACTCTTCGGATGGAACGAAAGCTCAAAAAACTGGGTGTACCAACCGTGCATTATGTCAGTCCTTCGGTTTGGGCTTGGCGTAAAAAGCGCATCTTTAAAATTAAAGAAAGTACTGACCTGATGCTTACTTTGTTGCCCTTTGAGAGTAAGTTTTATCAAGCGCATAACATGAAAGAGTGTTTTGTGGGTCATCCCTTGGCGGATGATATTCCTATGGAACCGAGCCGAACAGAGGCTTGTTGTGCTCTTGGCTTGGATTCGCAACGACCGGTTGTTGCCATTCTGCCGGGCAGTCGCGGTGGCGAAATCAAATACATTGGTGAAACCATGCTACGGGCCGCTGATTTAATTCACCAGAAGTTACCTGATGCCCAGTTAGTACTGCCAGCGGCGAATGAGATTCGTCGAACTCAGCTTGAAGCGTTGCAGCAAATGGTGGGTGTGGGTCAACAGATCAAAATGGTGGATGGCCAAAGTCGAACCGTGATGGCCGCAGCAAATGTCATTGCTTTGGCGTCTGGTACGGCTACCTTGGAAGCTGCGCTTCATAAACGCCCGATGGTAGTGGTTTATAAAATGGCACCTTTAACGTATGCCATTGGTAAACGTATTGTGAAGGTGGATTACATTTCCCTTCCGAATTTGCTGGCCAATAAGCCGTTGGTTCCTGAATTAATACAGGATGAAGCAACACCCGAGGCTATTTCTGAAGAAGTGATTGATCGTATTAATCATCCAGAAAAATACGAGTCGGTAGTACAGGAGTTTCACCAGATTCATGAGCTTTTACAGCAGGGTGGTAACACCAAAGCAGCCCGCGCTGTATTGGATTTGATTGGCCGATAATGGGTCGACCAATGGTTTGACCTCTCATTCGATCGAGAAATTAGCTCGAGTAACTAGCTCGAGTAACTAGCTCGATGAATTATTTTGGGATTGAAGTATAAATTATGGTGAAGGTTGTTTTAGAGCCTTTTATTCCTGAGTATCCGGGTTACTTGGTGGCGGGGGCTGATGAAGCGGGTCGTGGCCCTCTGGCAGGGGATGTGGTTGCGGCGGCGGTCATTCTTGATCCCAATAAACCTATTGTGGGGTTGGATGATTCTAAGAAACTGTCCGAAAAAAAGCGCGAAGCCTTGTTTGATCAAATTCAGGAACATGCGCTGAGCTTTTCGATTGCTCGTGCCTCTGTTGAGGAGATCGATCAGCTCAATATTCTTCACGCCTCTATGTTAGCGATGAAACGCGCGATTGAATCTCTGTCCGTTGCGCCAGAGTATGCGTTGATTGACGGAAATCGTCTCCCACCAAAATTACCTTGCCCTGCGGAAGCCGTGGTGAAAGGGGATGCCCGTCATGCAGCGATTGCGGCCGCCTCTATCCTTGCAAAAGTGACTCGGGATAGGGAGATGGTTGCTCTGGATCTTGAATACCCTGAGTATGGGTTTGCAAAGCACAAAGGTTATCCCACCAAAGTTCATATGGACGCGATAGAAAAGTATGGTGTGACCAAACATCATCGTAAAAGCTTTGCGCCGGTTCAGAAAAACTTGTCTTTGTTTTAAGTCTTCTCTGTTGAGTTTTTCTGCTGAGAGCAGGAACACTTGGCTGTGTATTTTTAGCGAATGAATGTATCGCATGGCTTATCCCCTTAGGGGGGATATGGTATTCTTTCGCTCTTATTTTAATTGCCCGCTTTTATTCTATCGATCTTTCCTGGAGAGCTTGAATGTCATCCGCCCCCTTTGTTCATTTGCGTGTTCACTCTGAGTTTTCGCTGATTGATGGCATCGTCAAAATTAAGCCACTATTGTCGACAACGGTTGAGCAGAATGCACCGGCTGTGGCTTTGACGGATCAGGGCAATTTGTTTGGTTTGGTAAAGTTTTATAAAGGGGCTCAGGGAAGCGGCTTAAAGCCGATTATGGGTTCCGATGTCTGGTTGGAGAATCCAGACTCTCCCGATGAACCGTTTCGTGTGTGCTTGCTGTGTATTAATGAAAAAGGCTACCGAAACCTGACAGAGCTGGTCTCAGATGGCTATCTTATTGGCCAAAGAAATGAAGTCCCCATCGTCAGTAAAGCCTGGATTGAAGAAAAGCATGAAGGCTTGCTTCTTCTCTCTGGTGGTAAAGATGGTGATATTGGTGCTGCATTAATTAAAGGCAATACAGCTCTAGCTCAAAGCAGAGCCGAATACTGGGCTAAGTTGTTCGAGGGGCGTTTTTATCTTGAGTTACATCGTTGTGGTCGAGATGGTGATGAGGTCAGTTTACAAGGTTCAATGGCCTTGGCTCAGCAACTTCAATTACCCGTTGTTGCTACGAACGATGTTCGATTTATTAAAGAAACGGACTTTGAAGCGCATGAAGCCCGCGTGTGTATTAACCAGGGTTATACGCTGGGAGATCCTCGCCGTCCCAAGAATTACACGGAAGAACAATACCTCAAGTCTCCGGAACAAATGTCAGAATTGTTTTCTGACATTCCAAGTGCACTTCAGAATACTCTTGAAATTGCCAAGCGTTGCAGTTTGGAAGTAAAGCTAGGTACCTACTATTTACCTGAATACCCAATCCCGGAAGGGAAAACTATGGATGAGTTCTTCCGTGAGTTTTCGGCTCAGGGCTTGGAAGAACGTCTTGAAATTATTCTGAGGGATGTGGATAAAGACAGCCCTGAGTATCAGGAGCGCCGTAAAGAATACTATGATCGGTTGGACTTTGAGCTGGATATTATTCTCCAGATGGGGTTCCCCGGTTACTTCCTGATCGTAATGGACTTCATTCAATGGGCGAAAGATCATGATATTCCGGTAGGGCCAGGGCGTGGTTCCGGTGCCGGTTCGTTGGTTGCCTATGCTCAGAAAATTACTGACCTTGATCCACTTGAATACGACTTGCTGTTTGAACGTTTCTTAAACCCGGAGCGGGTTTCCATGCCCGACTTTGATATCGATTTCTGTATGGAAAATCGTGATCAGGTGATTAAGTACGTATCCGAAAACTATGGTAAGGAAGCGGTGTCTCAGATCGTTACCTTTGGTACCATGGCCGCGAAGGCGGTGGTTCGGGACGTGGCCCGCGTACAAGGTAAATCCTATGGTTTGGCAGATCGCTTGTCTAAGTTGATTCCGGCCACACCGGGAATGAAGCTTAAAGATGCCATTGAAGAAGTGGCAGAGCTTAAAGAATTCATTGAAACGGATGAGGAAGCCCAAGAAATTTGGGAGATGGCGCTTAAGCTTGAAGGTATCACTCGTGGTACCGGTAAGCACGCCGGCGGTGTGGTTATTGCGCCGACTAAATTGACCGACTTCTCGCCAGTGAACTGTGACCCTGATGGCACAGGTGTGGTAACCCAGTTTGATAAAGGCGACGTAGAAGAAGCGGGGCTTGTAAAGTTTGACTTCTTGGGACTTCGGACCCTAACCATCGTAGATTGGGCGCTTAAAACGGTAAATGCTAAGCGAGCCAAAGAAGGGCTTGATTCGATCGACATTAACTTGATTCCATTGGATGACCCTGAATCCTTTGCGCTGTTAAAACGCGCTGAAACAACCGCTGTATTCCAGTTGGAATCCCGAGGTATGAAGGATCTGATTCGTCGCCTTCAGCCGGATAACATTGAAGATATGATCGCATTGGTGGCTCTGTTCCGACCAGGGCCACTGGAATCCGGGATGGTACAGGACTTTATCGACCGTAAGCACGGTCGGGCAGAAGTGGCTTATCCACACCCGGACTTCCAACACGATAATCTGAAAACCATTCTTGAGCCGACCTATGGCGTTATTGTTTATCAGGAACAGGTGATGCAGATTGCTCAGGCATTGGCGGGCTACACTCTGGGCGGCGCGGACATGCTTCGTCGAGCGATGGGTAAGAAAAAGCCGGAGGAAATGGCCAAGCAGCGTAGCATTTTCCGTGAAGGTGCCATCGAGCAGGGTGTTGATCCTGATCTGGCGATGAACATCTTTGACTTGGTAGAGAAGTTTGCCGGATACGGATTCAACAAATCCCACTCCGCCGCCTATGCGATTGTTTCTTATCAGACCCTTTGGTTGAAGACTCATTACCCTGCGGCCTTTATGGCGGCGGTATTGTCGGCGGATATGGAAAAGACCGATAAGGTTGTTATTTCCATTGAAGAATGTCGGGAGATGGGGCTGAAGTTGGTGCTTCCTGATGTAAACCAGTCTGAATTCATGTTTACCGTGAATGATAAAGATGAAGTGGTTTATGGATTGGGCGCTGTAAAAGGGGTTGGTGAAGGTCCTGCCGAGGCTATTATTAAGGCACGGAAAGATGGACCATTTAAAGACTTATTCGACTTCTGTGAGCGTGTTGGTGCTCAAAAAGTTAACAAGCGGACACTTGAATCTTTGGTGTGCTCTGGAGCGTTTGACAGCATTGGTCCTAATCGTGCGGCGTTGATTGCTGCGATTCCTAGTGCGGTTAAAGCTGCCGATCAATCGGCAAAAAACCAGGATGCCGGCATGGTCGATATGTTTGGTGAGCTCATGGCGGAAGACACTGAACGTGATGTCTATGAAGATTACCGGGCCATTAAAGAGTGGTCTCCAAAAGAGAAATTAGCGAAAGAAAAAGACACGCTCGGTCTGTTCTTAACCGGCCACCCGATTGAAGAGTATGAAACCGAAGTTAAATCCATCGTGACCTGTCGTTTGAAAGATTTGGAGCCGGATCGTAACAAAACTTATCTGATTGCGGGCTTGGTTATGGACATTCGAACCATGCAAAGCAAAAAAGGCGATACCTTGGCATTCTTGGCGTTGGATGATCGTACTGCTCGTGTGGAAGTTGGCCTGTTTGGCGAGTTATACGCAGAGAATAAAGAGTGGCTCAAGCCCGATGTCCTTGTCGTAGTTGAGGCCGAGGTGAGTTACGACAACTACTCTGGTGGTATTCGTTGTCGGGTAAAATCCTTGATCGACGTAGAACGTGCACGGAATAAATACGCCAAATACGTTCGAGTGAAATTGCTGAACGATAAAGATACGTTGCAATTCAACAAAATCCTTAACGAAGGCAGCTTGAGCTTCTCCCAAGAAGGGGTGCCCTTGTTGATTGATTATCAACGTGAAGATGCACGAGGCCGGGTGCGATTGGGTGATGAATGGAAATTGGCACCTGATGACACCAATGTGAGTGCTTTAAGATCGGAATTTGGTCACGAACATGTAGAGATATTGTATCGAAGTTCTGACATATGACAGAATTTGAGATAGAATACAAAATATTCTCACTTCCACTGCTGTTGTTTTGATTTGGATTGTCTTGATTCGAGATGTTTTCAATGCAGTGGTGGAATGGAACCGATTTTGATCTTTTAATTATGTTGGTTAGTGCTCTTGCTTGCAGACGTGTCATCTTATGGTCTGGGGGAGAGACAATAGTAACGGTCCCGTTAGGCGAGTAGTGAATGAATTCACAGTATCTTGATTTTGAACAACCGATTGCTGAGCTTCAGGATAAGATTGAAGAGCTCCGTTTGGTTGGCAATGATAATGAATTAAATATTCAAGAAGAGATACAAAGGCTTCAAAATAAAAGTACGGCTCTGACCGAGTCTATTTTTTCTGAACTAAGCCCTTGGCAAGTGACTCAGGTGTCACGCCATCCTCTTAGACCTTATACCCTCGATTACATTAAATACCTGTTCGACGAATTCGATGAATTGCATGGTGATCGCAGCTTTGCTGATGACCCTGCGATTGTTTGTGGTATCGCTCGTCTGGAAGGGCGTCCTGTGATGGTGATTGGTCATCAGAAAGGTCGTAATGTAAAAGAGAAGGTGCGTCGCAATTTCGGTATGCCGAAGCCGGAAGGCTATCGTAAGGCGTGTCGAATTATGGAAATGGCTGAACGCTTCAAATTACCAATTCTGACGTTTATTGATACGCCGGGCGCTTATCCGGGGATTGATGCCGAAGAACGAGGGCAAAGTCAGGCAATTGCTCATAATTTAGCTGTCATGTCTCATCTCAATGTACCGGTTATCTCTTGTGTGATTGGCGAAGGTGGTTCTGGTGGTGCTCTGGGCATCGGCGTGTGTGATCATCTGATCATGCTAAAATATTCCATCTATTCGGTTATTTCACCAGAAGGCTGTGCTTCTATTTTATGGAAGAGTGCCGAGAAGGCTCCGGAAGCGGCTGAGTCCATGGGTGTTACGGCAGATCGCTTATTAAGTTTGGGGCTTGTAGATCAGGTACTCGATGAACCATTGGGTGGTGCACACAGAGATCCGCAGCAAATGGCCGGACATTTGAAGCAGGTGCTGGTTAAGCAGCTTGAAAAACTGGAACAACTTCCAATGGATCAACTGCTTGATCGTCGATATGAGCGCCTGATGTCATACGGTCAGAACTAGCTTGATTATTGCTAACCATTTTTGCTAACTATGTTTGCTAATTAGTAGTGAATAGCATGAATCAAAAACACTCCTCTGATCTCTCGGATCGTTTTTCTAATCAAATTCATGATTTGCTAAATACCAACCATGTAAGTGGTTGGTGTGTTGCTTTCAGTGGTGGTTTGGATTCTCGTGTGCTGCTGGATTTGTTGGTGGCGTCTTCAAGTGATCTCCCTGTTCGCATTTTACATGTCCATCATGGCATCAGTGAGAATGCCGATGATTGGGTTGAGTTTTGTCAAACTACGGCTGAATCTTATTCAGGAAATATCGAAGCAATTATCGAGCGGGTATCGGTCGATATACGTGGCTCGTTTGAAGAGAATGCACGTAAAGCTCGCTATCAAGTATTCGAGTCTACCTTGAAGCCGAATGAAGTGCTGCTGATGGGGCATCACTTGAATGATCAGGCGGAGACCTTTCTTCAGCGGTTAGCTCGTGGCTCAGGCTTAACGGGATTGTCGGGAATACCCAAAAAACGTGCGCTTAACCAGGGCTTGTTGTTTCGGCCTTTGATTGATGAATCCAGAGAGGATTTAAAGAGTTACGCTCAACGTCGTAATTTGCACTGGGTAGAGGATGAAAGCAATGCCTTTGAAGCCTATGATCGAAACTATCTTCGTCATCAAATTCTTCCGACTTTCATTGCTCGTTGGCCTCGTTTTTTGAATTCGGTTTCTCGCTCCGTAAAGGTGATATCGCAAGACGCAGAAAACTTGGCTTATTATCGGGATCAATGGTTAGACCAATATCGGAGTTTAGAGGCGTTAGATCTTAATGCGCTTTCTGAGCTGCCTGAATCCGAACAGTGCGGATTGCTATCCCATTGGGTTAGAAGACGGTCAGGTTATTCTTTATCAAATGAGCAGCTTCGAGTGTTATTGAATGAAGTGATTCATTCTCCGCAAGATGCCAAGGCGGTACTTCGGGTGGGTGAATTCGAGTATCGACGATTTCAGAATCGACTCTATCTAGTGCCTTCTCGGCAACACTTGGATTTGAGTCACTGGCGTTGCTCAATCAAGTTGGAAGAGAATTGCTCTGGCGAGCTGTTTTTACCTGATGGCAGTCATTTGATATTTGAACCGGCGGTCAGTGGTCAACGAATTACGCATTCTCAGATTGAGGTGTGTTATCGAAAAGGCGGAGAGCATTTCAGACCTGTAGGTCACTCTCAATCGAAAGACTTGAAAAAGTGGTTTCAGGAGCAGGCGATACCTCCGTGGCAACGTTCTAACATTCCGTTGCTATACTCCAATCAGACTTTGCTGGCTGTGGCTGATCTGGCTTTTGATCAATTGTGCGTTTGTGAAGATGATCGGCTTGGATGGAAGGTGGTCTGGCATCGATAAAATAATCAATAAGGCATGAATTTTCACCATCTGTCGGTGGTGTTTACAAAAATGAACCAAAGGGTCTAAAAAATTACGCTCTTTGATGGATTTTGATTTGTTCATGCGCGGTGATTCTGGTATTCTGGCGCCCCATCTTGATCAGGGCATTCTTCCTGTTTCTCACCGCATTTTTAACCAAGATGGGTTCTGTATGACGCGATATATTTTCGTTACTGGTGGCGTTGTTTCTTCTTTAGGAAAAGGCATCGCCTCCGCCTCCCTTGCTGCAATTCTGGAAGCACGTGGACTTAAAGTTACTATGATGAAGCTTGATCCATATATTAACGTGGATCCGGGTACTATGAGTCCTTATCAACACGGGGAAGTGTTCGTCACGGAAGATGGAGCTGAGACCGATTTGGATCTTGGCCACTACGAGCGTTTTATTCACACCAAAATGACCAAACGCAACAACTTCACTTCAGGTCGTGTTTACGAAGAAGTGATTCGTAAAGAGCGTCGTGGTGATTATCTTGGTGGTACGGTTCAGGTTATTCCTCACATTACTGATGAAATTAAGCGTCGTGTTATTGCTGGTGCTGAAGGCGCTGATGTCGCGTTGGTCGAAATCGGTGGCACGGTGGGTGATATCGAATCACAACCGTTCTTAGAAGCCGTTCGTCAAATGAAAGTCGAGCTAGGTAGCAACCGTGCCTTGTTCATGCATTTGACACTGGTTCCTTATATCGCAACAGCGGGTGAAACCAAAACCAAGCCGACACAGCATTCTGTAAAAGAAATGCGCTCTATCGGTATCCAGCCGGATATTTTGGTGTGCCGTTCTGAGCAATCTATCCCATCAGATTCTCGTCGTAAGATCGCTATGTTCACAAACGTGGAAGAGCGCGCGGTTGTTTCTCTTCCTGATGCGGATTCTATTTATAAAATCCCAGCCATGCTGCATGAGCAAGGGTTGGATCAAATCATTTGTGATAAATTCAATCTGAAAACTGACTCACCGGATCTGTCTGAGTGGGCTGCTGTTGCAGAAGCAGAATTGAATCCAGAGCATGAAGTTAACATCGCCATGGTTGGTAAATACATGGAGTTGTTGGACGCTTATAAGTCGTTGATTGAAGCGGTTAAACACGCAGGCTTTAAAGCTCGTACCAAGATCAAGTTCGATTTCATTGACTCTGAGCGTATCGAGCAAGAAGGTACCTCTTGCCTTGAAGGTAAAGACGCTATTTTGGTTCCGGGTGGTTTCGGTACTCGTGGTGTTGAAGGTAAGATCAAAACGGTTCAATTTGCTCGTGAAAATAAAATTCCTTACCTGGGCATTTGTTTGGGTATGCAGGTTGCGGTTATCGAATATGCTCGTAACGTTGCAGGCTTAACTGGTGCAAGTTCCACTGAATTTGATCAGTCGTGTGAGCATCCTGTTATTGCATTGATCACTGAATGGGTGGATGGCGAAGGTAATGTAGAACAGCGTACCGAAGCGTCTGACTTGGGCGGTACAATGCGTCTAGGTTCTCAGGAGTGTCACTTGGAAGAAGGCTCAACTGTTCGTGCAGCTTATGGTAAAGCGAATGTAGTTGAACGTCATCGTCACCGTTTCGAAGTGAACAATACGTACGTTGATCGTCTGAAAGAAGCAGGTCTGAACATCACGGGTGTTTCTGTGGATCAGAACCTTGTAGAAGTTGTGGAAGCGCCAGATCATCCTTGGTTTGTTGCGTGTCAGTTCCACCCTGAATTTACTTCGACGCCGCGTGCAGGTCATGGCTTGTTCAGTGGTTTCGTAAACGCTGCTTTAGAACAGTCGAAAAAATAAGATAGGGAAATTCTGATGGCTCAGAAAACAATTAAAGTTCGTGATATTGAAATCGCCAATGACAAACCAATGGTGTTGTTCGGTGGTATGAACGTTTTGGAAAGTCGTGATTTGGCAATGCGTATTGCTGAAGAATACAAAACGGTCACTGATAAGTTAGGTATTCCTTACGTTTTTAAAGCATCCTTTGATAAGGCAAACCGTTCTTCAATTACTTCATTCCGTGGTCCGGGTCTGGACGAAGGATTGAAGATTTTTGAAGAGGTTAAGAAAACTTTTGATGTGCCTGTGATTACTGATGTTCACGAGCCATACCAAGCGGCACCTGTGGCTGAAGTGTGTGACATTATTCAGCTACCAGCGTTCTTGTCTCGTCAGACAGACCTTGTGGTTGCGATGGCAAAAACCAATGCCGTCATTAACATCAAGAAGGCTCAGTTTCTGGCCCCTCAGGAAATGAAACACATTCTTCGCAAGTGTGAAGAAGCGGGTAACGAAAACCTGATTTTGTGTGAGCGAGGCAGCTCTTTTGGGTACAACAACCTGGTTGTTGATATGCTGGGCTTCGGTGTAATGAAACAGTTCGAATACCCAATCTTCTTTGATGTAACTCATGCGTTGCAAATGCCAGGCGGTAGAGCTGATTCTGCTGGTGGTCGTCGTGCTCAAGTGACAGATCTTGCCAAAGCTGGCTTGTCTCAGGGCTTGGCTGGTTTGTTCCTGGAAGCGCATCCAAATCCGGATGAAGCAAAGTGTGATGGCCCATGTGCATTGCCATTGGACAAACTGGAACCTTTCTTGAGCCAGTTAAAACAGTTAGATGATTTGATTAAAGGGTTTGAGCCAGTCGTTACCGCTTAAACACGTAAATTGGGAGCGTTTTTCAGAAACGCTTCAATACAGAATTTAGTTATTTGATTTATAAACATTGGAGAGTAATAGCATGGCTAAGATCGCAGACATCAAGGCTCGCGAAGTCCTGGATTCACGCGGTAACCCTACTGTAGAAGCAGATGTCATTCTTGAAAACGGTATCGTTGCTTCAGCGTGTGCACCATCTGGTGCGTCTACTGGTTCACGTGAAGCGTTAGAGCTTCGTGACGGTGATAAGTCTCGTTATCTTGGTAAAGGCGTTCTTAAAGCAGTTGAGGGCGTTAACACTGAAATCAAGTCTGCTTTAGTTGGTATGGATGCAACTGATCAGCGTGCACTTGATAACAAGATGCTTGAACTGGACGGTACGGACAACAAAGCTAAGTTGGGTGCGAATGCAATTCTTGCTGTGTCTTTGGCAGCAGCAAAAGCAGCCGCTCAAGCGAAAGGCGTTGAGTTGTATGAGCACATTGCAGACATCAATGGTACCTCTGGTCAGTACAGCATGCCTGTACCTATGATGAACATTTTGAACGGTGGTGAGCACGCGGATAACAACGTTGATATCCAAGAGTTCATGGTTCAGCCTGTATCTGCGCCTACTTTTGCAGAAGCGCTACGTGCGGGTGCTGAAATCTTCCACGCACTTAAGAAAGTTCTTCAGCAGAAAGGTCTTAACACTGCGGTTGGTGACGAAGGTGGTTTCGCTCCAAACCTGGCTTCTAACGCAGATGCGCTTGCAGTGATCAAAGAAGCGACTGCAAATGCGGGTTATGAATTAACTAAAGACATCACGCTTGCCTTGGATTGTGCATCATCTGAATTCTACAAAGATGGTAACTATGATCTAAGTGGTGAAGGTAAAGTATTCTCTTCTGAAGGTTTCAGTGACTACCTAGCTGAGCTTTGTGAGCAGTATCCAATTGTGTCTATCGAAGACGGTCAGGACGAATCTGATTGGGACGGTTGGGCTTACCAGACCAAAGTACTTGGTGACAAAGTTCAGCTAGTAGGTGACGACTTGTTCGTGACTAATACTAAGATCCTGAAAGAAGGTATCGACAAAAACATCGCTAACTCTATCTTGATCAAATTCAACCAAATCGGTTCTTTGTCTGAGACGCTTGATGCAATCAAGATGGCGAAAGACGCAGGTTACACTGCGGTGATTTCTCACCGTTCAGGTGAAACTGAAGATACCACCATTGCTGACTTGGCGGTTGGTACCTGTGCTGGTCAAATCAAGACTGGTTCTCTATGTCGTTCTGATCGTGTTGCCAAGTATAACCGTCTTCTTCGCATTGAAGAGCAGTTGGGCGCAAAAGCACCATATAACGGCTTGAAAGAGATCAAAGGTCAAGGCTAATATTGCATTGGTTCTTTTATCTTAAAGAAAGGGGAAACCACAGGTTTCCCCTTTCTGTTATGGGCGACAGGATTTGTTGGTCGCTTACTGCCTGAATCCTTTTTATCTACTTTGATTTGTTGTTTGGTTTTCAATGTATCAATTAATGTGTGGCGCTTTAGTGGTATTGATTCTTATGCTTCAGGCACGCCTGTGGCTGGGAGAAGCCAGTATTACTCATATATGGCGTTTACAGGATGAGATTGAAGAACAAACCTTTGAAAATGATCGGCTAAAAGACAGAAATCAGGTTCTGGAGGCTGAGGTGCTTGACTTGAAAAGTGGTCTGGAATCCATTGAGGAAAGAGCACGAAGTGAGCTGGGGATGATCAAAGAAGGCGAGACTTTTTATCTCTTGGTGGACGATAAAAAGAAATAGGTAACCAACATGAATAAAGAACTCTGGGCTTTGGTTCCTGCCAGTGGCGTAGGTAGCCGGATGAAAGCTGACCGTCCCAAACAATACCTGACCCTTAATAATCGCACCGTTCTCGATCTAACGCTTCATCGTTTACTCTCCGTTCCTAATCTTTCTGGCATTATGTTGGTGTTGTCCGACGAGGATGAATATTGGCCATCTTCCCAATATGCCAGTCATCCTAAAGTTCATTGTGCGGTCGGAGGTCTGGAGCGATTTCATTCCGTCTTAAATGGTTTGTACGAGTTGACTGAAATAGCGGCAGACGATGCCTGGGTGATGGTGCATGATGCTGCTCGTCCTTGTGTTCGGGTATCTGATATTGAAAAGCTCTTTGATTTGGCCTCACAGCTTGATGGTGGTTTATTGGGTATTCCAGCAAAAGACACTGTTAAGCAGGTGAATCTTCAGGCTGAAGTCTCACATACATTAGATCGCTCCAAAATCTGGTTGGCTTATACCCCTCAAATGTTTAGGTTAGGCCAATTGCGAGATGCCATTGAGCAGGCCATATCGAAGAAAATTCAGATTACTGACGATGCCAGTGCTATGGAGCTTGCCGGATTTTCTCCGCTTATGGTGGAAGGGGCTACGGACAACATTAAGATTACTCATCCAGAAGATTTAAGTCTGGCCGAGTGGTTTTTAACTCAACAACGGGCTGGGTAATGATGTTATCAGTCTGTACTTTCTATTTAAGGAGTCGAATATGGGCATCCGTATAGGTCATGGCTATGATGTTCACGCTTTTGGCCCTGGTGAACTAATTACTCTCGGTGGCGTTAAGATTTCACATACGCATGGTTTTGTTGCTCATTCTGATGGCGATGTGTTGATTCATGCCCTGTGTGATGCACTATTGGGTGCTGCGGCGTTGGGTGATATTGGACAGCATTTTCCTGATACCTCTTCAGAGTTTGAAAACATTGATAGCCGTAAGTTGCTTCGTCATGTGATGGAGCTACTCAAAGATCGGGGCTATTGGGTTATTAATGTGGATTGCACTATCGTTGCTCAAGCACCGAAGATGGCTCCGCATATTGATCAGATGCGAGTGCTTTTGGCCTCGGATTTAGCCATTACTCAAGCTGATATTAATGTGAAAGCGACGACCACTGAGAAATTAGGGTTTGTTGGACGTAAAGAGGGTGTGGAAGCCCATGCAGTGGTATTGATAGCGAATGAATAAACTTTTCTCTCTTCCTTTTGTAAATGTAAACACAGACCCTCTTCCAGATGCCGGATTCAAACTAGCGCCTGAGGATTTTCAGGTGATTGAATTGATGGGCATCGAACCTTCGGGAGAAGGGGAGCATCTTTGGCTTGAAGTTAAAAAGTCAGAAAAAAATACCCAAGATGTTGCCAGAGATTTGGCTCGACACTTCAATGTAGAAAAACATGCGGTAGCTTACAGCGGTCTTAAAGATAAAAACGCGGTGACTCAACAGTGGTTTTCGGTTCATCTTCCCGGAAAGTCAGAGCCTTCCCTGCCTGTCTTTAAACAGGTGGATTTTCTCTCCAGAACCCGTCACACCAAGAAATTAAAAACAGGGGTGCATGAAGGGAATCGTTTCATCATCACGTTAAGAAATGTCTCTGATATAGACGCCTTGGTTAAAAACCTAGAGCTGGTAAAACAGCAAGGATTTCCGAATTATTTTGGTCATCAGCGCTTTGGGTTTCATCGTGGTAATTTGGAGAAAGCGCAAGATTGGCTGACGACTGGAAAACGCCCCCGTCAGCGTTTTCTTGAAGGTATGTATCTATCTGCGCTTCGCTCTTATATCTTTAATATTACGCTCTCGGAACGTATTCAGTCTCAGTGCTGGAATCACCTGACCGAAGGGGAAATTGGTCAGTTCGACTGGAGTAAATCAGGCTTTGTGGTTGAGGATGTGGAGGACGCACGTTGTGCTTCCGGCGAAGTCCATCCTGCCATTAACTTGTTTGATGACAGAGCCAAGCTGCCAGAGAGTATTTCTGAGCTTGAGTCTGAAAGTTGGTTCGGACAATTTAAGAAGAAACGTTTTTCTCCCGAGCAGCGGGCATTGCGTGTCATTCCAAGAAATATGAACTGGCATGTCTTGGAAGGCCGTGATATTGAAATTACCTTCGATTTGCCAAGGGGCAGTTATGCCACCAGTTGTCTGAAGGAAGTCTGTAATTTGGTGGAGCCAAATCGAGAAGATTAACGGCTATCTGAAGTTCATATAAGTTCATACTGCGAGTCTAAAGTAGTCGTCTAACGCTATCGAGGAGCCCTGGGTTACTCTTATGAAAATACTCATTTCAAACGATGATGGTGTGAATGCACCGGGAATTAAAGCCTTGCATCAAGCCTTAGAAGGCATGGCAGAGGTGGCCGTGTGTGCGCCAGACCGAGATCACAGCGGGGCCAGTAATTCATTGACTTTGACTCGCCCTTTGATGGCCACTGAGATTCAGGATCGTTGGTTCTCTGTTGATGGAACACCTGCAGATTCCGTCTATCTGGGAATGAATGGCATCGCAGGTATTGAACCCGATTGTGTATTTTCTGGAATAAACTCGGGTGCAAACCTTGGGGATGATGTATTATATTCCGGCACTGTCGCAGCTGCTCTGGAAGGGCGTAGTTTGTCCTTGCCTGCAGTTGCCATTTCTTATGTGGATCGAAACTTACATCATCTTGATACCGCTAAACGTGTGGCTCAGATGCTGGCTGAACGCCTCTCTGATATTCCAATGCCACCATACACAGTGCTGAATGTAAATGTACCAGACCT
Organism: Litoribrevibacter albus; assembly: GCF_030159995.1. Taxonomy (NCBI): domain Bacteria; kingdom Pseudomonadati; phylum Pseudomonadota; class Gammaproteobacteria; order Oceanospirillales; family Oceanospirillaceae; genus Litoribrevibacter; species Litoribrevibacter albus. The sequence goes on along the minus strand of NZ_BSNM01000011.1, from coordinate 276,870 downwards.
TCCGTGGAATCAGCTTTCCGGAGTTAAAGTAACTCGCTTGGGGCATCGTCAGCGAGCCGCTAAACCGGAAAAAATCATTGATCCGCGAGGGAAGACTCGTTACTGGGTGTCGGCCGTTGGTAGTGTGGCAGATGATTCAGATGGCACCGATTTCGATGCAATAAAAAAAGGCTTTGTATCCATTACGCCGGTTCACTTTGATATGTGTGAACACAGTGTAAGAGAAGAGCTTAGCCAATGGTTGGATAAGAATAAATTTTAGGACATCTCAGTGAAGGCAGTAGATCTTAACGGTGTAGGCATGACTTCGATGAGAACGCGTGAACGATTGGTTCAGCGTTTGAGAGACGAAGGCATCTCTGATGAAATTGTGCTGAATGTAATTCGCACGACTCCAAGACATATTTTTGTTGATGAAGCGCTTTCTCATCGGGCTTATGAAGACACTGCACTTCCGATTGGGTTCAACCAGACGCTTTCTCAACCTTATACCGTTGCCAGAATGACTGAGCTATTGCTTCAAGCTGGTGCTCCAAGAAAAGTGTTGGAGGTCGGGTCTGGTTCGGGCTATCAAACGGCAGTATTGGCTCAGTTAGTCAATGAAGTGTATACCGTTGAACGTATAGGCCCTTTGCAAGAAAAAGCTAAGAGCCGAATGAAGCTGCTTGAACTATCAAACGTCGCTTTTCTTCATACTGATGGTGGTATGGGCTGGCCGGAAAAGGGGCCTTTCGATGCTATCATGGTGACTGCTGCACCGGATACGATACCTGAAGCTCTGATTGAGCAGTTGGCTATTGGTGGACGTATGGTGATCCCGGTGGGTGGAGATAAGCAATATTTAACTTTGGTTGATCGTACGTCTTCTGGTGTGGAGATTGAACGAGTTGAACCTGCGCGATTTGTGCCCCTGTTGGCGGGTATTCGCTGAGTTAGCAAGAGCAACTCAATAAATAAGGAATGACTAGGCATTTGTGATGGATAAACCGCAGAAGATTCAATTGTTTTTAAAAGGTTTAGCAATGGGTGCGGCAGATGTTGTGCCAGGCGTATCAGGAGGTACCATTGCGTTCATCACCGGGATTTATGGTCGATTGTTATCAGCCATTAATCGTTTTGACCTTCAAGCGCTGAAACTACTTAAATCGGCGAAATTCTCAGAGTTATGGCGTTATCTGGATGGGACTTTTTTACTGATTCTTGGATCTGGAATCTTAATCAGTATCTTGAGTCTTGCGAAGGCCGTGACCTGGACATTAATTCATTACCCTGAACCTTTATGGTCTTTCTTTGCCGGTTTGATTCTGGCGTCTTCCTGGTTTGTTTTAAATGAAGTGGAGCGGTGGCGATTCATTGAGCGATTACTGATGCTGTTGGGTATTTTACTTGCCTATTTGGTTTCGGCCGCTGTACCTGTGGAGCTGGATAAGAACCAGTGGATGATTTTTTTGTCCGGTGCATTTGCTATTTGTGCCATGATTCTTCCTGGGGTGTCGGGGAGCTTTATCCTCTTATTGTTGGGGATGTATAGCTATATTCTTGAAGCGGTTCATCAATTTAATCTGTCAATCTTATCGATCTTTGCTGCAGGCTGTGTCGTTGGTTTGATGTCCTTCTCTAAGTTTTTGAGTCATATGTTGGATAAGTACACCAGCCAAACGTTGGCTATTTTAACGGGGTTTTTAATTGGCGCTTTGTATAAAGTATGGCCTTGGAAGATGACCATCGTGTATCGACTAGGCTCAGATGGCACTCAGATGCCGTTGGTTCAGACAAATGTTATGCCCGGTGTTTATACCGATTTGACCGGACTATCGCCTCAGTTGGGTCTTTGCTTGGTGGCATTCATTGCAGGCTTCATTCTGGTGACCTTGATTGCCAGAAATGCCCCGGATAACTCTCAGCTACACGCACAGTAATGGAGTGAGTGATCCTGGTTTGTTCATCGCCAGTGGTTACTCTTACTGCCATTTCACAAGTTTTTTGGCTAATTTGTTCAAAAACAAGTACATTTTCATTAAAAACCAACAGAACGTTTTTAATGTCTATTCGTTTACCTAACAGTCTCAGAATACTCTTGATTATTAGTATGGCTACTGCAGTCATGCTTACGAGTGGCTGTGCGGGTAAGTCAGGTTATGCCACCGTATCCAGTATTGATTATTCCAAGTCAAAGAAACTTTCCAGTCGTGAGAAGTCAGCTACCTATCATGTAGTCAGTCAGGGTGAAACACTGTATTCCATTGCTTGGAATTATGGCAAAAACTTCAAACAGTTAGCTGCTTCAAATGGCATCAAAGCACCCTATACCATTTATCCTGGACAGCGAATTAAGCTGAAATCTACCCAGAATAGGGTGACTAAAAAATCCAATAATACTAATAAAAACAAGGTGGTAAAAAAGAAAAAGGAAGAGTCTAAAAAAGTGCCAATAGTTCGGCAGACGAATGAGAAAAGATCTGTAGGAAAAATACTCTGGCAGTGGCCAGCCAAAGGAAAAGTCATAGGAACCTTTTCTTCAAACGCTCGTTTTAACAAAGGTATTGATATAGCGGGTAAATTGGGTGAGCCTGTTTATTCGGCAGCGAGGGGAAAGGTTGTATTTGCTGGTAGCGGCTTAAGAGGTTATGGGAAGTTGGTGATTATTCACCACGATGACAAATACCTCAGCGCCTATGCTCATAATAATAAGCTACTAGTTAAGGAAAATCAGATCATACAAGCCGGGCAGAAAATTGCTGAGATTGGTTCCACTGGAACTAATCAACCGAAGCTTCACTTTGAAATTCGGAAAGATGGCAAGCCGGTGAATCCGCTGCACTACTTACCTAAACGTTGAGCAACGTCTAGGAAATAGAACAGAGCCAGTTTGTACTGTTCTAATGTAGGCCTGATTAAGGGGTCAGGTTAACAATGGTGAACTATAAGAAGGATAAACATCATGGCACTACAAGCAGAAAATCATAGCATTGATCTTGATGACGACATCGCAGTGGATGAGTTTGATGAGACAATTGATGATTCTGATGACAATGATGAATCTGTAAAACTGGCAGCAGCGACTCATTCGAAGAATCTCGATGCGACACAGCTGTATTTGAATGAGATCGGTTTCTCACCGTTATTATCTCCTGAGGAAGAAGTATATTATGCGCGTTTGGCTCAGAAGGGCGTAGAAGCCGGACGTAAGCGTATGATCGAGAGTAACCTTCGCTTGGTTGTTAAGATTGCTCGTCGATACATTAATCGCGGATTAACACTGTTGGATTTGATCGAAGAAGGGAACTTAGGGTTAATCCGAGCGGTTGAAAAGTTTGATCCAGAGCGCGGTTTCCGCTTCTCTACCTACGCCACTTGGTGGATTCGTCAAACCATCGAACGAGCCATTATGAATCAGACTCGAACGATTCGTTTGCCAATTCATGTGGTGAAAGAATTAAATGTTTACTTACGTGCGGCTCGTGAGCTAACTCAAAAGCTGGATCATGAACCGACACCTGAAGAAATTGCTGAATTGCTTGATAAGCCAGTCAGTGACGTTAAGAAGATGCTTGGCTTGAACGAGCGTGTAACGTCAGTGGATACACCGATTGGTCCGCACAGCGATAAGTCTCTCTTAGACACTATTTCTGATCAGAAAGTATCTGATCCTGCGGAAGTGGCCCAAGAGGACGATATTCGTGGCAGCCTTGATCACTGGTTGGATCAGCTCAGCGAAAAACAACGTGAAGTTTTGGCCCGTCGCTTTGGTTTGCGAGGCTATGAGATGAGTACCTTGGAAGAGGTTGGTCGAGAAATCGGTTTGACCCGTGAGCGTGTTCGTCAGATTCAGGTTGAAGCGTTGAAGCGTTTAAGAGGTATTCTTGAAAGTCAGGGATTAAACTGCGGGGCACTATTCAGCGCATAATTCCATCACTTTAACGAGTTCCAATAAAAAGGCCGGTTAATTAACCGGCCTTTTTATTGGAACTTTGAAGGATGCGTTAGCAATTAGCGCTGTAGCAAGTCTGCTTTGCCTTCTTTACCATCCCACTCAGCTGCATCGTCCATAGCGCCTTTCATTTCAGTAATGTTTGGCCACTCTTCTGCTAGCTCAGCGTTGATTTCAATAAACTTCTCTTGGCCTGGAGGTAGATCATCTTCACTAAAGATGGCTTCAGCAGGACACTCAGGCTCACACAATGCACAGTCGATACACTCGTCTGGATGAATTACCAAGAAATTTGGTCCTTCATAAAAACAGTCTACAGGACACACTTCAACGCAGTCAGTGTACTTACAGTTAATACAGTTCTCAGTTACAACAAAGGTCATCTAGTTATTCTCCTCATCATATTTTGGTCGCGCTGCTTGAGATGAAGTATTGAGAAACCGTCTTGATTAGAGACTGGGTAAAGCAGTTGTACTTGCTGAATCTGCGTACATAACCTGTTTTACTTGGTCTCCTAGACTGCTTATTAGGCCAAACACACCAGCCAACTAATAACAGCTACGCCAAAAATTTCACGTATTCTAAGATTTGGAACAGGTTAGCGCAAGCGAATGACTCCGCCCATTTCCTTAGTTTTACCGATAAAGGATATGGGCTGAGTTTCTAAAGCCTCGAAATCTTTAATGAATAAGAATCATTCAAATTATTTCGCAGCGTCTTTCAATTGGTATAAGGCGTCTAATGCCTGGCGTGGCGTTAAATCGTCCGGGGATAAGTCGTCCAGCAAGGCAAGTACTTTGTCGTTCACCGGAGAGATAAACATATCCGCCTGGAAGGGGGATTCTTTCACTTGCTGGGATTCTTGTGTCGAATGAAGAGCCTTGGTATCACCTGAGCCATTCAGGCTTACCCGCTCTGATTCAAGCTCTGCCAATTTTTGTTTGGCGCTTTGGATAACCGATGGTGGTACGCCTGCCAGTTGTCCTACTTGCAGACCATAACTCTTGCTTGCCGGGCCATTTTGTACCGAGTGCATGAAGATGATGTGGTCATCGTGCTCAGTCGCAGTCAGATGAACATTGCTGGTGTTGCCATAGAGTTCAGGAAGCTCGGTCATCTCGAAGTAGTGTGTTGCAAATAGGGTCAGGCTGCCCAGCTTGGCCAAATGTTCGGCACTGGCCCAGGCAAGAGATAAACCATCAAAGGTACTGGTGCCTCGGCCGACTTCGTCCATAATCACCAAACTTTCATCCGTTGCGTTATTTAGGATATTGGCCGTCTCGGTCATTTCCACCATGAAGGTAGATCGGCCGCCGGCTACGTCATCCGACGAGCCCATACGAGTAAAGATGCGATCTAACGGGCCAATGGATACGGCTTCAGCAGGTACAAAACTACCGGTATGTGCAAGTAACGCGATTAAGGCAATCTGACGCATGTAGGTCGATTTACCGCCCATGTTCGGGCCGGTAATGATCATCATTGTGTTTTGTTTGGTCAGTTCGGCACTGTTAGGCACAAACGGATCATCAAGCAAATCTTCAACCACCGGGTGGCGACCTGCAGTGATTTGAATGCCTGTGGTGTCAACTAATTGAGGCTGAACCAGGTTCAGGCTGGTGGCTCGTTCTGCAAAACTCACCAACACATCCAATTCAGAAATCGCTGACGCAGTGGTTTTGAGTTCGGCCAGGGAATCGCCCAAGCGTTGAACTAACTCTTCATAGAGTGCTTTTTCTCGTGATAGCGCCCGGCTCTTACTGCTCAATGCCTTGTCTTCAAACTCTTTCAGTTCCGGCGTGATAAACCGTTCTGTATTCTTCAATGTTTGACGACGAATGTATTCGGTCGGCGCTTGATCACTTTGTTGTTTACTCAACTCAATAAAGTAACCGTGCATGCGGTTATAACCGACTTTTAAGGTGGCGAGTCCGGTACGCTCTTTTTCACGGATTTCCAGATCAACGAGGAATTGTCCTGCGTTTTCACTAAGACCTCTTAGCTCATCCAATTCACTGTCATAGCCTTCAGCAATAACACCGCCGTCCCGAATAACTACCGGTGGATTATCGATAATGGCGCGAGCCAGTAAATCAGCCAGCTCTGGATATTCACTTATGTGTTCTTTGAGCTTTACTAACAGTTCGCACGCTTGATCGGATAAGAAATGCTGTAAATCAGGTAGAAGATTAAAGGTATCTCGAAGACGCGCTAAATCTCTGGGACGAGCCGAGCCGAGGGCAACCCGTGCCAGAATACGCTCAATATCACCAATTTGCTTCAAGACAGCCAGCAGATCTTCGAAGAGATAGTTTTCCATCAAGGCAGTAATTGCTGTCTGACGGGCATTTAATTGTTGATGATTGCGAATCGGACGATTCAACCAGCGTCGAAGTAAACGACTGCCCATGGCTGTACCGCATCGATCCATTAAAGCCGCCAGGGTAAATTGATGGCCACCCATCAAGTTACTGTCGATTTCCAGATTACGACGGGTTGCCGCATCCATTAGCAAGGATTCATCACGAATTTCTGGCGAAATGGAGGTAATGTGCGGCAGGTCAGAGCGTTGCGTATCTCGGGCATAACTCAATAATGCGCCAGCGGCGATGATCGCAACAGGCATGTCATCACAACCAAAGCCCTGCAATGATTGAGTTTTAAACTGCTTGGTTAGCAGACGCAGAGCTGTTTCACTGTCGAAGTTCCATGGCGGGATTCTTCTTACCCCCATACGTTCGGAAAATAGATCAACCAGTACTGAATCTTCGGAAACCAATAATTCCGCTGGTGATAGTCGTTCGATCTCTCCGAGTAGGCTTTCTTGGTCCGGTGCTTCCAGTACATTGAATCGCCCGCTGGATAATTCCATGGTGGCGATGCCAAATTTTTGATCAAGCCCGTAGACCGCACAGAGCAGGTTGTCCCGTCGTTCTTCCAAAAAGGCCTCATCAGTGAGCGTACCTGGCGTTACTACACGAACGACTTTTCGCTCTACAGGACCTTTCGATGTGGCCGGATCGCCCACTTGTTCACAAATCGCGATGGAACGACCAAACTTCACCAGACGAGCCACGTAACCTTCCGCTGCATGGTATGGAATACCGGCCATCGGAATGGGCTGGCCGCCGGATTTACCGCGAGCGGTTAACGTAATGTCCAGTAGTTCAGAGGCAAGTTTTGCATCGTCATAGAACAACTCATAGAAATCTCCCATACGATAAAAGACCAATTCATTCGGATGCTCCTGCTTGATCTTAAAATATTGCTGCATCATGGGCGTATGTTGAGATGACTGATCCGTACTTTTCTTAGTCATGAATTATCCTGAAGTGCCGAAATTAACCTGGGATGAACAAACTAGGGGGTGACATTCTATGACAATCGATTCTGAATTTCAGGTGTTTGAATGATCGAATATGAAGTTCATATAATTCATTTACTTGCCAGTACGTGACTTGTTTATTCATGCATTATCGAGTTTTATAAATGCTTTGATCATCATGCCCGGAATATTGTTATGGCCCTATCGGAAGAACAACAGCAAAGAATCAGTCGGCTTTCCAGAGAGGTTGGGCAGCGTTTACTTCAGCAAGAGGCTGCATTAGTCACGGCTGAGTCATGTACCGGAGGCTGGATAGCGCAAGCTATTACAGAAACGGCAGGCAGTTCCGATTGGTTTAATGCAGGCATCGTCAGTTATTCCAATGCTGCCAAACATCGTTTGTTAGGCGTCTCTAACGAGCTGCTGGATACGTATGGTGCGGTGAGTCAGCAAGTGGTTGAAGCTATGGCTCAAGGTGCCGTTGATCTGAATTTTGGTCAGGTATCGGTGGCGGTCTCTGGCATTGCGGGGCCTAGCGGTGGTTCAGCAGAAAAAACCGTTGGAACCGTTTGGATTGGTTGGTCAGTTAATGAGATAATTTCCAGTTCAAAATTTCTCTTCGCTGGTGACCGGGAGCAAGTTCGTTATCAGACGTTGGTGGCGGCTTTGGAAGGGTTACTAAGTCAGTTAAAATAAATTATTAAAAATACTGTATAAAAGTATAGTAATTTAAAAATTGCTGTGCTTTAATCTGTTCAAATATACAGTATTTGGTTGAGGACAAACACGTGGACGACAATAGAAAAAAAGCTCTGGATGCCGCACTAAGTCAAATCGAACGTCAATTCGGTAAAGGTGCTGTAATGAAAATGGGGGATGCCCCTCGTGAACAAATCCCTTCTGTTTCAACAGGTTCTTTGGGGTTGGACATTGCATTAGGCATTGGTGGCTTACCTTATGGTCGTATCGTTGAAATCTATGGTCCTGAATCATCTGGTAAAACAACCTTAACCTTGAGCACCATTGCTGAAGCTCAAAAACAAGGAAAGACGTGTGCGTTCATTGATGCTGAACACGCTCTGGACCCTATTTACGCTGAAAAGCTTGGCGTTAATGTTGACGAGTTGTTAGTTTCTCAGCCAGATACTGGTGAACAAGCGCTTGAAATCGCAGACATGCTGGTTCGTTCAAATGCAGTTGATGTGTTAGTTGTGGACTCAGTAGCAGCCTTGACGCCAAAAGCGGAAATTGAAGGTGAAATGGGCGATACGCACGTAGGTCTTCAAGCACGTTTGATGTCGCAAGCTCTTCGTAAGCTAACCGGTAACATTAAACAGTCTGGCTGTTTGGCGATCTTTATTAACCAGATTCGTATGAAGATCGGTGTAATGTTCGGCAACCCGGAAACCACTACTGGTGGTAATGCACTTAAATTCTATGCGTCTGTACGCTTAGACATTCGTCGTACCGGTTCTATTAAAGACGGTGACGAAGTGGTAGGTAACGAAACTCGCGTTAAAGTGGTTAAGAACAAGGTTTCTCCTCCGTTTAAACAAGCCGAATTCCAAATCATGTATGGTTCTGGTATTTATCGCTTGGGCGAAGTGATCGATCTGGGTGTGAAGCTTGGTTTGGTTCAAAAAGCCGGAGCATGGTATAGCTACAATGGCGATAAGATTGGTCAGGGTAAAGCGAATGCCGCCAAATACCTTGAAGAGCATATGGACATTGCAAACGAGATTGAATCCAATATCCGTAGCCAGTTACTAGAAACCATTACTCCAGTGGCTGAAAAAGCACCTGAAGAAGGTGAGTTGGAACTGTAAGGTACTAATCACTGATATTACATAATCGGTGAAATAAGAAAGCGAGCGTCAGGCTCGCTTTTTTTATGCCCGAAAAACATTAACAATTTTTAATCAAATAACCTGTCCTTTCTTAAGTTTTCCTTAAGGTTTGGTTCCTATTCTGGATTTAAAGAATGAAATGAATCCAATGAAAGGACTGAATCATGAACAAATCTACATTGCCTTCCTATGAAAGAGACCCTCTTTCACCTTTGGCACCAGAGCCGCGTTTGCATTCGGTTAAATCATCGCCTTTCCAAATTCAAAAGAAAGATGAGCATTCATCTGCATCTAGCCTAAATTCAAAGCCTGCCGCGTTTGAAGTGGTAGAAGCTGCAGCGAATGGTCGAATTCGCCAGGCATCTGAATCCTTTATCCAGCAAGTATTCGGTGAAAAATATAACGCTGAAGTGAATGTCTTTTTGATGCATTTGGTTGCACTGTTTAAGTCAGGCTCCATTGCATGTGTGGTGGGTTATCAGGCAGCAGATGAGGTTTCAAAACTGTATCTGGAACAGTATCTGGATGCCCCCATTGAACAGGTTATTGCACAGGTAACCGGTCAGACGCCTGGCCGAAATCAAATCGTTGAAGTTGGCAACCTTGCCTCGACCAACCCTGGATCTTTCCGCCAGTTGTTTTTCTTGTTGTCAAAATTGTTTTACCAACAAGAGCATCAATGGATCGCGTTTACGGCCTCTTCTTTTTTGTTAGAGACGTTTGATGCGTTTGGGGTTGAGTGGACTGAGATTGCTAAGGCCGATCCGTCGAAGTTGGTTGATCACTCTTCTGATTGGGGATCTTACTATCAATCATCGCCATCGGTGATCGTTGCGAATGTTGGTAAAGGCATCAGCCGTTTAATGGCTAATCCGGTCTTTCGTAGGATGTTTGATCAGGCACCTGAAATCGTTGTTGAAGGGGAGCGTTCATGAAATCAATGAGACGTGCCAGTTTGCCTTTTGCTGAGGTTTCTAATAATGCTGATTCGCCCTCGGTGATGTTGCAGCAAATCATGCAAGTGGCTGAACGTACACCAAACCAGGTGGCATTACGTGGTGTCGATGTAAGTAGTAATGCTGCAAATGGTAATGCTGTAAATGGTGTCGAGAAAACCTTGACCTTTAAAGAGCTTAAAGAAGCTATTAATACCTTTAGTTTGATATTGAAAACCCGAAAGGTGAAGCGTCTAGCTCTGATTGCGGATAACTCGTTTGATTGGGTCATCATTGATTTAGCATGCATTGATGCGGGCGTTGGTTTATTACCGATACCTTTGTACTTCACTGAAGCCCAACGAGATCATGCTATCAGTAACAGTGGTGTTGATGCGTGTGTGAGTTTGAATTCAGAGCAAGGCATTGAAAAAGCTCAGTGGACAAGTTATATCGTTTCGCCAGAGGCAACAGATATTTGCTATGACAAGATTACTTACACCTCTGGTTCTACTGGTACTCCAAAAGGTGTCCGCCTTGAACAGGCATTAATTGATGATGTGGTGACCTCATTATCTACAGTGGTTGATGGGGTGACCAGTGACCTGCCTCGTCACCTCTGTACGCTGCCATTAGCGACCTTGCTGGAAAACATTGCCGGTGTGTATGTGCCTCTAACGAAAGGTGGAGAGGTTATTTTACTGCCTTGTTCGCAATTGGGATTTGAAGGTTCCAGCCGAATTAATCCTGAGATCTGGGCTTACCAATTAGCCAAGTGGCAGCCGAAGTCGATCATCCTCACTCCTGAGCTATTAAAGCTGCTTGTTTATGTGAAGGAAAAATTTGGTGTACGTCTGGACTCGTTGGAATTTGTGGCTGTCGGTGGTGCAAAGGTTTCAGATGCGTTGCTTTCTCAGGCCAGTGACGCAGGCATTCCTGTTTTTCAGGGGTACGGTCTTTCTGAAGTGGCTTCAGTTGTAGCATTAAACGCTAATACTGATCGGAGCAGTAAACCTTCGAGTGTGGGGAAACCACTACCTCATTTAACGGTTCAAATTGCGGATGATGGCGAGATTCTCGTTAGCCCAAAATCCTCTCCAGACAAAATCATTCACACTGGTGATCTTGGGCGAATTGATGATGACGGCTGTTTATATGTGAACGGCCGCAAGAAAAATCTGCTCATTTCCAGTTTTGGCCGCAACGTCTCTCCTGAATGGATTGAAAGTCAGGTTTTGGCTTCTCCTTTTGTTCACCAATGTTTAGTGGTGGGAGACGGACAGCCAATGTTGATGGCATTGATTGTACCCACGCCGCTACTGGAATCAGCGCAGTCAGCCAGGGCCATCGAACAACATCTTAAAGCAATGAATGTGGGGCTGCCTGATTATGCCCAGGTAAAGCACTGGTTATTGCTTAGCAAACCTTTTTCTGCTGAGAGCGGAACCTTAACACCGAACGGACGCCCTCGACGACAACAGATCATTCAGCACTATCAAAACGAAATTCAGAATAAGTATCAGGAGATTTCCATCATGCAGGCGGATCAATCAATAGAGCCTAAAGGGGCTAAGCCCTCAAATACACAGATCCCATTCTTTAAACAATTATGTGTCGGAACTGAGCAGGCAAGACAACGTTTGTTGAGTAATCCAATGTTTGCGGCGGCAGAACAGGGCAACATCACCAAAGAAGATTATGTGGCTTTTTTAGAGCAAGCCTATCATCACGTGAAGCATACCGTTCCATTGCTGATGACGTGTGGTGGTCGATTGTCGGATTCTTATGAATGGTTACGCGAGGCGGTCGCGGAATACATTGATGAAGAGAAAGGCCATCAAGAGTGGATTTTGAATGATATTGCGGCATGCGGGGGCGATAAGGAGCGGGTTCGAGTGGATGACCCCTGGCCGTCTACCGAATTGATGGTGGCTTATGCCTATGACTCGATTCAGCGAAAAAATCCATTGGCATTTTTTGGCATGGTGCATGTGCTTGAGGGAACCAGTGTTTCGGTAGCGACGGCTTTGGCGAACAAAATTCAGACGACGCTTGATCTGCCAAACCAAGCATTCAGTTACTTATTTTCTCACGGCAGTTTGGATTTAGAGCATGTGGATTTCTTTGAGCAATTGATGAATAAGGTAACGGACGAACAAGATCAAAAAGCTATCATTCATGCAGCGAATCAGTTCTATGAACTCTATGGAAATATTTTCAGACAACTAGCGGATGCCAAGCAGCAACGTGAAACGTCTACGAAAGAAACTCCAGTAGTGAAATCGGCCAGAACAGATGATCAGGCTGAGGGGGTAGAACATGTCGTATAGTGGAAACTCATTGGCGATGTCTGACATGTTTGTACTCTTGACCGGTGCGACGGGAGGCATTGGTGAGGCGTTAGCCCAGGCACTGGCGCAGCGTGGTGCAAACCTTGTATTAACAGGTCGCAATACCAGTAAACTTGAGCAGTTAAAGACCTGTCTTAAGGTACGTTTTCCTGAATGTCAGGTGACTTGGATTCCTGCAGATTTACGCTCTGAAACCGGTATTTCTAATTTGGTTGCCAAGATTAAAGAGAGCAACCTTAAGATTAATGTGTTGATTAACAATGCCGGGGTGTCTGACTTTGTTGAATTTGAAAGTCAGTCTGCTGAAGAAATCTTCAAACAATTGGACTTGAATCTTAGATCTCCAATTTTGATGACTCAAAAGTGTTTGCCGCATCTGAAACTGCATCCAAGAAGCATGATTGTGAATGTAGGATCGACCTTCGGTAGCATTGGCTATCCAGGCTACAGTTTGTATTGTGCATCGAAATTTGGTTTACGCGGCTTTTCTGAAGCCTTGTCCAGAGAACTGCATGATTCGAGTGTGGATGTTGTCTATGTAGCACCGAGAGCTACCCAAACAAATATCAACAGTGCCACGGTCGATTTGTTAAATCAGGATTTAGGCAACGACGTTGATTCTCCTGAGTTGGTCGCTCAGCAGATTGTGTCTGCAATGGAGCGGGGACGACCTCAAACTTTCTTTGGTTGGCCGGAAAAACTGTTTGTATTAATTAATGCCATTTTTCCAAATCTGGTTACCCAATCTATCTCTAAACAATTGCATACCATTAAAAAATATCTCGACGTGAGTGGGAGGGCATAATTATGTGGTCAATTTTAAACGTTAATAGATCATCTGCAGTACGAGTCGGCAGAGCCAAGGGATTGTTCTTTTATGTGAAAAATCTATTCAGTGTTTTGTTGGGAAGTTGTCTGGTTTTCTCTTCAGCATTGGTCTCAGCTAATAATGAACTCTCAGACGAAGCATTGGCATTGGCTCAGGAATGGGCGCATATCCAGTATGAAGTGCCGAAGCAAGATAAGCTGGAACAGTTTGAGCAGTTAATTGATAAGGCGCATCAGTCGTTGGCTGCTCATCCAGATCAACCAGATCTATTGATCTGGAACGGTATCATTACCAGTGTTTATGCGGGTGAAGTCGGGGGCTTGAGCGCGTTAGGCAAAGTGAAGGAAGCGAAAGCGTATTATGAACAGGCGCTAAAGATTGATGAGCGAGCTTTAAACGGTTCTGCGTATGCCAGTCTTGCAACCTTGTATTACAAAGTCCCAGGCTGGCCTTTATCCTTTGGTGATAGTGATATGGCGCGCGAATATTTTCGCAAGGCGTTAGAGATTGCGCCCGACAGTATTGACAGTAATTATCTGTATGCGAGTTATTTGGTCGAAGAAGACGGTGAAGACAGCTATGATTTAGCTCGTCAATATTTGCAGAGAGCAATGGCGTCTGATCCAAGACCATTACGCCCATTGGCGGATCAAGGTCGCCGACAAGAAATTAAGCACTTATTGGATCAGCTGAAAGAATAAGCGTTAATCGTAAAAAAAGACTAAGGCTCTTTGGTCGTGCCAGCCAAGGGGCCTTGTCTATTTGTAGGTTATTTGTAGATGAGTAGCAGATAGTTATGTTCATTGGACGGGGTTAAAAGGAGACGCGTGTGCGTATTTTGTTGGTGGAAGATGATGAACTCCTGGGCGATGGTTTGTCGTCAGCATTGAAGATGAGTGGAAATACCATCGATTGGGTAAAGGATGGGGTGTCTGCGTTACATGCTATTTTGTCTGAAGCCTTCGATTGCGTTGTTTTGGATTTGGGATTGCCGGGCATGGATGGTTTGGATGTGCTTAAGAAGTGTCGAGCACAACACAAGCAAGTGCCGATTATGGTTTTGACGGCACGGGATCAAATACAGGATCGGGTCAAAGGATTGGATTTAGGCGCCGATGATTACTTACTTAAGCCGTTTGATATTGATGAGCTGGAAGCCAGGCTGCGGGCTTTGGTTCGACGCTCGGGAGGATCCGCACGTCCCGAGATCGAGTTAGGGGATGTCGTTATTCTTCCTGATCAACGACGCGTATTGAAACAAGGCCAAGAGGTGACGCTCAGTCGCAAAGAGTATGAACTTCTGTTTGAGTTGGCATCTCACCCGGGCCAAGTGTTTGAGCGCAGTCGCTTAGAAGAGCTTTTGTATGGTTGGGAAGAAGATTTGGAAAGTAATGCGATGGAAGTGCATGTCCATCATCTACGGAAAAAACTGGGGAAAACCCTGATTAAAACCGTTCGCGGTATCGGTTATTGTCTTAACTTATCTGAGTAATGAATTCCTTATGACCTTTCTATTCGGGCGTCGAAGCATTCGTCAGTTCTTACTGGTTTCATTGATATTGTTGGTGTCAATTGCTGGTAGCTTAACGGCGTTTTTCAGTTATCACGAAACCAAAGAAGAAGTGGAAGAGTTATTTGATGCGGAGCTGGCTCAGATGGCGCGGATTCTTCAAAGCATGATGGCTCATTATCTGAACTCGCCGTATTTAGACTCTCAAACGAAAGAACAGTCTACTTCGATGTTGCAGTTTCAACCATACCTGAGCTTTGAAAAGGATAAAGCGTTAGAAGAGGCCCATGAACAACAGGAGTACGAAGAGAGCTTAACTACCAAAGGTCACAAATATGAGAAGAAGCTGGCGTTTCAGGTGTGGGGAGCCTCCCAGCAGACGTTGATTACTTCAGATCCTTCCACAGAATGGAACCCTGAAACCCTGCTGCCTGGGTACTGGGATATCACCGTGTCTAAACGCTTGTGGCGAATTTTTGTGTTAAAGGATGATCAATCCGGCCTGACTATTCTGGTGGGTCAACGACGTTCAATTCGTGATGGCATGGTGACGGAAATTGGGGTGAGCACTTTGATGATTCCTTTGGTACTTACTCCGTTATTAGCGATTTTAGTGTGGGTGCTAGTGGGATACGGATTAAAACCCGTTCGTGTGATTTCCAAGGAGTTAAAATATCGGGATTACTCCAACCTGAATGCCATCAGTCGCGAGGGTGTTCCGTCTGAATTAGTGATACTGGTGGATTCGATGAATGCGCTATTTCGACGAGTATTAAATTCAGCGACCCGGGAACAACAATTCACCGCAGATGCCGCTCATGAACTCAGGACGCCGTTGGCAGGGACAAAGATTCAATTACAAAATGCCTTAAGAGTGGCTGAGTCAGAAGACACAAAGAAGTTTATTCAACAATCCTTAAAAGGCATTGATCGATTAACCGGTATGGTCGAACAACTCTTGATGTTGAGTCGATTGGATCATCAGAAAACACTTCAGGACAAGCAGCCGCTTAACCTCACTTTGGTCTGCCAGGAGGTAATGAACGAGTACTCGAACGAAGCCGCTGACAAACATATTGTTTGGGACGTTCAATGTGATTCCGGTGTAAGTGTAGAGGGGAATCCGGGAGCTATTCGTATCTTATTTAAGAACTTAATTGAGAATGCCGTTCGTTATACCAATGATAACAGCACTATTACCGTTAAAGTGCAGGCTGAAAATGTTCAAATATTGGATCAGGGGCCGGGAATTCCTAATGAAGAACTTGATCGTGTTATGGAACGGTTTTATCGAGCGCACGATGTTCAGGGTATGGGGAGCGGTTTAGGCTTATCAATCTGCCAACAAGTCGCAGAAATGCACGGTATGCAGTTGTACCTAGCGAATCGTGATGATGGCATTCATGGTCTGTGTGCTACGGTCGCATGGGGTTCGGAAGCACTTTAGTGATAGAGCGCCTTTAACTCTGGATATTTGTCACGTTCAGAAGGTGTTACATTCAGAGATGACGTCATTGATTTATCTGTACACTGTCTATACACATATAAAATACGAAGTATGTGTAAATCTATAAGTTCGTTAAACAGGTAAGCTCGTTAAAAAGGTAAGTACGTATCCATCTACAAATACGTATAAATCTGCGAATATATAAACTTCTGCATCTTTGAATCTTTGTAGGTAAGCGCATGATGGTTAGGTGGTTTAAGAGTTTCTTTGTTGTCTCTTCGTTAGTGCTATTCAGTGTAATCAGTTCCAGCACGTGGGCCGTAGATGTCAGTGAGGGTTACCTGAAAATCATGAACAGTGTGGTGGTATTAAAAACCATCGTTCATGAACAGCAGGTTTCACCTCAAGGAATTACCGAAAAGAAAACCTCTGAATTAGGTTCCGGGGTGATTATAGATCCCAAAGGCTTGGTGTTAACGGCGTCTCATGTGGTGAATCTGGCCGAGAGTATTGAAGTAACCTTTAAGACGGGCGAAACCACGACTGCAAAGGTGGTGAGTAGTTCCTATCTGGCCGATGTCGCGTTGATTCAGTTGGAAACAGTACCGGAATCCATATCCGTATCCAGTCTGGGAGATTCCGATAAGTTAAAGGTAGGACAAGAGGTCTTTCTTGTCGGCGCGCCATACGGACTGGAGCATACCTTGTCGGTAGGTAATGTCAGTGGTCGTCGGGTCTATGATGATTTGATTTCGATGGAATTCATTCAAACCGATGCAGCGATCAATTCGGGCAGTTCCGGTGGCCCGATGTACACCACCGAAGGTGAGTTGGTGGGCATCGTCAGTCATATCCGTTCCCGATCGGGTGGAAATGAGGGGCTGGGCTTTGTTGCCAGTATCAACATGATTGAAGATCTTCTGCTCAATCGTCCGCCTTCCTGGATTGGTGCGGACATCATCCCAATCAAAGGCGAGTTGGCTCGGGCGTTGAATGTTCCTCATTCACAAGGGTTGTTAGTTCAGCGCGTCGCGAAGGGGTCACCTGCGGAGCGTTTGGGGTTAAAACCGGGAATTTTGCCGGTGCAGATTCCGGGAGCGGCAGACATCATGATTGGTGGTGATGTGATTATTCAAGTTGGGCCTCATCCGATTTTTGTCTCTAAAGACGGATTCTTGAATGTCCGGGACTACCTTTCCAGTCGAGATGGACCATTGCAGTTAACGGTTTGGCGCGGTGGAGAGTGGGTGATTTTGTATGGAGAAAACTGATAGCCAATCTGAAAACGACTCTACTGAGTCGATGAAGAAAACGCTCTATAGTGAGCTTAAAAATAAAGCCATTGGCTTGTTAGCTCGCAGAGAATACTCATCTCAAGAATTGACATCTAAGCTACTCTCTCATTCTCATTCTCATTCTATGCCCATGGATGACGTTGCGATCATCGTGGCGGATGTGATTGAACAGCTGCAAGGTTTAGGGTATCAAAGCGATTATCGATTTACGGCCATGTTCATCAGGCATAAAGCTCAGACGGGCAATGGCCCGTTAAAAATTTCTCGTGAGCTGTCCTTCAAAGGTGGTGATCGGGCTTTGTTTGATCAGGTTGTGGAAGAGGAGCAGATCGATTTCTTCGAGAACGCTTTGGCATTAATGCAACGTAAGTTCTCAATTGAGCAGCTCAAAGACTACCAAGCTTACCAAAAAGCATTTCGCTATTTAGCTAATCGAGGCTTCACCACCGACCAAATCAAATACGCGAAAGAAACGTTATTAGAGGCCGAGTGAATTCTCAGTCAAAAAACGCCTAAAGGTTTGCTTTTCCTTCCCCATATAATCAGGCTATTCTATCGTCTAAAAAAGAACCCTCAATACTGAAACTCTGATAGGAAATACGTCAGGATGACTAAGAGCATTGAAATGATGGTGTGTCATGAATGTGACCTCTTAGTTTCTATTCCCGCGCTTAATGAAGGTAACTCTGTCAGTTGCCCGCGTTGTAAGGGTGCACTGATCAAACACTATCGAAGTCGTTTATTACCCCCGTTATTAATTGCATTCAGCGGCTTACTGCTATTTATTCCTGCCAACTTTTTACCCATCATGACCTTATCAATTCTGGGGAACGATGGTGAAAATACCATGGTCAAAGGGGTCTTCCGATTGGCTGTTGATGGCTATTGGTGGATGGCAATTCTGGTTCTTTTTTGCAGTATAGTGGTGCCCCTGATTAAGTTTCTACTGGTCTTCTTTGTCTCCTTGAGAGCCTATCTTAACTGGTGGGGCAAGGATGTTATCTATGCACTGAGATTACACAAGAAAATAGAAGCTTGGGGGATGCTGGATGTGTATTTGATCGCCATCCTGTTGTCTTACATTAAGCTGATGGACATGGGCGACATTGTGATCGATATCGGATTGTTCTGCTTTTTGACCTTCTTGGTTCTGGATATTTTAGTCACTACCCGATTTGAACCCGGTGAAGTGTGGCGTCGAATGGAAAAGGAGGGCAGCGATTGGATCAGTTTGTCGTCGCAAAAGACCAAGGCTTAGTTGGTTGCTCTGTTTGTCATCATACGATGAAGATGCCTGCCGAACAGTCTTTTGCTCAGTGCTCTCGTTGTGGTCATAAGGTGTTCTTTCGTCAGCCAAAGAGCGTTTCAACCACCTGGTCATTAGTACTGACCGGATTTGTACTCTTCGTGTTAGCCAATGTTTACCCGATCATGACGGTGACATATCTCGGTTCTGAATCAACGGATACCATTATCTCTGGTGTTATTGCTTTGATTGATATGGACATGGTGGCCATTGCGATGATCGTGTTTATTGCCAGTATTGCAGTGCCTTTGTTGAAGTTATTAGCCTTGCTTATTTTGCTGATAGTGGTCGATCGAAAAATTCCACTGAATCAACATCAAAGTGCGCTGGCTTATCGCATTGTTGAAGTGATTGGTAAGTGGTCCATGCTGGACTTATTTGTAGTATCAATTTTGGTAACGCTGGTGGATTTAGGTGGCATCGCCAGTATTACGGCGGGTACCGGTGCGACTGCATTTTCTGCCGTTGTTGTTATTACCATGATGGCTGCCCATGCGTTTGATCCTAAATTAATATGGGATCTGGACACTAGGTTAGACCCAACCAACCCTACTAAGATCAAGGAAGAATCGTGACAGAGAAAACTGAAATCGCAACCGCTGTTGTGCACGAGAAAGAAGGTGTTTCCATCTACTGGTTATTACCGGTACTTGCTCTCTTAATTGCTGGTTGGTTGGTTTATAAAAACCTGGTGGAAGGGGATATTGAAATCCAGGTTAATTTGGACTCAGCCACTGGCCTGGTAGAAGGAAAAACGGAAATAAAATACCAGGGCATCAGCATTGGGGTTCTGGACAGTTATGAGCTCGATGCGAAAGATTTCAAAGGTATTCTTGCCACCCTACGGGTGAAACGATTTGCTGAACCCTTGTTAACCAATGCCAGTCAGATTTGGTTGGTGCGACCGGAAGTAAATTTCAGTGGTGTCTCGGGGCTGGAAGCATTGGTATCGGGTAATTATTTTCAGCTCTTATATCAAGAAGGGACTCCAGCCCGGAAATTTAACGCATTAGATCACCCGCCAGTTCAGGCAAAGGAAGGGGGAGGCTTGGAGCTGACGTTAATCAGTGAGCGTTTGGGGTCCATTGTGCGTGGCGCTCCGGTACTGCATCGTCGAATTGAAGTGGGTGAAGTATTGGATTACAACTTTGATGAAGATTTTAAAAAGGTCGCGATAAAAATTTTCATCAATCCAGAGTACGTTGACATCATCAACTCAAATACCCGGTTCTGGGAAAGCAGTGGCTTGGCGTTCACCGGAGATTTCTCCGGCTTTAAGGTACAAGTGGATTCACTGGCGTCATTAATTACAGGTGGCATTTCCTTGGATACGCCGGATTCACAACACGGGGCGAGTGAAGTCACTAATGGTCAAAAGTTTACACTTTATGAAGATTTTGATTCAGCCCATACGGGGATTCTCGTTTACGTAAAATTTAAAACCGCCAAAGGATTACGGGTTGGTTCTACGGAAGTGCAATATAAAGGCGTGACAGTGGGTAAAGTGATTGATGTAAAACCTACTGCTGGTTTGGATGGCATGATTGCAACCATTTCAATGGATCCAAGGTCTGAACCTGCTTTGAATGAAAGCATGAAGTTTTGGCTACCAAAGCCTGTGATCAGCTTGACTGAGGTGTCTGGAATCGAGAGTCTATTGGGCGCCGGGGTTATTGAAGTTGATGCGTCGTTAACAGGTAAACCGCAGCATCGGTTCGTGGCTTTGGATCAGCCGCCAAAGAGGGATAAATCGACACCGGGTCTACACATTACGCTGAAATCCAGTTCGCTAAAATCTATTGATCGAGGCACGGACATTCTGTATCGAAATATCCCGATTGGTGTGGTGCAGTCCTACGAGTTATCGAAAGATCGTCAATCTGTGTTGTTGGATGTCTTTATTGAGCACGATTACGAACATCTGGTAAAACAAAATAGCCGTTTCTGGAATGCGGGTGGTGTGGAAATCTCTGGTGGTTTGGAAGGAATCAAGGTCCGAGCACCTTCCGTTCAAACCATTCTGGCGGGAGGCATCGAACTCTATACGCCAGAATTTGGCAACAAAAGCCCAGCCAAAGATGGAGAGGTGTTTGATCTCTTTTCCAGCTATGAAAGTGCACACTCTGAAGGTGTTCAAATTTCGATTCATTTTGATGATGGCAGTGGTTTGAAAGTGGGCACAGAAGTTCAGTATCTGGGAGTATCCGTTGGTGAAGTAAAAGCGGTTGCTCTTAATCCTGATCTCAATGGCGTTATGGTTGATGTCTTGCTGTATCCATCTGCCCACCAGTTAGCTCGTGAAAAGACACAGTTTTGGTTAGTTCAACCTGAGTTAAGCCTAGTCAAGACGGCGAACTTAGGCACCTTGGTAACCGGGAAATACATTAGCGTGTTGCCGGGTGGAGGTAAGAAGACGAATACCTTTAAAGGCTTGCTTAATAAGCCGGTGAAAGAAGAGAAATCCCGAGGATTAAATATTGTTTTGACGGCTGATCGTTTGGGGTCCATCAAAGAAGGTGTGAAGCTGTACTATCGGGATATTGTAGTAGGGGAAGTGACCGCGACGGCGTTATCCGAACAAGCTACTCAAGTCTACATCTATGCCAATATTGAAAGCCGTTACACTCCGTTAATCAAACAAAATACCGTGTTCTGGACAACCAGTGGTATTGGGTTTGATTTCAGCTTGTTCGGTGGTGCGAAATTGAAGACCTCGTCATTAGAGTCCATTCTTGAAGGCGGGATCGCACTTGCGACACCACCGGAGAGTGTAATGGGAGGTGATGCCGCACCTGGAGCTCAATATACCCTCTACGCAGAGCCGAGCGATAAGTGGTTACAATGGGCTCCTCAAATCCCGCTGACTCAGTAGCAGAAATACTAACACCAACTATACTGATCTCATCATCAATAATAACAATGGAGATGTGACCAATGTCAGAAGGTTTGTTGTCTGTAAAAGAAGTGGCTGACAAGCTTGGAGTGTCTGAGTTTACGGTAAAACGTTACGCCAAAGAGAACTTGATTGCTTCTGTAAAAGAAGGTGCTGAGTTTAAATTCAAACCGGCAGATGTCGATAGGTACATCGAAATTACTCAGAAGTTGAATGGTTAGTATCGGAAGATATAGAGTCTGGGGTTAATCGTCAGGCTCTGAAAAATCATCAAAGTTCATAACAAACTCCCGCAAGCCTACAGGTAGTTGCGTCAGGTTTAATTCTTCCAAAGAGAATCGCTTTTTCTCAATAAGTAGATTGAGAGCTCGTTGATCAAATGAACTGTCACCACTTGGTTTAATCAGCACTAGTTTTCGAATTTCACCGTATTCGGTTAGATACAGCTTAATTGAAGTCATTAGTTTTTTTCCTGAAACAGGAGGATTCCAGTCGGCCTCCATTTGTTTAGACATTTGATAAGCTATTGGGTTGTACAGTTGGTTAGTATCTAAGCCGTCCTCAAAGCCAACGACTCCTTGCTCTGCTAAATCTATATCACTTAATAGCTGGCCACTGTTTGTAGATAACGCCTCCTGAATTTCAAGACTGTTCTGCCTGTTCATAATTTCTTGGAGTAATGGGTTGGACGATACGGGTGTTTGTTTAAGGTCTGAGGTGTTCCCTCGAAATGCTTGACTGGTACTTGAAGCACCTACACTAGCTTTCTGTGCTTTCTGTGCTTTCTGTGCTTTCTGTGCTTTCTGTGCTTTCTGTGCTTTCTGTGCTTTCTGTGCTTTCTGTGCTTTCTGTGCTTTCTGTGCTTTCTGTGCTTTCTGTGCTTTCTGTGCTTTCTGTACTTGTTTGAGCGATTCTGGATTGGGGGTGTTTTTACTCTGATTGTTATTGGTTATTGTATTTTTTGGAGGGCTTGGCTGTTCCTGTGTTGAGGCTGTACCTTTAGGCTTGGTGTCGTTATTAGATGTTAATGACTCTAGAAAGGGGTCTTTGTTTACTTTTTTGGGACGATCTTTATTCTGAGGCTCTTCTGGCTCTTCTGGCTCTTCTGGCTCTTCTGGCTCTTCTGGCTCTTCTGGCCTTGCTTTGGCGATTGGTATGGTGTGTTTTTTCTCAAGAGAAGTGAGTTGGATAGTCAAAGTGTTTGAATGTTTTAGGGAGGGAAGAAAAAAATCGAAGTTCGGCGCGAGCGCTGCCACAGCCATATGTACCAAAACACTGACCGTACAGGTTATCCATATAATTCTCTTATTATTGTTATTCAATGTTTTCGTCTTCTCATCGAGAAACGGATTATCAATAGTTCAGCGTAGCAGGTGAACGTTCTGAAGTGCCCGAGGGATAGATTAAAAACTAAACAATAAATAATAAAACTTTGGCTTGTTATTTTAGTCAAGCTTTGCAAGACTGATGCTTCATTCATTAAGAACACATAGCTCTCATGACGACTTTCAATTTTAACGCCATTGCACGAATTGTATGCCGAGTTGCGCTCGCACTCGTCATGTCTGCGCGTTGGTTGAAGGCCATCCCGCTGCGGTGTTTTGGTTGAATGAGTTAACCCTCGAATTTCTAAAAGCCGCAGACTCAGACTGCGGCTTTTTTGTTTCTGCCGCCGTTTTTCTGTTGCTTCCGAAATTCATACATTTTTATGAAAAGGAGTCACACAATGTCTATCGCAATGGCCTACATTACGGTCATTCTTGTTTGGACCACGACGCCATTGGGCGTTACCTGGAGCAGTGAATCAATTCATCCGACCGTGTCGGCGCTAGTTCGAATGACAATCGCGGCAATGCTAGGCTGGTGCTTATTACGAGCGATGGGGAAGTCTCTAGAGTGGTCTAAACCTGCGATTAAAAAGTACTTGTATGCTGACATTGGTATTGCGCTGTCTATGTACACGACCTATCACGCAGCGGGCTTGATTCCAAGTGGTTTGATTTCTGTGTTGTACGGCTTATCACCTATCTTTTCTGCAATGTTCGCTCTGTGGATTTTAAAAGATCCAATGCCTGTGTATCGCTGGATAGCTTCGGTGATTTCGCTGGTGGGTTTGGTGGTTATTTTTGGTACAGACATAACCTGGGGTGAGGATACCGTTAAAGGGATTGGTTTGCTGTTGCTGTCGGTGACCTTGTTCAGTTTAAGCGGTGTCTTGATTAAGCAAAGTGAGCACAGAAATGGTCACTTGGAACAAACTGTGGGTGCGCTTGTGTGTTCTGTTCCCATCTACTTGGTGATCTTGCTTATTGAACTCGCTGGCATGAGTTACGAAACCAGTGTTCGGGAGGTGATAAATCAAGCAGTAGCAGGGGCCAGTTTAGTGTCTGATCGATCCATTGGTGCGGTAATTTATTTAGCCATTATGGGGTCACTGGTTGGTTTTATGTGTTATTTCCATATCCTGTCTGTGCTTAAACCCAGTACCGTGGCTTTGGTGACCTTGGTCACGCCAGTGTTGGCGCTGATGCTGGGTGTTGTTTTTAATGGCGAAGTGGTGACGCAGCAAGTGTGGATTGGCACGTTTGTGATTCTCTCGGGATTAATCTTGTTTAATTGGGGGGAACGACTATTTAATGGCCTGGCGTTGATTATCGAACTGTTTTGCCGGAGTAGGGCAGCGATTCCGAGCGAGGACATTGCGTCTGAAATGACATCCGTTTCTGTATCTGAAAGATAAAAAAAGCCTGCATTAATGAGGAGTTGAATATCCCTCGTCGATGCAGGCTTCTGAATAAACTTAACGCTTTAAGGCGTTAATTTAAGTGGGCGTCTATGGTAATTGGTTGGTCATTACATAGCGCAAAATATCAACAACCTGTTCAGGTGTTTCACAAACAGCTTGGGCAGCTGCATCCACTTCTTTTAATGGGTGAACAATGTCAGAGCCATGCATTACGATCAATGATTTGCCAAGGGCTGCGGCATAACCTGCATCAAAAGCTGCATTCCACTGCTTGTATTTATCACCAAAACGAACCACAACAATGTCCGCATCCGAGATCAATTTGCGAGTGCGAAGGCCATTGATTTTGGATGCCTTGTGGTCTTTCCAAAAGTTGTTGGTTTCTGCGCCAAGAATCTTATCGCCACAGTCGTCACTGTCTTCATGACAGGTGTTAGGAGCTGAAATTTCTATGTCCAAACCGGCTTCTTGGACGCCCTGTTTGATGGTTTCACGCCAATCGGTATGAATTTCTCCTGATAAATATACACGTAATTTCATTTCTAACTCCTCATCAAATTTGTGCTTTTTCGCTGGTGGCAAGAATGTCGTAAAAGCGATTCAGAGTCAAAATTCAAAGGGATCGCAAAACCTCACTATAATTCATCAGAATTTTTCTGGTTCGAGGTGTTCATTGAGTGTGCAAGTGCCTTGAAACTCTATATACTGTGCTGTTCTTTGGTTATCGCCTTAAGCGGATTGATACGCTCATTTGAGCGTCCGTGGTGTGGACAGTTTTTTGTGGTTTTGATGGTTTTCAAAGCCCTCTATAAGATTAGAAAATATTTAAAATAAGATCGCCGGGAAACGGCGTCGATGATGGACGATTTATGAAAAGCTCAGAAATTCGCCAAGCCTTTTTGGACTACTTCAATAAACAAAATCATGAAGTGGTTGAAAGTAGTTCTTTGATTCCGGGTAATGACCCGACTGTTATGTTTACAGTAGCCGGTATGGTTCAGTTTAAAGACTGCTTCCTAGGTAAAGAAAAACGCAGTTATACCCGTGCAACCACATCTCAGAAGTGTGTGCGTGCAGGTGGTAAACATAACGACTTGGAAAACGTGGGCTTTACTGCTCGTCACCATACCTTCTTCGAAATGCTGGGTAACTTCAGCTTTGGTGATTACTTTAAAGAAGATGCGATTCGTTTTGCTTGGGAATTTCTTACCTCTAAAGAATGGCTGAACATTCCAACGGAAAAGTTGATGGTCACCGTGTATCACGACGATAACGAGGCCTATGAACTTTGGAATAAGAAAATGGGTGTTGCGGAAGATCGCATTATCCGTATCGGCGACAAAGGCGAAAAATACAATTCTGATAACTTCTGGGCGATGGGTGATACTGGTCCATGTGGACCGTGTACTGAGATTTTCTATGATCATGGCCCTGAAGTGCGGGGTGGACCTCCAGGTTCTCCTGAAGAAGATGGCGATCGTTTCATCGAAATTTGGAACCTGGTGTTCATGCAGTACAACCGCACTGCGGATGGTGTAATGGAACCGCTTCCAAAACCATCTGTTGATACCGGTATGGGCTTGGAGCGTATTGCTGCGGTTATTCAGAATGTTCACTCCAACTATGAAATTGATCTGTTCCAGCATCTGTTAAATGCGGCAGCTAAGTTACTGGGTCAAACGGATACCACTCAGGCTTCTCTTCGAGTAATTGCGGATCATATCCGTTCGTGCGCGTTCATGATTTCAGATGGTATTACACCTTCGAATGAAGGTCGTGGTTATGTGTTGCGTCGTATTATTCGTCGTGCGGCTTTGCATGGCCATAAGCTGGGTGGTGAAGAACCGTTCTTCCATAAATTGGTTGCTGCGCTTGTGGACGTTATGGGCGAGGCCTATCCGGATCTTGCTAAGAATCAAGAGCTAATCGAACGAGCACTTCTTAAAGAGGAAGAGCAGTTTGCAAAGACTCTGGATCAGGGCGTTAAGATCTTCGATCAAGCGGTTGAAGAAATGTCTGGAACCGAAATTCCTGGTGAGACGGTATTTAAACTGTATGACACCTATGGCTTCCCTCTGGACTTAACAGCAATGGTTGCGCGTGATCGTGGCTTAACCATTGATGAAGCTGGCTTTGACGTTGCAATGAATGAGCAGCGTGAGCGTGCTCGTGCGGCCAGTAAGTTTGATGTCGATCTAACGGCAAAAGTGACTCTGGATAAAGCGACTGAGTTTACCGGTTATGATCATTTAGATGGTCAATCAACGGTGGTTGCTTTATTAAAAGCGGGTGAAGAGGTTTCTTCGTTGGCTGCTGGCGATGATGGCGTTGTGGTTTTGGAAGCCACTCCGTTCTATGGTGAGTCTGGTGGTCAAGTAGGTGATTCAGGTCGCTTGTTGGCAGACGGTGTTGAGTTTGTTGTTGCTGATACTCAAAAAGACGGCGCTAACCATCTTCATATTGGTAAGCTAAATTCAGGTTCTATCAAACTTGGTGACGTACTCGGTGCTGAGGTTGATAAAACAGCTCGTCAAGCAACAGCCTTGAATCACTCAGCTACTCACTTGTTGCATGCCGTATTGCGTGATGTTCTGGGCGATCATGTTGCACAGAAAGGTTCATTGGTAGATCCGGAAAAACTACGTTTTGACTTCTCTCACTTTGAAGCGGTAACGCCAGCACAAATTTCTGACATTGAAGCGCGAGTAAATGGGTTGATCTCAGAAAATACGCAGGTTTCAACGGAAGTGATGGATATCGACAGTGCGAAAAATAGAGGCGCAATGGCTCTGTTTGGTGAAAAGTACGACGATGAAGTGCGTGTTCTTTCAATGGGGAACGATTTCTCTATTGAATTGTGTGGTGGTACACACGCTAAGCGCACGGGTGATATCGGAATCCTTAAGATTACTTCTGAGTCCGGTATTGCTTCAGGCGTTCGTCGTATCGAAGCGGTGACTGGTGAAGCTGCTTATAAGCGAACACAAGAATCGGATGCAATTATTAGTGAGATTGCTGGTCAACTAAAAGGCAGTCGTGATTCTGTTCTGGAAAAAGTTCAGCAAATGATTGCCAAGTCTCGTCAGCTTGAAAAAGAGTTAGAGTTGGCAAAAGCAAAACTGGCAAGCTCAGCAGGTAATGATTTGGCTGGCCAAGCGATTGAAGTTGCTGGTGTTAAATTGCTGGCAGCGAAACTTGAAGGCGCTGATCCAAAAGGATTGCGTGATTTAACGGATCAACTTAAGAACAAGCTTCAATCAGGCGTAATTTTGCTGGCAGCTGTCAATGATGACAAAGTGAGCTTGATTGCGGGTGTGACAAAAGACCTTACAGGTACCGCTAAAGCAGGTGACTTGATTAAGTTAGCTGCTGAAAAGGTTGGCGGTAAAGGCGGCGGTCGCCCTGATATGGCTCAGGCAGGTGGTAATGATCCTGCGGGTGTAGATGCTGCACTGGAGTTGGCAAAAGACTGGGTGGCAGAAAAGTTTGCTTAAGCTCAGGTTTTGAAGTGACTAAGTGTTTTAATATTTAACTTTTGGGCGTCTTGGTGTTTAATGGGCGCCCGTTTCTCGGTCAAGATAGATCATCAGATATGGCATTAATAGTTCAAAAGTACGGTGGTACATCCGTAGGTACTGTCGAAAGAATCGAAGCTGTTGCGGAAAAAGTAATCAAATTCCGTCAGGACGGTCATGATGTCGTGGTCGTTGTGTCGGCAATGAGTGGTGAAACTAACCGTTTATTAGGTTTGGCCTCCGATGTGATGGAGCGTCCAGATCCTCGTGAATTGGATGTGTTGGTTTCAACGGGTGAGCAAGTAACCATCGCATTGCTGTCTATGGCATTGAAAAAGCGTGGTTGGGATGCTCGTTCTTATACCGGCGGTCAAGTAAGAATTCTTACAGATGATTCACACGGTAAAGCTCGAATTCAAAGCATTGACGGCGAGAAGATGAAAAATGACCTTAATGAAGGTCGCGTTGTTGTCGTTGCTGGTTTCCAGGGCGTTGATGAAGCAGGCAATATTACTACGCTAGGTCGTGGTGGTTCTGATACCACTGGTGTGGCATTGGCGGCTGCTTTGGGTGCGGATGAGTGTCAAATTTACACTGATGTTGATGGTGTTTATACAACAGACCCTCGTGTGGTTGAAGATGCCCGTCGACTTGAGAAAATTACTTTTGAAGAAATGTTGGAAATGGCGAGTCTTGGCTCGAAGGTTCTGCAGATTCGTTCTGTGGAATTTGCGGGTAAATATAAGGTGCCATTGAGAGTGCTTTCCAGCTTTAAAGAAGGGCCGGGTACTCTAATTACGATTGATAATGAGGAAGATGATTCAATGGAACAGCCACTGATCTCTGGTATTGCGTTTAACCGTGATGAAGCGAAGTTGACCCTGGTGGGTGTACCGGATATTCCTGGTGTCGCATCTCGTATTCTTGGCCCTGTTGGCGATAAAAATGTAGAAGTGGACATGATTGTTCAGAACATTGGCCAAGACGGTACAACTGATTTTACGTTCACTGTGCATAGAAATGAGTTCGAGAAAGCAGAGGAAATTCTGCAACAGATCTGTGCAGACCTAGGTGCGCGTGAAGTGGTTGGTGATAACAAGATTGCTAAGGTTTCTATCGTAGGCGTTGGTATGCGTTCACATGCTGGTGTTGCTAGTACTATGTTCCGTTGCTTGGCGAAAGAAAACATTAATATTCAAATGATCTCTACCTCTGAAATTAAAGTTTCAGTGGTTATCGACGAGAAGTACCTGGAGCTAGCAGTACGCAGCCTTCACAGTGCGTTTGAGTTGGCTGAGAGCGAATAAGTTGTCTTTCTTGAAACGAATTAATTGTATTTAAGAAACAATAAAATTTTGAATTCTTCTGTCTATGGTCAATACTTGCTAACTAGTGGGTAAGAAGTTGACTTATATGTTGTAAGTTAAATCCTAAAGAGGATAGACCGTAGCAGAAAACCCAAGTTGGCTTCGCTGCTTGTATGAACTAGTTAGTAAGAGTGAAATCAAACATTATTAACTGAATTGCTTGGGTGGCTGCATGACAAGGCGGATATGATCGTCCTGTCAGTGGACAAGGAATTATAACAAGGAGAAAGATATGCTTATTTTGACACGTCGCGTTGGTGAAACGTTGATGATTGGGGATGATGTTACTGTTACCGTTCTTGGTGTAAAAGGGAATCAGGTTCGTATTGGTGTTAATGCTCCAAAAGAAGTGGCTGTTCACCGTGAAGAAATTTATCAGCGCATCCAAAAAGAGAAAGAGCAGGACGCAAACTCATAAAAATCTTACATTTTTTTGAATTTGGGTCTTTTCTTTTCCTTTTTTCATGGTAAGATGCAGCCCGTGTTTTGGAGAGATGGCCGAGTGGCTGAAGGCGCGCCCCTGCTAAGGGCGTATAGGTTAACACCTATCGAGGGTTCGAATCCCTCTCTCTCCGCCACTTTAGCCGGATAGAAATAAAAGCTTGCAATTAACTTTTTGATCTATATAATGCCGGCCCACGTTAAGCACCCGTAGCTCAATTGGATAGAGTACTCGGCTACGAACCGAGCGGTTAGAGGTTCGACTCCTCTCGGGTGCGCCACTTAACTTTCTGGTAATGAAGTTAAAGATGGTGAAGCGTCAAGTTACCTCGACCGGATGGATCTGGTTATTACGCACCCGTAGCTCAATTGGATAGAGTACTCGGCTACGAACCGAGCGGTTAGAGGTTCGACTCCTCTCGGGTGCGCCACTTAATTTCTTAATTTCTTAATTTTTTAATCTTTCTGTTCAGTCTTTTCTAAATACCTGATGTATTCTTTTTAGATTTCGTGTTTGATTGAATTTTATTTTTTAGAAATCAAATGGTTGAAGTCGAAAATAAATCTAGCGTAATGCTTCCGGCTTCCGGCTAGCGCCTATCTATTACCTCAAAAACTTCTGAACGTGTTTTAAATCGCTTCACTTGGTCGAATATGGTTTTTGCTTCCGTGTACTGCCAGCTAAGCATGTGAAGCCATTGCTTAAGGCGGCCTGTAATTTGGATGTCGTGCCGGGCTGTTCCGTTCGGTTCGCAGGCATCGTAAAACTCTGTTAAAAGAGGTTCGATCTCTTCCCATTGAGGGAGGGGGGATTCAATGCCATTTTGGTAATCACGGATCTGTTTACTTAAGAAGGGGGATGCAATTGCGCCCCGTCCAATCATGACATCATCACAACCACTGACTTCAATACACTCTTTATAGTCTTCTAGAGTCCAGATATCACCATTAGCAACCACGGGGATGGATAGGGAATCACTGATTTCTTTAAGGAAGTGCCAGTGAGCAGGAGGCTTATACCCTTGAATTTTTGTTCGTGCGTGGATAACGAGTTCGTCAGCACCTGCAGCTTCTATTTGTTGGGCTAGTTTCAGTGCGCCTTTATGACAATCCCAGCCCAGTCTCATTTTTGCCGTTACGGGAAATTCACTCGGGACTTCTTCTCGAACAGTTTTGATGATTTGAAAAATGCTTTCAGGTTCTTTTAACAGGACAGCGCCGCCTTTGTGCTTATTCACAGTTTTAGCGGGGCAACCAAAGTTCAAATCAATGCCTGGCGAGCCAAGCTTAACTGCCTTTCGGGCACTACGTGCCAGGGTTTCGGGATTGTTTCCCAAGAGTTGTACTTTTACCG
The DNA here is from genome assembly GCF_030159995.1 of Litoribrevibacter albus. Lineage (NCBI taxonomy): Bacteria > Pseudomonadati > Pseudomonadota > Gammaproteobacteria > Oceanospirillales > Oceanospirillaceae > Litoribrevibacter > Litoribrevibacter albus. The sequence goes on along the minus strand of NZ_BSNM01000011.1, from coordinate 245,778 downwards.
GTGTGCCAGACGCAGTTTTACTGTTTTGATGGAGTTCCGGGCAGAGTCTGTAAAAGACTTTTGCTGGGAGATGTTGGTCAGTAATGCGTATAAATTCAGAGACGCAAAAATCAAATGCTCCAACTCTTGTTAACACTTCTCTCAGAGGGGGGTCTAAAACGCCCTCCATTGGAGCCAGTAATATACGCATAATTTGTACCAGTATGGCGAAAAATACGGTTTATTAAACCGTAAGGGATTGAAAATCGCGGTATTCTATCTGAAATTGGCGATTTTTCATTCATTTATTACACTTGGATGCGATGTTAATGGTTTGTCAATATTGCGTAAAAAAACTTTACTCGGTAAAGTAGAGCCGTTTTGCTGGCTGAGTTGTCTAATATTTGTACAGACGGTCAAGTGAGTATCTAATCGCACTGAGCAAAATGTAGGATGTATGACTTACCCAGTCATACAGCGGGAGCCCTGAGTCCATCCGACGAAAGGGACTAAACTACGGTTACCATGAAGGAGACCGCATGTCCGAATTAATGAGTGAAGGCATTACATTGATGCTATTAGGTATGGGATTCGTATTCTCATTCCTGGTTGTTCTCATTTATGCCACAACTGCGATGTCCAAAGTAGTTGTTAAATTTTTCCCTGAACCGGAACCTGCTGCACCAGCACCAGTAGCTCCACCTGCTAACACAGGCGGCGGTGTTGATCCAAAATTGCTGGCAGTATTAAAAGCTGCTGTACAGGAACATCGTTCACGCCAAAAGTAGTGAATGATTGAATAAGCACGTTTAACAGAACGTTTTTTTAGGAAAGGCCATATACCCATGACCGATAACAAAAAACCTCTAGGAATTACTGACGTAGTATTGCGTGACGCACACCAATCTTTATTTGCAACGCGTATGCGCATCGACGACATGCTACCTATCGCCGAGAAACTGGACCAAGTAGGCTACTGGTCTTTGGAATCTTGGGGTGGTGCAACTTTTGACTCATGCATTCGTTTCTTGGGCGAAGACCCTTGGGATCGTATTCGTGAATTTAAGAAAGCAATGCCAAATACAAAGCACCAGATGCTTTTACGTGGCCAGAACTTGCTAGGTTACCGTCACTACGCAGACGATGTGGTTGAGAAGTTTGTTGAGCGTGCCGCTACAAACGGTGTTGACGTATTCCGCGTATTCGACGCGATGAACGATCCTCGTAACCTTGAGACTGCTATTAAAGCTGTTAAAGCAAATGGTAAGCACGCTCAAGGTACATTGTCTTACACAACCAGTCCTGTACATGGTATGGACTCTTGGTTGTCTTTGGCAAAACAAGTTGAAGATTTAGGTGCCGACTCTATTGCCATTAAAGATATGGCGGGCATCATTAATCCTTACGAAGTTTTTGAGTTGGTTTCTCGTCTTAAAGCAGAAACTGATCTTGAAGTTCAACTTCACTGTCACGCAACGGCAGGAATGTCAGACATGGCAATCCTGAAAGCGGTTGAAGCGGGTGTTGACCGTGTTGATACTGCAATCTCTTCAATGTCTGGTACTTATGGTCACTCTGCAACTGAAACTGTTGTTGCAGCGATGAAAGGTACAGATCGTGACACTGGTCTTGATCTATTGCTTCTAGAAGAAATTGCTGCTTACTTCCGTAATGTACGTAAGAAGTACGCTAAGTTTGAAGGTGCACTTCGTGGTACAGACTCACGTATTCTTGTTGCTCAAGTACCAGGTGGTATGTTGACTAACATGGAAAACCAATTGCGTGAGCAAGGTGCTTCAGACAAGTTTGATGAAGTACTGAAAGAGATCCCACGTGTTCGTGAAGATCTAGGTCACATTCCTCTGGTAACACCAACTTCACAAATCGTTGGTACTCAGGCTGTACTGAACGTTCTTACTGGTGAGCGTTACAAGTCTATCTCTAAAGAGACTCAAGGCATCCTGAAAGGTGAGTACGGTGCAGCACCTGCTCCTTACAATGCTGAACTTCAGGCTAAAGTACTTGAAGGCGGTGAGGCGATCACTTGTCGTCCAGCAGATCTTCTAGAGAACGAACTAGACAAAATCATTGCAGATGTTGATGCACTTGCAGCTGAAAAAGGCATCAAGCTTGCGGCTGAGAAAATCGATGATGCTCTGACTTATGCGTTGTTCCCTCAGGTAGCTCCTAAGTTCCTTGAGAACCGTGGTAACCCGGATGCATTCGAACCAGCTCCAAAAGGCGCTGAGGAAGATACCTTCACAGTTACTGTAGACGGTAACGAGTACGTTGTTAAAGTGAACGACGGTGGTGATGTTACTGATTTGGCTCCTGTAAACGGTGCGCCTCTATCATTCGGTGGCTCTGCTCCAGCAGCCGGCGGTGCTCCAGCGGCTATGCCAGCCGGTGGTGGTGATCCTGTTCCATCTCCTCTTGCAGGTACCATTTGGAAAATTCTTGTTCAACCTGGTCAACAGGTAGAAGAAGGTCAGACGCTGATGATTCTTGAAGCGATGAAGATGGAAACTGAAGTAAGTGCAGCGAAAGCTGGTGTTGTTGGCTCTATCTCTGTGAAAGAAGGCGACGCTGTTAAAGTTGGCGATACTCTTCTAACGCTAGGTTAATAAGGGGCTGACTTAATGGAAAACTTATTAAAACTTTGGTACTCCTCAGGGCTGTACAACATGGATATTGGCCAGTTGGTCATGATCCTTGTTGGTCTTCTTCTATTGTATCTTGCAATCAAGAAAGGTTTTGAGCCTCTTTTGTTAGTTCCTATCGGTTTGGGCGGTATTCTTGCGAATATTCCTCAAGCTGGTTTGGCTTATAACGCCCTTGAGCAAGCATTACACATTGGTACGCCTGAATTCCTTTCGCATATTGCAGGAATTGTGGGTGTAAATGCTGATCTTGGTTATAAGGCAGTCATGGAAGCTTACCATTCTGCGCCTCATGCAACGCAAACTGTTGCTATGAATGCTGCGTTGGATGCAGGCTATACCCACGGTATGCTTTATCAATTCTACTCAGTAGCGATCGGTAGTACGATTGCTCCGCTTGTGATCTTCATGGGTGTAGGTGCAATGACTGACTTTGGTCCGTTATTGGCTAACCCTAAGACGCTAATGCTTGGTGCTGCAGCTCAGTTCGGTATTTTTGCTACCGTATTGGGTGCTGTGGGTATGAACGAGCTTGGCATCATGGAGTTTACTATCGATCAGGCGGCTGCAATTGGTATCATCGGTGGTGCTGATGGCCCTACTTCGATCTTTGTTGCTTCTAAGTTGGCTCCTGAGTTCTTGGGTGCAATTGCTGTTGCAGCTTATTCATACATGGCATTGGTTCCTATGATCCAGCCGCCAATTATGAAGGCTTTGACTACACCTCAAGAACGTGCAATTCAAATGACTCAGCAGCGTCATGTAACTAAGACTGAGAAGATTGTATTCCCTCTGGTTGTTCTAGTATTGGTTGCTTTATTGCTTCCTGATGCGGCACCTCTATTGGGTATGTTCTGTTTCGGTAACCTAATGAAAGAGTGTGGCGTAGTTGATCGTCTAAGTGATACTGCTCAAAACGCTTTGATCAACGTAACGACCATCTTTCTTGGTCTATCTGTTGGTTCTAAACTGGTTTCTGATAAGTTCTTGGCTGCTGAAACGCTAGGTATTATGGCACTAGGTATCGTTGCGTTTGGTATCGGTACCGCTTCTGGTGTATTGATGGCTAAGTTAATGAACAAGCTATCTAAGACGCCTGTGAATCCATTGATTGGTTCTGCAGGTGTATCGGCAGTGCCAATGGCCGCACGTGTATCCAACAAGGTTGGTCTTGAAGCGAATAAGCAAAACTTCTTGCTTATGCACGCGATGGGACCAAACGTTGCTGGTGTGATCGGTTCTGCGGTAGCAGCGGGTGTGATGTTGAACTACTTACGCTAATCGCTTAAGCGTTCAACCGCGCATCAAAAAGCCACGTCTATCTTTGATAGTGCGTGGCTTTTTTTTTGCTTAGAGGTAAGATAAGAGCTCAGTTTTTGACATGTGAATACAGGGATTATTATGGAATTTATTACGGAGATGACCTTAACCAGTCAGATCATCATTGGTGTGATTCTCCTGATGGCGGTGTACTTTCATTTACTCGCCTATAACATGAATACCGTGAATTCAGCCCCGGCCTTACTGACCAGTATTGGTATTTTTGGCACCTTCGTCGGGATCGCTCAAGGGCTTCAGGAATTTGACACGAACCAGATTCAGGACAGTGTCCCTTCTCTTCTTGAAGGTCTTAAAACGGCCTTTTGGACGTCAATCGCAGGTTTGTTTGCCGCCTTAAGTATTAAATTTCGCTATGTCGTGGTAACGCAACCTCGTCAAAAAACCGGGAGAACCAATACGGTGACGTTGGCGGATCTTCATCAGGAAATGGTTAATCTGACGTCTACCTTTAAAGATAAATATGAAGATGGTAACGCTCAAATTGGTCATATGGAATCCAGCGTTGTCCAATCCATCTCCGGGCTGGAAACCTCCCTTTCAAACTATCAAACACACATGGCCAATGCTAATGCCGATGCTTTGGTTGAAGCGATTGGTACGGTGATGCGCGAGTTTAATGTTCGTATCAACGAGCAATATGGGGATAACTTTAAGAAATTAAATGAAGCGGTTGGTCAGATGCTAAACTGGCAAAAAGCCTATCAGGATCAACTAAGCACCTTGATTGAGCAACAGCAGACAACGGCATCTACGATGACAGAAGCGACGCAAGCTTACCAAGTGGTCGTAGAGAAAACTCAGGTGTTTGGCCGAACGGCAGAAGCTTTAGGTGTCATGCTGGATTCTTTGGAAGCACAAAGTAAACAGTTGGATAAATACCTAAAAGGCCTGGATTCAGCCATCGGTGAGGCCGTTCATGGTCTGCCTACATTGGAACACCGGATGTTGTCCCTGACTGAGAATTTAGTAAACAGTATCGAAAAGAGTCAAACCGACTACCAATCTTTGGTTCAGAATGCCGTCAACCAAATGAATCAACAGTTATCCGATGCGCAAACTTCTTTTAGTGGCAAGCTGTTGGAAGAGCAGGACGGGATTCATCAAGCTGTTCAGAAAATGATTGATCGAACAGATCGTCAGGTGCTGAAGCTGGATCAGGCAATGGAAGAAGAGCTTACGCGAGCATTGGAAACCTTTGGTTGTCAGCTCACTGCGCTGTCTGAAAAATTTGTGCGTGACTATACTCCATTGACTGAGAAGTTGCGGGACGTGATCCGAATTGCAGATCAGCAACGGAAGGCCTCATGAGTGATTTCGAACAGAACTACTCAGGCGTAGGGGATTCTCAAGAAGAGCATTGGGTTTCGGTCAGTGATTTAATGGCTGGCTTGATGATGTGTTTCTTGATGATCTCTGTGGTCTTTATGATCAAGGTTCAAATTGAGAAAGAAAAAATCCAAGAAGTTGCGTTGTTGTATGAGAAGTTGAGAACGTCTCTGTATGAGCAGCTGTATGAAGAATTTAAATATGATCTCCCTAAGTGGGGCGCTGAACTGGATAAGAATTTAACCTTTCGATTTATTGATGATCGATTGCTGTTTGATAACGGTAAATCAGAGTTAAAGCCTGAGTTTAAAGCGATTCTAAGAGACTTCTTTCCTCGTTATACCAAAATCATTACCAGCAATGGATATCAGGAAGCAATCACTGAAGTCCGTATTGAAGGACATACCTCGGTTGGTTGGGGGAAGGCAGCAGATGCTGATACGGCGTACATTTTGAATATGAGATTATCCCAAGCTCGGACCAGAACGACGTTAGCGTATCTGCTTCTTTTGCCGGAAGTGTATAAGCAGAAAGAATGGTTGCGTGAACGGCTGACTGCAAATGGGTTGTCATCTTCTCATCCAGTTATCGATGATAATGGTGAATTTGATTCGGTTCGTTCTCGTCGGGTTGAGTTTCGTTTGAGAACCGACGCTGAGTCTCGGATTGCTGATATTCTTGATCGCATTAAATAGGGTTACTGGGAATGAAATTACCTGACTTTGAGCAGTTTGAACCCTTTAATGAGCTCAGAGCTCAAATGGGGGCGAATGAGTTGGGGAGCTTTGAACCCTTTGATCCTCATCTTCAGTTGACCTCTCTTGAAGTAGAGCGTCTTTCAGCTTTATTTATTGATGTGCCATTTAATCGATTACGTAGCCTACCTGATGATACTCTCGCGTATAAAAACTCTCGTGTTTTCGTGTTTGAGAATAAATCGGCACGAGAGGAAGGAATCGGACTGTCCATTTATGATTACCATTTGGCCCATTGTAAGCACTTGAAAGGGGAGACGAAGCCGAAGTTCAATCATTCCTCTCTGGTATATGTTTCTACCCAATTCACCCAAGCTCTTCATAGTATGATCTCTCAGCGTTCGGAAGTAGACTCGTTCGAGTTGCGCCCTTGCTGGGAATGTCTTCATACCTTGCGTCTTAATGGCTTTGATGGCGAAAAGCATCGTAAGCGAATCCACAGTGAGCAAGTATGGCGTACCTTTAATATTACAGATTTCACACAGCAATTTGCTATGTACCCCCTTCCTGAGGAATTGTGGGGATGAGTCAGTCGGTTTTATTACTCTCTACTTTCTGTTCGTTACCTGTTAAAGCTGTCAGACGCAGCACCGTTCTCATGTGTTCTCAAATTGAGCGAATCTGAAGACTCTTCATTTGTAATTCTTTATTGAGTGGAATTACCTACGGTTATGTAGATAAAAGTAGATATTCTATGGTTGTTTTTACTTAAATACCCGTAAGAAATGTAGGTTTATAGGTGCACATCCTTCGAGGTATGTTATGTTTAGAGTATGTCTGGATTTTAAGATCATTCTCTAATCAAACGGGGAACGTGATGAAGCGTGTGCTAATTGTTGATGATCAGGCTTCAATAAAGTTATTCATTAAAAGTATTCTCGATAGTATAGGTGTGCCTATGATTGTCGAGTTTGCTTCGGATGGGCGTGAGGCCATTAAAGCAATTTCCACTGAGCTACCGGATCTAGTGATTACGGATATTTTTATGCCAAGAATGGATGGCATTGAGTTAATCGAACACATACTCCCTCTTGAAAACCGGCCGACGATCATTGCAATCACTGACAGTGATATCCATCATGATGGTACGTCTCTGTACTTGGAATGCGCTAAATTGGTGGGTTCGGATTATTGTTTGAGAAAATGTGATTTGGTAAGTGAGTTGGCTAAACTGGCTAAAGGGTGTTTAAACGGTGAAATGGATGTGGCTGTAACGCAACACTATAAATCCTGGTCCAAAGGGTAGAGGGATAGGAAGAGCTATCCCTCGGTATCAGAGCCTCTAATATGCCAGCTCTACTGAATTATTAATTGCTAATTCGTGCTGATTTCTTTCAATTAATGTTGACCCATCTAACTTATTGCTCATGTATTGAGTAAGTAAGACCTCTTGTTCTTCGGTCATGTTAATGACGGGAGTTTTGAACCCTAATAAAGCGTCTTTGAAATCCCTGCTTGGTGGGCGGTCACCAGCCATGGCTTTTAGCATGGCATTAAATATATTTTTACCATTGATAGTGGTTTTACGTTCTTCATCAATTTTGATGATCGTAGCGTTTCTCAATGAATCGTAGTTGAGGCTCACTAGCGTCCCGACATGATATTTGCCTTTTAACGATGCGAGTAGAGCATTTATCTCCGGTTGTAGCTTGGTATATTCATCGTCGTTTAACGTAATGATCAGGTCATTTCTTAATAATCGCTGGAAGCGGCGATGGCTTAACGAATCATCCATAATGATGAGCTGCAATTCTTTTGATCCGTCATTAGAGAGAAGAACGGCTGTATTAGGAAAGCTATCTTGGGTATATAGACTGGCAATATAGATAGGGTGGTTGTCTCGATACCGCATGGCGCTGCCCACATGATTAATCGATATATTGTTGTCTGTGAACGTTTCGCTGGCGGGTGGCCAGTATGCGGCTTCTTCACTAGCGGTCGCTTGTCCATAGGCTAAACATAACACTGAAAACATTCCGACCAGAACAGACTTGAATTTCATTGAATGAGTCTTGTACCCATTAGCACATATTACCTTGTCCATTAGGTTTCCTCTTGGGATGACTAAGTTGTACTTCTGATATTCAATATATGTAACTTAATTAAGTTTGTAGAGGTCGGAATCTGGGACACCAAATGCGAAATATGAGACGCGTTTTTTTATCAAAACTGTGAGATATTTCCTTAATTATAAAGGGATTTTTCTGTCCTGAATTGGTCCTAAAGGTTGGGGTGTTCTAATGAATTTGGTTGGGATTTGAGTGATTTGAGAAAGACTTAACTGAACTAGTGAGACTAGATTAACACTCTATAATCCTCTTGGTTTAGTCCGGGTTTACAGGGGGTAAGTATATGCTTACAGATTGATGGTATGTTTTCTGTTTGAATACAATATCGCTGTTGGCAGTCGCTGGATTAATGAATACTGGATAAAAGAAAAAGGCCTCAGATGAGGCCTTTTCTTTGGGATTTCAGAGGGAGAGCTTAAAAAAGCTCGTCTCCGAATTCGTCATTGTTGTCAGCCTTGGATGGGCTGCTCTTAGACATATTGGGTTCCGATGAACCCAACTCTCTCAATCGGTCTTTTCCTTTCTGGCGGATCGCATTGAGGAGTTGATTGTAGTGTTCGTACCAAGAGCGTGCGCCTTTAATCATTCGGGATTCATCACGCATGCTGTTTTGCATGATATGAACCAATCGTAAGAAGTCTCGTTGGCTTTCTATGGCTGCTTCTCTTGGAATGCCAGAGGAACTGACACGTTGTTGTTCAAGGAGTAGTAGTTGAGCCGTTAATTTCTCAATGTTGGCCTGTTGCAGAGCTAGGGTGTTAGTTAACTCATCAGTTTGGGTCGTGGTGGCAAACTCGACTTCGGGTTGATCTGATAGAAGATAGGCTAGGGTTCCCACCCCAAGTAACAAGATAAAGCTAAGGCCGGACAGCACAGTAACTACCATTTTCAAGCTGTTGTTCTTCTTTTGAAGTAGTTGAATTTGTTGTTCTTCTGTCAGCTCTTCTTTTTCTTTGCCTTCGTCTGCCATTCTGATACCTGTATCGTTTTCTTAAGTGGTAGTGGTTTATCGGCCGGAACTGAAAAAATTTAATGAGTAATCTAAATAAGATAGCTGAATTTGTTCATAAATCAACCTAATAGCTAGGTCTAGAGCTTTGATTTAATGAGTTATTTTCTTTAGGTGTTATTGAAGGCCATTGAGATTTCTCTAAAGTTGCGCAGGTTGTTATGAATAGGTCGTTGTTTGAAGGGATATATTTTAAGCACTTTATGGGAGTTACTGCTTGATATAACGGTCTTAGGTAGAGGTTAACTGTTACTGACTTGTAAATTACATGAATGCTAAAGAAGGAGTTGTTGATTGGCACTTATTGTTGGATTAATTATAGGCTTGGTATTAGGTTTAACTGGGGCGGGAGGTTCAGTCTTTGCGGTTCCTTTGCTCATTATTTTACTGGATTTACCCATGCAACAGGCTATCGGAATTTCTCTCGGTGCTGTTGCTGTTAGTGCGTTATTTGGCACGATTACTCGATTAAAATCCGGAAACATCTTATGGTTGCCCGCACTTGTATACTCAGTTTTAGGCGCTGCGACTGCACCTATAGGCAATGTTGTTAATCAGAGTATTGATGAAGTAACGTTGTTAATTTCTTTTGCCTTGCTGGTTGTGATGATTGCGGCCCGGATGTGGATTCAAGCCCAAAGAACTCCTGAAGATACCAAAGCTATTCGTGCTCAGTGGTCAGCAGATAAATCTGAGCAAGAGGCATTATGTCGAGCTGCTGGCAACCAACCTTTTTCAATTGGTTTTTCTTGTATTTTAGCAATGAGTGGTGGCGCTGTTCTGACAGGTCTTTTATCAGGCTTATATGGCGTTGGTGGTGGCTTTTTGATTGTTCCTACACTGATTTTTCTTATACAGGTATCCATTCAGCAAGCTATTGCGACTTCTTTGGTGGTGATCTCTGTTATTAGTAGTTCTGGCTTTATTACCTATCTTCTTTCTGGCGCAACCGTTGAGAGCAAAACATTGGCTTTAGTTTGTTTTGGTGGTGTCTCTGGAATGGTTGTTGGGCTATTAACAAGTAAAAGAGTTAATGGCCCGACCTTACAAAAGAGCTTTGCAGGAGCAATGCTCATCATGATGTGCATTACCTTGATGGTTAAGCTCTTTTTGAGGGCATAAAAAAAGCTCTGCAATTGCAGAGCTTTAAAAGTGAGACGTTAGTCATCGACTTGTTTAGACCAGAAGGTCCGGGTTCGTTTGTTGAGCTCAGACTGAGACTCGTTAACTTCAGTTCCAGAAATAATAGCTTCCACTAACTCTCCATCAACGTCAACGATAACGTGTACAGGTGGTGGTGGGTAACCACCACCAGGTACTTCATAGCTTCTATCATCTGACGTTAAACCTGTTGATTGATCGTTCTCAGTGACTGCCGTCGCATTTGTTACACTAATTTGATAAATACGAGCAATTCCAAGGTTTGCATTACATGAAAGACCACTAGTATCCGGTTGGTTTGTGTTGAAGTATGCGACACCAGCAAGTGAGGTTACGTGGCTCACTGTTTTTTCTCCTACTCCAAGCTCTATATACCAACCGTTAGCAGAATCGAGTAAAGCGATTTCAGCCGTTGTGTCGGAGCCTTGTTGAATAAGATTATCCGTGGCATCGTACATACTGCTCATTTGTATAGGTGAAAGTTGCGCAGACAGTAAACTTGTGTACCGATCTTTAAACATATACATGTAATTTTTGACACCGGTATCAAACGGATGCTCACGGTCGCCAGAACCAACCAGTATTGCGTGATATTTACCTGTAGAGTCCTCGGCAGCAACAACATCAACTCGATACAGAAATTTTCGTCCGTCATTACTTGAGTCGCCATCAAAGTCATTACTGACATTAGCTACATGGGTGACTTTCCAGTTTGAAGGTGTTGGATCAAATTCTGTATCAACCCTCCAGATGTTTCCTCCTGTATCCGAGGCATAAAGTCTGTCCGCGTATCCATTGTTATTAATATCTAAAACAGCAACTCTTCCAACGATAGGGTATTTCATACCTGTTTCTGTTACATCATCGCTTGCTGAAGGACCAATGCTTGCTATGACATTCCCGTTCAACGCATCCACGACAAAAATAGATCGGCCAGTTGTTGCTGTACCTGAAGAAGCTGTTGGTATTCCATTGGTTCTGGCTCCAGAAGAATCTGGTCCTTGGTCTTCGGCAGAGCTGTCATAACCGCCACCAAATACAAGAACGGGATTACTGTGACCTGCTATATGAGTAACTTCGATACCAGACCAGGTTTGTCCTAACTCTGCGTAATCTCCCGTTCCACCATTAATGATAAATTGAATTTTCGGGGATAGAGGATTAGTTACGTTCAGCGCATATATATTATTGCCACCTCTTCGCATCGTTAGATACAGAATAGCGGTATCGCCAGAGTCCATGGCTCCGTCACCACCGTCATCAGTATATGCGGTTATATCTCCGTCAATGAACCAGGGCTTATCGGGGCTGCCAAAGTCATTGCTACCTTCATTGTTTCTGAGAGCTTCAAGTTTATCGAAATATGCGGACTCATCCCCAGGGATAAAGCCCCATAGCTCTCTACCTGCATTACCTCCTGACAATCCTCCTTGAACGGCACGAAATACACCATCATTGGCCCCATAGTAGACTATGATATTGTTTCCATCATCGTAGTTGATGATAGCTGGTTGAGAGTGTAAAACGTCACCGTGAACTGATGTCCGAACCGCGCTTGTATCCCATGGAGGTTCATCATTATTGTTTTGTTCAAGCGTGGTCAGGGTTGTGTCATCTTTGTCAGAAGTATTATTTGCACCATATACCCAGTCCACCATCGTGGAGCTTAGAGGCGTAGTGGTTAAATTAAAAACGTCTAATGTAGAGTTGCACGTTGTACAGGTATATAAGGTTCTACCGGTATTTGTGGTACTGATATAGTTCTTTCTAATTAGTTGTGCCACCCCTCCTTTTTCAACAAACTCGCCATCAGGTGAGTCACTTCCCTGACCATCTCCTCTTGGGCTGTAATCGAAGAATGTTGAGTCCTCGGTCCAGAAGCTTTTAACGTTAGAGTTAACAAAACCAGCACTAGGATCTCTAACCGTTTTGCTAGGTGCTGAAGAATCTACGAGTTCCAGGCCTCCAGTACTATTACGACCTATTTGGTATAGTTTTAAGTTGCCATACCAGCGAGGTTGTCTGTCTTTGTCTGGCTGAAAGACCCCCATGTACACTTGGTTAAGATTCGTTCCTCGGGTATTTACCGATACAGGCAATGCACTGGCAGCAAAGACGGAAGATCGATCTGAAATTTTATTCAAGATCGTTTGCAGAGCTGCGACAACATCGTCAGACTTGGATGCAGTGTAATAATCCCCCTTACCTTGAGCTGCAACACTTTGAAGAAGTGCTCTAGCACCATCGAAGTTTTGGCTACCCGGTTTATTGTTTCCTTTAAGAACAGTTTCGTCATACACATCAATGACGTGTGTAAATACGTTTTGTACACCGCCTAGTGGCTCGTTCATATCTGCATTTGCCATATAGCGGGCAAATTCATCAACCCAGTTAGTTTGGTATTTAGATGCGGATAACGAAATTTGTGAGGATTCTGCACCAAAGTCTTTTAGTCTATTTTCTGCTTTGGTATTTTCACCACTATCTGGTGCACCATTAGCAAGCAGGATAATGTAATTGCCTGAGCACGCTGTATTTAGATTGATTGGACTAATATAGTCGCCAGCTTGATCTGTACCGAGAGAATACTTATCCCAAGGGTCTGTTTTGCTTGATTCAGGGGTCATTCCACCAAAATAGAGCCGAGACTCACTCATTGACATAGCGTAAGGTGCGTTATTTGCCTTTTCTATAGCTTCTTGATCAGAAAGGAAGCCCTTAATGGTATAACCAATAATATCTCCATTTGTATCGGTTACGGGTTCAAGAGATAAATCGTCTGCATTGTTGTAGAGGAGATGTGCATATGTGTCTTTAAGAGTAGCGTCTAAATTTTGTACTCTGTTTATGAGCTTCATACCTTCTACATTTGTACCACTGCTGCCGCCTCCTGAGCCTGAGTCTGCAAAGATACCGATCCCTAAGTTGATGCTATCGGTATCCATTGACATGATAACTTTATAGAGAGCTTCGTGTATGAGGATTTTCTTGGTTGTACCCCCACTCTCTGCATCCCAATTCGCCGAATTATCTATGAGTATTAAAACGTTAGGTTTGTTCGTAGATACAAGTGGATTGGGCTCGAAAATATCAGTATCTGCACTATAACAGCTCCAGCTTAATGCTAATGCGGTAGTGAAAGAAATTAGATGTTTGAACATGTTTCTCTTCCTCTATGGACAAAGTCCGGCTGGACTGTTAAAGCGAACACCTTGTGTCATTTTTGTTGTAGCTCCAGTTACTGAGGAGGCAACTTCTATATCAAATTCAAAGTAATTTGTTTCAGGAACGGAGTCAGCCGTTAATGAATAACCATCAATGATATGAGAATAGGTGCAGCGGATGTTTAAGACAGAGACCGTGTATTCGCCTTGATTTAGACTGCCGTCATCAATTTTATAAATGGTTCCTGCAATTTGTTCATTGGCAGCGGTCTCAAAGGTATCTATGCCATTTAATAGACTTTCTATGACTTCTAAAGCCACTTGCTCCGCTTCCATTGTGTTTATTTGGTTTCTTATTATTTGTTGGTTCACATTATTTACATTTACCATTGCAATAGCTGAAATTGATAATACAAGAACCATTATAAGAGACAGTAAAAGCACGGCCCCTTCTTGGGATTGCTTAAAAGGTGACGAAGGAATTTTCATTAGCTTTCTCTCTTCATCGCAATATTATTTACTCGTGTGAGATTCATAAATACACGTCGCTTATATTTCTCACCTAAACTGCTGCCGCTCACAAATCCAAACCGGCCCAAGTCATAAAGTTCGCTGTCAGTTAGTTCATTTGATTTGTCATTTGAACGAACCAGAGCGTAAAATTTTATGGCTACAGTATTTTGGATTTCTTCATCCGTAGGCGAAGTAACATAAGCATCATCGGCACCTGGAGTGCTTTCATTTGGTATGCCATTACCTGAACGGTCAATACCAAATTCATATTGAAGTTGTTCTACACCTTCAGAGATTACAACACTAACGAATTGTCCATCATGAAGCTCTAATCGTTTTAGTGTTGGGCTATCAGTGGAGCTGGAGGTGTTACTACAATCCGTCTCTCTGCATGGACTGACATAATATATATGGACTAAATACTGACGAATTTCTTCTGTTTCAGCTTTATTAGTAAAAGGGAATTGCGTTGCAACTGTTGATTTTAGAATATTGTAGTCGTCGTAAGTGGATTGAATATGGTATTCATTAGGAAGAGGAGAAGCTGGGTCTTCTTCTACAGAACTTGCTCGTCGGATGATAATTACATCAGTATTTGGTTCAATTTGGATGTCACAAGTAGTTTTGCCGGCAAAATCAAGACTAGTGGTGTCGTTGTATATTTGAACTGGAAAAGCAAGCGTATCGTTAAGATTGCTTAGATCACAAGGATCTGGTGCAGTATCACCTTTTGGTATGTCGGCTAGAGCACCATAATAACCAGCGTTGGCAATGTCATTTTTTAGAACTTCGTTTAAAAACCTTCCGTTCTCTGTAAGTTCAATGGCTTTCATACCTTCTCTGTTCATTTTGTTGCTTGTAATAACAGCAGACATTATTGTCAGGCTTAGCGTTAGTCCAAGCACTGAACCTATCATCAACTCTATTAATGTAAGGCCTTTTTGGTGTGAGAAAGTTGGCATCATTGTGTTCACCATTAGTTGTCCAGATCTGCAAAGGCGATGGTATAACTTAACACTCTTCGGCTATCGGCTGGATAGAGTGTGCTAGCGCATATGTTATCCGAGCTAACTGTATCAACCAATCCTTGCCATACAACGCTTACTGTATAGTCACCGGTAGTTGCATCTTCGGCTACACATCCTCGTGCACTTAATAGAGCACCACCTTGGTTCTCTCCCTTGAGTAGGTCATCCCAAAAGTTCAGGTCGTTTACTGCTTGTGTTTGTGTTTCAAGTGTTCCTGAGCTTGTACAAGTGAAACTACCAGAAGTACCTGTTCCTACATAAGGCGTCCCATGTGATCCTAGAATAGTTATATAACAGCCTCTGGCATCTCTATTTGTTTGAATGGCTTCTACCATGTAGCTGAGTATTCTTGCTGCTTGTTCTCGTTGATCCATTTCAACATTCATTTGGACACCTCTGTTCTGCATCCCAATAAAGCCAAGAATACCGAGAGCAAAAATTAATAATGCTACTAGGGTTTCCACCATGCTAAAGCCTTTTGAGTGCATAAGGTGGTTAGGCATGATATTGCTCTTTATCATGGTTCACAGTTCCCCTCTGAAATGATTTTTGGGAAGCCATTAGAACTGACCTGAATGGTGCGTTTTGTGACATAAGAGCTCTCATCTTTGTCACAAATTACAATTTCAATATCGGATGTGGTAAGTGGAATGCGGCCTTGTCGGTTATATTTGACGTCACCTGATAATCCGGATAGCTTAACTGGTCTATCATTTTGGAACACATATAAACAATCGTCCTCAGGAGAGCTATCAATACAGTCTTCAAAGCTTCGATTTTCATTCGATGAAATTGCCCAGCCTCCTGTATATCCCTCTGTTGATGGAATCATAAATACATCTTCGTTTCGCTTAACTGCTTCACTTCGTGTCATGAGTAGTGAAGACTGCAGCTGGTGCGCCATAAGACGAACATCTTCGTTGGGTGTGTAATTTCTTAGGGCTGTATAACCACCAGTAAAAAGAATACCCATAACAACTAAACTCACCATTAGCTCCACTAGCGAAAAGCCTTTGATGGTTTGATTTGTTGATGTACCGAGACTCTTCATCGCTATTACCACTTTGCTGCTGGGGCTTTAACGCCAAGATGGTTTAGTGTCAAATTGCCGTCTGAAGCCATTATGCCTGTAGATATTGGTGTCGCTGTAATTAGGTAGTTTGGGACAGTATTAGAACTAATAGAAATCGTAAACGTATAGTTATCAATTACTTCATTCGAAGCAGTAACATTTAAATCCGTTAGAGTTGTTGTATACGCTCGATTGTCCTGAAGATAATTCGCTTCTTGACTTGCAAGTTCTAGCATGTAGCTTTGAGCTGAATTTCGGATACCTTCTTTAATGAAATCTTGATAGCTGGGATAAGCAACGAACCCTAAAATGCCAATAATTGCTACAACGACAAGTAGCTCGATAAGTGAAAACCCTTGATGTGAATTCTTGAGACTCATGTACTTCGTCCTATGGGAAATAGTCATACTTCTTACTTCACTTATTATAAAAAAGTGCGTAAGTCTTGAGGTGCCTGAATGGCAACGATATTAGGGCTAACCGGACAGGCGGTCTGAATTCAGGTGTATGTGGCTTTTTGTTGTGTTTTTTTGGACAATCAATTCGTATCATGGAATATAGATTAGAAGATAAGTGTGATTTTTATCACGGAATAGTGGTCGAAAATACTACAAAGAAAATAATAAATAGTATTGAGGATTGGTGGTAACTATAACAAAAGCTTAGCTAATTTCTATACTATTCATTCGATACAAGCCAATAATTTGTATTATCTTTTTTCTCTCCTTTTGAACGAATGCGTTGAACATGAATTTCTTCCACAAAGAACAGGTGGTCTTTTTTTAAACCGGTTGCTATGGCTTTGAGGTATTCAAGCTCACCATAGAATTCCAGGTTGGTATCTCCTGAGAGCATCATGGTGGTGCTGGAATCGGGCGTGCTCTCATCAACGATGATGGAAAATTCGCCTTTCGAGTCTTTATATTGAAGTAGTAACGCAACCGGTTTGTCCGGTGGGTTTTTGAAAGAGAGCCAGACAGCCGTATTGAATTGTCGGATATGTTTTTGTTTAGGGTTTACTTTGGGTTGAGGTTCTGATTTGGTTTTGCCTCGAAGAAGCTTAAAGAAGTCCAATCGGGACTTTTGATCAAAAGGATCTTTGCACTCTGGAACATCAAGAAATTCTGATCGCGGCACATTTAGAAGTAGGGTGATGTCACGTAGGAATCTGGACGGAATACTGTTATTCATTAGGTGCCTCAATAGAGCTTGGTTGAGTCCCTGCCTGAGATAAGTTCTTCCCTATTCATTGCTAAGTTTAGGTGACTTTGTCGTGAAAATGCGTCCGTTTATCGTAATTGAGCCGTGTAATGAGCGTACTTGATGAGAACCATGCAAGTACGCCCGCCCGAGTGGATGTTTGAGAAATAATTAGACTTTAAACTGTCCGAGTTGATTACGGATTTCTTGAGTCAGGTCTGCCAGTCGGATACAGGATTCTTCGGTGTTTTTAGCTCCGTTAGCAGCCTCATCGGCAATCTCTGCAATACGAGTCACGCTGTTGCCAATCTCTTCTGAGACGGCCGTCTGTTGCTCTGATGCGCTTGCAATCTGTGTACTCATGTCGTTAATGGTTGAAACGGCACTGACGATTCCGGCAAGAGACTCTTCTGTTTTATTTACTTCTTCGACGGTACTTTCACCCTTGGCTTTACTGCTTTCCATGACCGCAACGGCACTCTGGGCTCCGGTTTGAAGTTTATCGATCATTTGTTGAATTTCTTCTGTGGTCGATTGAGTTCGGCTGGCAAGGGTTCGTACTTCGTCGGCAACCACCGCAAATCCTCGGCCTTGCTCTCCTGCTCGGGCAGCCTCAATCGCGGCATTCAGTGCCAGTAGGTTGGTCTGTTCGGCAATGCTTTGAATGACATCAACCATTGAGGTGATGTTACTTACGTCGTTTTCAAGGTTGTTGATAACTTTGGCTCCGGTGTCAATTTCACCTGCTAAATGGCCAATAGCATCAATTGAGGCGGTTACAACACTCTTAGCCAATAAGGCTTCATCGTTGGCGTGATGAGCTGCTTCAGCCGCTTCTGACGTGTTCTGTGAAATATTGTGCGCTGTGGCGCTCATCTCATTAATTGCAGCCGCTACCTGATCTGTTTCCTTGGACTGTGCCTGAACCCCCGCATTGGTTGTTTGAGCTACTTCTAACAAGTCTTGTGTCAGTTCAGACATATGGTTCATAGAACCAACCACTTGCTGTACCAGATGTTGGATCTTATCCACAAATAAATTGAAGTGGTTTGCAACCACACCCACTTCATCTCTTCTGTTGGCATTGAGACGGCGAGTGAGGTCTCCTTCTCCTTGAGAAATATCACTCAAGGCATTGCCAATCTCTGCGAGTGGACGAATAACGATAAGTCGCATCAGAAACGTAATGGTTGCAACCAGCAGTACAACCATCACGATTAATTGAATTAATGTTCTTTTTAGCGATTGATCCAGTAAGTTATCGATCGCACTTTCATCTATCAGAATGACAACTTTACCCACTTTACTGACGGAACCTGAGTCATCGAACTCAAGCACTGTCTGCTTGGTGAGGCCGGCATCTGCGGGAAGTTTCTTTACGTCTACGATTTTTTCAAATTCATTGACCATTCTACCCATGATGATTTCTTTGGTGTCATAGACGAATACACCTTTAATCTCACTGGCGCTGACTTCCGATTCGACGATGCTAACCATTTGATCTGTCTCAAAGTTCCAGAGAGTCGGTGGCAAACTCTGTTTCAAACGCCCCAATACCGCATTTGTTTGCTTATCAAGGCTGGCCCGTAAGGCATTGCCTGTTTGGGTTTGGTTATAGGCGCCAAATGCAACCAATAAAGTAATCACTAGGGCACTGGCTAAAAGATTGAAACGCAAGCTAATTGAATTTTTCACAGAAAACCTCTGATGCAACTTTTAACAGGTTTATTCTTGGAGAATGGAATTGGCTTTCCATCCAATATTTCTTTTCCTGTGTCATGTTTAATCGACTACTTTTGCAAGATCTTTAAAGAAATCATTAAAAAGTTGTCATTTCCGTTGCTGAAATGCCTAAGTATTAGGGGCTTTATCGACCATTGTTTAGGGGCGATATCTCAAAGTAACAGTAGCAGATTTTTAGTAGTGCGTGATTTAACCGATGTTTACCCAGATGCACTATCTGAGCATTAAGTATTAGCCTAATCATGAAATTTCACAAAGTTTTGCTAGCCTTAATAACGTTGATATTCATCGACATAGCTATGCAATAACCATAAAGATCTTGGAGAAGTAACGCATGAGAGTATTCAGTGCCATCTTAACTTTGGCTATTCTATTACTACCTAATTTATTGAAAGCTGACACCATCAAATTAACCTCATTGGAGTGGCCGCCGTATACCAGTGCATCTATGAAAGAGCAGGGTGCCAGTGTAGCGGTCGCTAAGGCTGCATTTAAAGCGATGGGGCATGAACTGGTGGTTGAATTCTATCCTTGGAAGCGTGCAGTTCATTTGGCTAAAGAAGGCCAGTTCGACGGATATTTTCCTGAGTACTATTCAGAGGAGTTAAAACAGGATTTCGTATTATCTGAACCTATGGGGTCCGGGCCGCTAGGATTTGCAGAGTTAACCTCTAAGCCTATCAGCTGGTCAACGTTGGAAGACTTAAAAAAATTCAAAGTGGGTGTGGTGAGTGGCTATGTGAATACCACTGATTTCGACAAAATGGTTGCAGAAAAAGCCATTAAAGCCAGTGAGGCCAGTGATGATGTGAAGAACCTGTTAAAGTTATCCACAGGGCGCACTGAGCTAGCCGTGGTGGATCAAAACGTACTGAGTTATCTATTGGCGTCAGACCCTAAGCTGAAAGCACAGGCGGGTAAGATACAGTTCAACTCGACTTTGCTTGAAGACAAGCAACTGTATGTGTGTTTCAAAAAAGGCGCTCGAGGTGAGAAGCTGGCGGGCATTCTTAATGAAGGGCTGAAGAAAATAGACGTCGCAGCGATTATGAAAGGCTACTTGGAATCGCTCTAAAGATTCAAAATGAATGATAAGAGAATGAAGCACCCAGCCTGGGGGTAAGGGATCGGGAATTGGCCGGGGCTTCAAGAAGGAGAGTGACTGGATTGAATATTCAACTTCAACCAGTCACTGCATTCACAATCAAGCCGCTATTTGAGGCTGATTAGAGTCGTTTTTAGACGCAGGTGAGGGTTGACCTTCCTGTGCTTTGTTGTCGTGCTTTCGGCGTAACAAGTAATAGAACACAGGTGTCAGTACCAGACCAAAGACGGTGACGCCAATCATGCCTGAAAACACAGCAACGCCCATTGCTTGTCGCATTTCAGCCCCTGCACCCGTAGAAAACACCATAGGCACAACCCCCATAATGAAAGCGATGGACGTCATTAAGATAGGCCGTAAACGGAGTCTTCCTGCTTCTTTAATGGCTTGGATCACAGTCATGCCGTCGTCTTGCAATTCTTTAGCAAACTCGACGATGAGGATTGCGTTTTTCGTTGCTAAGCCCACCAGAACGATAAAGCCAATTTGGGTGAAGATGTTATTGTCGCCACCATACAAAATCACACCCGTCATCGCTGATAAAAGCGTCATAGGCACAATCAGAATGATCGCAAGTGGCAGACTGATACTCTCATACTGTGCTGCCAGAACAAGGAACACCAGAATCACTACTAACGGGAACACCAGAAGTGCAGCATTGCCTGCCAGGATTTGCTGATAGGTTAAATCCGTCCACTCGTACTCCATACCGATCGGTAATGTCTCTTCAAGAATGCGCTCGATCGCTGCCTGAGCTTGACCCGAACTGTACCCCGGAGCAGGTGCACCATTGACTTCTGCAGTGGTGAAACCGTTATAGTGCATTACTCGGTCAGGGCCAGCACCATGAGTCACATTTAAGAATGAGCCCAATGGAATCATGTCGCCGTTTTGGTTGCGTACTTTTAACTGGCCGATTTGGTCTGGTTCTTGTCGGAAACTTTCATCCGCCTGAACATTGACCTGATAAGTCCGGCCAAACTGGTTGAAGTCATTTACATAGATGGAACCTAAGTAAGCTTGCATTGTGGTAAACACTTCATCCACCTGAACGCCCTGGCTTTTCGCTTTGGTTCGATCAAGATCTACTTCCAATTGGGGTACGTTTACCTGGAAACTACTGAAGTTACCGGTCAACTCTGGGGCAGCCCAAGCTTTCATAATGACTTCCTGAGTGACCCGATATAACTCTTCGTAACCTAAGTTGCCCCGATCTTCGATCTGTAGGCGGAAGCCGCCGATGGTGCCCAAACCGGATACCGGTGGTGGCGGGAAGATCGCAATAAAGGCTTCCTGAATCGACGCGAACTGTCCATTTAATTGACCTGCAATAGCAAAGGCTGACAAGTCTGGAGTGGTACGTTCGCTGAAGTCTTTCAGTGTCACGAAGACAATACCGCTGTTAGGGCTGTTGGTGAATCCATTGATGTTCAGACCAGGGAAGGCAACAGCTGATTCCACACCTGGATGCTTCAATGCAATATCTGACATTTGACGAATCACGTCTTCGGTACGCTCTAAAGAGGCGGCATCCGGTAACTGGGCAAAGGACACCAGATACATCTTGTCTTGCCCTGGAACATAGCCTGTCGGTGTAGTGCTGAACTGATGGTAAGTTAAGCCCATCAAACCACCGTACAGTAAGAGTACAATGCCGCTCAGACGAATTAACTTGCCAATACCAGCGGTGTAGCCTTTTGCACCCCAGTTAAACAGCTTATTGAACGGGCCGAATAACCATTTACCAAATAAGAAATCAATCAAACGACTTAACCAGTCTTTCTTCGCATGTTCGTCTCGCAACAGCAATGCAGACAAGGCTGGGCTTAATGTCAACGAGTTGATGGCCGAGATGATGGTTGAAATGGTGATGGTTAAGGCGAACTGTTTGTAGAACTGCCCGGTTAGGCCAGACATGAACGCCGTAGGAATAAATACCGCCATCAATACCAGGGTGGTGGCAATGATCGGACCGGTTACTTCGGTCATGGCTTTCTTCGTCGCTTCACTCGGAGACAGACCTTCGCTGATGTTACGTTCGACGTTTTCTACTACTACGATGGCGTCATCTACGACGATCCCGATGGCCAGAACCAACCCAAACAAAGACAAGGCATTAAAGCTGAAGCCCAACAAATGCATGATGGCAAAAGTACCAACCAACGAAATAGGAACCGCAACCAGTGGAATGATCGAGGCACGCCACGTTTGCAGGAAGAGTACAACCACCAGTACTACTAACAGGATGGCTTCGAATAGGGTGTTAACTACCGCTTCAATAGAGCCTCGAACAAACACTGTCGGGTCATAGACGATGGAATAGTCCACCCCTTCAGGAAACGCTTTTTTTAGCTCGGCCATGGTGGCTCGAACGTCATCAGAGATCTGAATGGCATTTGAGCCAGGCGCCTGGAAGATAGGGATGGCCACAGCCGGTTGGTTGTTCAGTAAAGAACGCAGTGCGTAGAAGTCCGAGCCCAGTTCAATACGGGCTACGTCTTTCAAACGGGCGATTTCGCCGTTCTCACCTACCTTGATGATGATTTCGCCAAATTCCTCTTCGGAGGTCAGACGGCCTTTTACATTAATTAGCAACTGAAATTCATTGCTGCCAGACGGTTGAGCCCCTAAAGAACCTGCTGCAGCTTGCTGGTTTTGCTCACGAATCGCACCCACAATATCGCTCGGGTTGAGGTTCAATGCAGCCACTTTCTCAGGGTCTAACCAGATACGCATGCTGTACTCACCCGCACCAAACAGGCGAACATCACCAACGCCTTCGATTCGGGCCAGTTCATCTTTTACTTTTAGGTGTGCATAGTTAGACAGATAAAGCATGTCGTAACGGTTATCGGGTGAGGTTAAATGCACCACCATGGTTAAATCCGGAGAGGATTTCTGGGTGACGACACCGAGACGTTGGACTTCTTGTGGCAGTCTTGGCAATGCACGATCCACCCGGTTTTGAACCAGAGTTTGAGCTTTATCGACATCGGTGCCGATTGCAAAGGTAATGGTCAGGGTCATACGACCGTCTGAAGTGGCTTGTGATGACATATAGAGCATGTCTTCAACGCCATTAATTTCCTGTTCTAACGGCGAAGCCACGGTATCCGCAATGACCTTAGGGTTTGCGCCAGGGTAGTTAGCTGATACAACGACAGTCGGTGGTACAACTTCAGGGTACTCGGTGATTGGAAGCTTCCACACCGCTAAAGCCCCTGCGATGAAAATCATCAAGGAGAGAACGCCCGCAAAGATCGGGCGGTTAATAAAAAACTTCGAAAAATTCATGCGCTCTTCTCTTAAAAAGCTGAAAAGGTTTACTCTGCGATTAGATCTGAAAGGAATAGAACCCGATGATTAAGTCGTTGAATAAGACTTCTCTAACGACGTGGCACCGAATTCTATTTTCCTTCCTAAAGGTCATGCTTACCGTTGAGGTTATAGATGACCCTGTTTTGGCGCTTCTTGATTGATTTGATTGGCAGGCACCTGTGCTGTAAGCAATGTTGTAGTTTCAGCGTTAGGTACTTCCAGGCCAGATGCGATTAGGATGCGATCTACCTTGGCCTGAATTCGCTGTAATTGCGCTAACTGCTCAGGTGAGGCCATCTCGGCAACTTCCGGGTTGACGGGTGTACCAGGGCGAACGCGCTGTAAGCCTTTCACAACAATGCGCTCACCTGGATGTAAACCATCAGAGATGATCCGTAAACCATTCACTTTTTCACCCAGGGTAACAGGTCGATATTGAACGGTGTTGTTTTGATCCAGAACCAGAACAAACTTGTTGTTCAAATCTGTACCGATGGCTTTATCGTCAATCAGAATGCCTTGATAGCTGGCACTGCCGATCAGTTGCAGGCGAGTAAACAAGCCTGGTGTGAACAGGCCACTTTCATTCTGGAATACAGCCCGACCACGAATAGTACCGGTTGCAGGATTGATGCGGTTATCCACAAAGTCGATGTGACCTTGATGAGGGTAGTCGCTTTCATTAGCCAGAGCCATAAAAACTGGGTTATGAGATTCGCGATCGTCCGCTCGGCTGCCTTCTTTAGCCAGTCTGGTGTACTTCAAGTACGTATTCTCATCGGCATCGAAGTAAGCGTACACTTTCTCGGTAGATACCAGTGTGGTTAGGATAGTCTGACCGGCGCCTACATAGTTGCCCTTGGTGACTTCCGCTCGGGAAACACGACCTGTGATCGGTGCTTCGACACGGGTATAGCTCAAGTTTAGCTCAGACAATTCCAAAGCTGCTTCAACTGATTGAACGTGCGCGCGCGCTTGTTGAAGCTCGGCAAATCGGTTGTCGTAATCTTCTTTAGACAAAGCATTCTGAGATGTCAGACGCTTGGTGCGGTTATAAGCTAATTCAGCCAGTTTTAACTGGCTTTGAGCGTCGGTCAGTTCCGCTTTCAAACGTTTTACTTCCGTTTTGAATGAGCGGCTGTCTATGTAAAACAAAGGATCACCGGCGTGAACGATTGCACCTTCTTCAAAGGCAACGCGTTCGATGTAGCCTGAAACACGAGGACGAAGCTCAACACTTTCAGGCGCTTCAAGGCGACCTGTGAACTCATCCCACTCGGTGAGGCGTTCATGTAAAACTTCCGCTACGGTTACGGTGGGTGCGGGAGGCTGATGAGACGTTTGCTTCCCTTCAGTCTCTGCTGGTTCCTGGCTGCATGCACTAAGCACCGCCATACTGGTAATAACTGCAAATAACTTCAAAGTACGTTGAAGTGGCATATTCGATCCCCCCAGATCATATTTTTCTAAGGATTGGATTATGCAACTGGCAAAACTATAAATATAATTATATTTTTTAATGGTAATCATCATAAAAATTGATGATTTATTTTCATGGGATAGAAAATGAATTATTTGGTCAGGAAAATTGGAGAGTTTTTTGTATAGCGAGAGTAAGAAAATGCGCCATCAGGATCTAAATTTACTGGTAATTTTTGACGCAATTATGACCGAAGGGTCAATAACCAGGGCCGCTGATCGATTAGCATTGACTCAGCCCGCTGTGTCGAATGCGTTGTCCAGAATGCGCTCAGTATGGAAAGACGAATTGTTTGTAAAAGATGGCCGAAACATTCGTCCGACGGTTTACGCTCAAAATCTTTGGTCCCAAGTTCGTGAACCTTTAAATAATCTGGAACAGGCGATTGATCAGGGCAGTTTTGATCCTGCTTCTGCCACCCGAACGTTTCGAATTGCTTCGGCTGATGCATTAGTGGATGTGATATGGCCAAGACTTCGAAAGTTGATTGAAGCAGAAGCGCCTGGAATTAATGTCCATGCCATTCCCTATACGATCACCAATGCCAGTAATCTATTGAATGCCGCCGAAGTGGATATGCTGATCGGTGCCAATGTCCTGGGCGATTCCGTCATCCAAACCGATTATCTTTACACCCCTTGTTATGTCTGTGTGATGAGACAGGGCCATCCCTTGGCAAAAGCGGATTTAACCTTGGAAGAGTTTGCGTCGGCAGATCATCTGTTGGTGTCTTTGTCTGGGGATACCACAGGAGTGACAGATCAGGTATTGGTTCAGCACGGATTAAAGCGTCGTATTGCAATGTCGGTGAATCACTTTTCTGCAGTTACCCCTTTGCTGAAACAAAGTGATCTCATCGCAATGATGCCGTCCACCACCATTGAGAATGCTATCTTTAATAAAGAGTTAGCTGTGGTTCAGCCTCCCCTGGAAGTGATGGCACCTCAATTGTCCTTGTGTTGGCATAAACGTCAGGAACATGATCCGGGGTTAAAGTGGTTGAGAAAGCATGTAAGTTGCTTTGTAAAAGAACATGCTGAGCTACATTATAAAATGCTCGAACAACGAATTTGTAAGGATGGTAATTGCGATTCGAAGGGTAGGAAATCCGCTAGCTGATTGGACTTTGCTAGACTGGAATAAGGTAAGACCTTAGTAGGGAACAGTTAACCTCTGTGGATGTATCACCGTACATCCTTTGTTGTAGGGTTGTTGTATGTTTGTTGATACTACTTGCTCGACTCGGAACTGTGTCTGTAATGGGCTTGTCGTGTTGCTAGTGATGTTTAGTTCTATGACGATGGCGCTGGATGAGTTTACCTATCAATGCCAGGCCGAGGCGGGGGCGGGTATTGAGCATACCGGAAAAGGGAATATTGCGGCCAATCTGTACGATGTTTCTTCCTTAAAGTTAATGCTGACAAATAAA
The DNA here is from genome assembly GCF_030159995.1 of Litoribrevibacter albus. Lineage (NCBI taxonomy): Bacteria > Pseudomonadati > Pseudomonadota > Gammaproteobacteria > Oceanospirillales > Oceanospirillaceae > Litoribrevibacter > Litoribrevibacter albus. Next base: position 219,426 of record NZ_BSNM01000011.1, on the reverse strand, counting down.
ACCGGGCAATGGCAGGTATGGGAGAATGATGATTCTGAACCCATTTTTGCCAACTGCCAAAGCCAATATCGCTGCGAACCCAAAGAGGGGTTTTATGGCGTCTTTTATATGACCAAAGATCATCTTTTTACTTACATTATTCAAAAAGCCTACGGTTCGAATTTGGAGCGCCAGATCGTGTTCACATTCAAGGGGATGTGTACTGAGGTCGAACTCTGAGAGATCAATATTTCCTTTCCAGAAGAGCATCCAGCTACGCCAGTTGTTCTGAAATATACGCAAGGAGTACCTGCATTTTAGGGGAGAGGTATTGCCTTTGCGGGTACAGTGCCCAAACGGCTTCCGAGTCGTCCTGATAAGAAGAAAGTACTTCAACCAGTTCGCCTGAGGCCAGCAATGGTGCAACGTAGAAATCAGGTAGTTGCGCCAATCCTAAATGTTTACGAGCTGCGTCTAATAGCGCCGGGCCACTGTTGCATTTGATTCTGCCGTGGACACTCAGATTCCTCGTTTTACCGGCTTCTTTAAAACGCCACTGTTCCAGTGTGCCCATCAGACAATTATGTTGACTGAGTTCTGACAGTGCGTAAGGCGTTCCACATTGATCCAGGTATTTGGGCGTAGCACAGACATGGAGTCTTCGGTTGGCCAGGCGTTTGGCAATAAAGCTGGAATCCTTTAATTGTCCTAGCCGAATCGCCAAGTCGATGCCTTGATCTATTAGATCCAGTTTTTGGTTAGTGAGGATTAACTCCACTTCCAAGTCCGGGTACTTCACCAGAAAATCATTGACCAAGGGCGCAATGATTTGTTCTCCATAAGTAACGGGTGCCGTCAGTTTAATCAGGCCTTTGGGTTTGGATTGCATTTGACTGACAAGGAGATCCGCGTTTTCGAGCCCGCTTACCAAGGCTTTGCACTCTTGATAATACAACTGGCCTGCTTCGGTTAAAGACACCTTTCGAGTGGTACGATTAATCAGTTTAACCGCTAACCGGGCTTCAAGCGCTGCCACTTTACGGCTTATCTGGGCCGGTGAGGTTTTCAGTCTTTGCGCAGCGGCGGTGAAACCTTTCTGTTCAATGACACAGACAAACTCGCTGATTCCATCCCAACACGTCATAACAATTATTTCATATATGTAATAAATATTTTCAATTATTGCTGATTATTATTTTTATGGAAATAAATATACTGCTCATTCATTGTTAGAAACCTAATTCTTTTTTCATGAGGCGAATCATGACTGACCAATTTATCAAAGCCAAAGCAGCCGTAGCCTGGGCCGCTAATGAACCATTAAAAGTAGAAGAAGTGGATGTAATGTTGCCAAAAGCCGGTGAGGTGTTGGTTAAGGTGATTGCCACAGGTGTTTGTCATACCGATGCGTTCACGCTGTCGGGTGAAGATCCGGAAGGGATTTTTCCTGCGATCCTGGGTCATGAAGGCGGCGGTATTGTAGAAATGGTGGGTGAGGGCGTCACCAGCGTGTCAGTCGGTGATCATGTGATTCCGCTGTACACCGCAGAATGTGGGGAATGTAAATTTTGTACTTCGGGGAAAACCAACCTATGCCAGGCGGTTCGTGAAACCCAGGGCAAAGGTCTGATGCCGGATGGCACAACCCGATTCTACAAAGACGGTGAACCTATCTACCATTACATGGGGTGCTCTACCTTTTCCGAGTATACGGTTCTACCAGAAATTTCTTTGGCTAAGGTGAATAAAGAAGCTCCGTTGGAAGAAGTGTGTCTGTTGGGGTGCGGTGTTACAACGGGTATGGGCGCGGTGTTGAATACTGCGAAGGTTCAGAAAGGTGACACCGTGGCTATTTTTGGTCTGGGTGGCATTGGTTTGTCCGCCATCATTGGTGCTCGTATGGCCGGTGCTGGTCGCATCATTGGAATTGATATCAATGAAAGTAAATTTGAATTGGCTCAGCAATTGGGCGCGACGGATTGCATCAATCCAAACACGTTTGATAAGCCGATTCAGGAAGTCATTATTGAGATGACCGACGGTGGTGTCGATTTCTCGTTTGAGTGCATTGGCAACGTTAATGTGATGCGTCAGGCGTTGGAATGTTGTCACAAAGGTTGGGGCGAATCGGTCATTATTGGTGTGGCGGGTGCAGGCCAGGAAATCTCAACTCGTCCATTCCAGTTGGTGACGGGGCGGGTATGGCGTGGCACTGCATTCGGTGGTGTGAAAGGCCGTTCTGAATTGCCTGGTATTGTAGAAAAATATTTGGCGGGTGAATTTGGATTGCAGGAATTCATTACCCACACCATGCCTTTGGAAGAGATTAATAACGCCTTTGATTTGATGCACAAGGGTGAAAGTATTCGAAGTGTTATTCATTTTGATCACGACTAGGGGGTAGGGCGCCTATGGGCGCCCGCACGGATATGACTATGGACATTGAACATGTAAGTCAGGCCAAGGTTTTTAACGGTTGGCACAAGCAATATCGTCATTCATCTCTGGTGTTGGGATGTGAGATGCGGTTTGCTATTTTCTTACCTTCCTGCGCTACTCAAGACACGCCGGTTCCGGTGCTCTATTGGTTGTCCGGGCTAACCTGCACTGATGAAAACTTCATGCAAAAAGCCGGCGCGTTTCGGATGGCGGAAGAATTGGGGATTGCCATTGTTGCACCGGATACCAGCCCTCGTGGAGAGTCCGTGCCGGATGATCCTGATGGAGCTTACGACTTTGGACTAGGCGCTGGCTTTTATCTGAATGCGACTCAGGCGCCTTGGTCCGAGCACTACCATATGTATGACTATGTGGTGAACGAACTGCCTGCGTTGATTGAGGCGACGTTTCCTGTCTCATCCCTTAGATCCATCAGCGGACACAGCATGGGTGGGCACGGTGCGTTGACGATCGGTATTAAGAATGCAGATCGTTACCAGTCTATATCGGCGTTCAGTCCGATTACCAATCCAATGAAATGCCCTTGGGGACAAAAGGCGTTCACTAACTATCTGGGGCCAGATCAGGATACGTGGAAAGCTTATGATGCCTGCTCTCTATTAGAGAGTAACGGTTGTGCCTTGCCGATTCTGGTAGATCAGGGGGACAGTGATGGTTTTTTGGAAGAGCAATTAAAGCCTGAGCACTTACAGTCAGCCGCTGGAGCAGCACAGGCTCAGTTAGAGCTAAGGATGCAACCAGGCTATGACCACAGCTATTTTTTCATCCAAAGTTTCATTGAAGACCATTTAAAATTTCATGCGAAGTATTTAACCCAGGGTGAAGGCTAATGAGCCTTACTCAGGCTCTCTGTACTCTTTCTTTGTGTAAAGTATGTTGTTTTGAATACTGTGTGCCTGTCATCGACAGGCGCACTTTTTCGAAATGAATTTTTTATAGACGAGTTGTTTTATTTTGGATCGGATTGATACGTGATCGAATTGACGTACCAAATTTTCTCACCTTCAGGCGTTCTCACCAATACTTCGTCATCAACGGCCTTTCCAACCAGTGCTCTGGCCATTGGGGTATCAATCGAGATGTAATCATTGCGATCAAAAATCTCATCGTAGCCGGCGATACGAAAGGTCTTGGTTTCCCCGTCTTCATTCTCTACCTCAACCCAGGCGCCAAAAAATACTTTTCCTTCTTGCTCCGGGCCGTAATCGACCACTTTCAGGTTTTCAATTTGTTTGCTGAGATAGCGTACTCGTCGATCGATTGAGCGCAGCTTTCGTTTGTTTTCTTTGTAGTCTGCATTTTCGGAACGATCCCCAAGGCTGGCCGCCCAAGCGACTTTTTCGGTAATTTCAGGGCGTTCAACTCGCCAGAGATGATCCAATTCTGCTTTAAGCTTCTGAAAGCCTTCACGCGTAATAAGCGGTGTTCTCATACAAATAGTCCATCAAAGAAACAGCAGGAATGTGCGGGCAGAAATGATAGGCATTCATTGTTTATTAAGCCAGCAATAGATCTTCAAACTATCCTACCAGCGGTAAGAACAGTCAATGCTTTTAATGGCGCAGTTTCGTCAACTTGTCTAGTCTTTTAGCTGATTATGGTTTGTTAATGCTTGCGTTATGACGTCCAACTTTCATAAAGATGAATCACATGCTCGGCCCCACTATTGGTATCAGCTGATTACTCTGGTGGTGTTACCGTTGTTTTTGCTGTGTTTGGTGTCTTTCCAGGTGATGGAGTGGTTGTGGAAGGAACAGAAAGTCTGGAAGTCAGTGGTTGATGTGGTCGAACACTCGAAACCAGTGATGATGTATCTGGATGCGTTGGCTAAAGAGCGAGGCTACACCGAAGGATTTATTGCCAGCGACCATACCGAATTTCAACAACAGATGAAGGCACAACGAGCACTCGTCGATCAGTCTTACGAAAAGCTGTTGAAACACACTCAGACCCACAGTAATTCCATTGACGAGCATACGCATCAAGCATTGCAGCAGCTATTTCATCGTCATCTCATGCTCAGAGAAATACGCCTGAATGTGGATCGCCTGGATGCTCAGGACAGCTTTTTTGAAAGCTACTCTGACGTCACTGGTCTTGCGTTAAATACGATTCAGCTTTCAATAGATCGAATCAATGGCACAGAACTCGCCCGGGACTTGTTGCACCTTCTGGATCTTCTTTGGATGAAGGAGCGTGCAGGACAAATTCGTGGGCGTTTAAACGGTGTTTTCGCAAGTCACTACGCCAATGTATCTCAGTATTCAGATGTGATCTGGTTTCAGGCGTCCTACTTTGATCATCTTTCCCGGCTGGAGCAGAATCCTAATTTCAAAGGGAAGTCGGCTCTACATCAGCTAATAGAAACCCCTGTATATCAAGAAGTGACAGCCATCGAAGAGGCCGCCATCAGCACGCTTCATTCTGCTATCCATCCTGAAAACATGACCCCTGGTGAGTGGTTCGAAAAGGCTACGCAACGAATCGGATTGATTGATGCGTTGGCGGTGGAGCGGATGCAGGACATTGAAATACGTGCCGAAATGCATCGGGCTGAACGACGGACAGGGTTTTATCTGAGTTTGATGCTGCTGTCCGGGGCAATTGTGTGTGTGGCGATTTACAGTTACAGAACGGTCAAAGAGAGCCAAAACTTTACTCATGATCTTGCTCAGGAAGTAAATAGCCAGACGGCAGAGTTACGACTCTCAAATGAGCAGTTGAAAGATGCGATTGATGAAATGAAGGCGTCTCAGCAGCAGTTGGTTGAGAAAGATAAGTTGGCCTCTCTCGGCTTACTAATGGCGGGTACCTTCCATGAAATTAATACCCCGGTCGGTATTGGTATTACCGGGATCACAGGGTTAGACAATTGCATCGAAGAGCTTGAACAAAAATTTCAAAATGGTTCTATCACAAAAAACGATCTGGAAATGGGATTGAACCAGGTAAAAGAATGCAATCAGCTGGTATTGAATGGATTGCAGCGTATTGAACAACTGCTCACCAGTTTTAAATTGGTGGTGTCGGATCAGGCGGCCAATGAACAGCGATATGTGCTTTTACACGAGTACATTCAGGATATTCTCAATACACTGACCCCTACGCTGAGCAAGTCTGGTATTCATGTGGAGCTGGATATCCCGGAAAACATCGCTTTGGAAATCAATCCCGGAGCCTTGTACCAAGTCCTGTCGAATTTACTTTTGAACTCTATGTGCCATGCCTTTAAAGACATTAAAGAAAGGAAAATTTACCTGACCGCTCGTTTAGAAGGCGATGAGGTTTTGATTCACTACGCTGATAATGGTAAAGGTCTGAAAACCAACGTGATCGAGCATGTCTTTGAGCCTTTCTTTACAACCGAACGCGGCAAAGGCGGGACCGGTTTGGGAATGTACATTGTAAAAACACAGTTGGAAGAAAAGCTGGGAGGTAAGATCTCTATTGATGATGACCAATCACGGGGGGCCGCATTTACATTAACGATCCCAACTAATCATTTAAGTTAGGATTGTATTTCTTCAGTAACGATTTAAACATAACTGACGTCTTGAAGGTCTGCAGCGCTTCTCGAAAGTCTTCTACGATTTTATCGTCTGTATCTTTGTTGAACGCCAGCCAGAGATGGCTTGAAAGCTCATCAAAGACATAAGCTACTTCAAACTCTTTCGGCGAATAGTCCAGCACTCTGAGCGTGTGATAAAAATTGAGTTCTACAGTACTGGTGAGGTCGATTCGTCCTAACTTCAGCATCTGAATGTTTTGAGCGGTGGAGGGAATTTCAAGCACCTCAATATCATAGCGCTTTAAATGCTCCCAGACCGCAGACCCTTGAATATCACTGATCCGAAATTCTGCTATGTCTTCAATGGATTGGATATTGATGTCTGTGCGTTGTTTTAACTTGAACAGGGCTGTGGTGATTGGAGCCAGTCGACCAACCCACTTAAAGTGTCGTTCACGTTCTTCACTTCGAATAATGGAGAAGATCAGCGTATTTTTCCGGGTTTTCGCCAGCTCGATGGTGCGTTTGAAAGGGTAGACCCGAATATTGGAAGGCAGGTTCAATTGTTCTAATAAGGATTCAACGATTTCAACAGAAATACCCGTGAGCTTTCCGTTTTCTTTGTAGCTGTAAGGGGCGAAATCCTCAGTAACGATCTGAATTTCATACCCTTGGCACATGAATGAACTTAGCAGGAACCAACAACCGATCAGGATACGACGCATAATCTACTCTCGGAAATCTATTCCTATAAGAGTATATGCAAATATTTCAGTTGGCATGAGTGACTGACCAATGGTCACTAGCCATTCGCGGATGATCTCCTACATGCTTTTCAGTGCTTCTCATCTGAAACCTATAGGTTTGTTTACGATACTTAATTGATTGGACTGAAGAAAGCTTCACCAGCCTACTCAAACAAACCATATAGAGGTGTCACATGGAATTGGGCCAGCACTTATCCGTTCGTCACAAGCACATTATTATTTTGTTGTTGGTTGCGGTAGGTTTTTTGATTACCGGAGGTCTGAGCCGTTACTCCAGTGAATCCTTGCATCAACTGCATGAGCTGGCCAATACACTGGAAACCTTGTCCGAGCAGGTATTGGAGCTTCGTAAGACAGAAAAAGATTTTTTAGCTCGAAAAGATGCTGCGTACATTGAAGAGTTTAATCGACTCTATGACACGACCAAAGCGACGTCGTCTGAGTTTGAGCGAGGATTGGTGGTTCAGTTGCAGGACAGCGCACTCAATTTATCTGATATGAAAAGGGAGCTCGATAGCTACCAACAGTCTTTCAATGCATTGGCGCAGTATCAGCAGACCATAGGGCTTGATCATAAAAGTGGTTTGTATGGTGCATTGAGGGGAAGTATTCATCAAGTTGAGGCAGTAATTCAAAACCAGCCCATGCTCTTGTTTGAAATGCTGATGTTACGACGTCATGAGAAAGACTTCATGTTGCGTCGGGACAGCAAATACATCGACAAATTCAATCAGTCTATTGAGACGTTCAAAACTAAGGTACCGGTTTCTTTAAAGGCAGAAATTATTCCCATTCTGAGTGATTATCAAACTCAATTTATGACGCTGTATGAAGCGGAGAAAATGAAAGGTCTTAGCCATAAAGATGGCTTACATGGCACCCTCCGGGCGGCAGCTCATAATCTAGAAACCATCTTTTCTTCCGTCAAGGAAGAACTCAAAGTGGCTATACATGACCAAACCGAGACGGTGACGGCCATTCTATATGGCACCTTAGCCCTGTTGGCGGTAATTACCCTGTTCAGTGTTTTACTGGTTTCAAACAGCATCAGTGTGTCTCTGAATAAACTCATTCAGTACGTGTTGAGTTTGATTAATGACGATGAACTGGCTCATCGGGTTCAGAGCAAAACCAACGAACTGGACATTCTCGAAAGTGCCTTTAACGGCTTAAATCAAAAACTCTCTCATGCCATTTCTGAAATCAAAACCTCAGCAAACAGTATCACGGATGTGGCCACTGAAATGTCTGTGATGACAGAGCAAGTGAATCTGTCTACGGCTGAACAGCACATGAAGGTAGAGCAGTCGGCAACTGCCATGGAAGAAATGTCGTGTGCCATTCAGGAAGTGGCGCGAAACGCTCAAGGGACCGCCAACTTTGTAGGAACCGTGAATGAAAAACTCAATGAGACCACAACCATCAGTGGCATGGCTCAGGATGCAATTCGAACCTTGCAGGAAGAGGTTCAGAATTCTGTCAGCGCCATTGGTCAGTTAGAGGATACCAGTGCTGACATCGAGACATTGTTAGATTCCATCCAGGACATTGCAGACCAAACCAATATGTTGGCGTTGAATGCGGCGATTGAAGCTGCCCGAGCCGGAGACCACGGCAGAGGCTTTGCGGTGGTGGCCGATGAAGTGCGAACGTTATCGGCTCGAACCCATTCAGCCACGGAAGAAGTCCGCAGCACGTTAAGTCAGTTTAAAGAAGTGATTGCGAATGTGGTGGCGTCGGTATCCTTATCCAGCGAGAAGGGGGCAAAAGGTCAACATCAGGCGGATCAGGCCATTCAAATGATGCGTGAGATGACTCAGAAAGTGGCAGAGATCAGCATGATGAACATTCAGATTGCCACCAGTGTTGAAGAGCAAACCGCCGCAGCCAATGAATTAAACAGCTATATTCACGATATTTTTGAATCGTCCAAGTCGTTGAAGGAACACAGCGAGCAAACTTCCTTGGCCACCGTTCGATTGGGAGAAGTGGTTAACGATATCAACACCTCGGCGTCAGCCTTCGCGGTTTAAGGCATGAACAGATAGGCGCGTTCGAGTTGAGCATTGGCTGTCCCTACCGGATAGCCAATAGAATAAAAAACGGAATCATTGCAAAGAAGGCGATGAATAATTTGTAGATCGCCATAGCCGTGTAATGAATGACATCAAACTGAGGTTTGGAAATATCAAACCAAGTGGTGTGCAGGTTATATAGCCAGTTTTTTGCAAACGCAAACAGCCCGAACCATAAACACAGAATCAGGTAGTTTATGAGCGTGGCCCAACCAAGAAATTCAATCAATGTGTCCATGTGTCCTCCCGCTTCTTAGCATGTGTGCTGTGCTTGCTTCTATTTTTGATACTAGATCAAGTCCTTCGGGAGATAACAATTTTCTCTGAATATGAGCTGATGTAATCGCTCGGATGCGTTTTTGGAGTCGGTGTGAAGCATGAGATCTGGTCTATATTTTAATCACTTAGATGGAGTGATTTTGCGATGAAAAGCAGCCCTCTTGTTCGGTTTCTGAGTTTCGGTCTACTAGGGGGGTCCGTACCTTGTTGGGCTCAATTTGCCAGCTCTGAGCATTACGACTTCTTTGAGTTGTCTTTGGAAGAGTTGATGACCATTACGGTGGATGTCTCTACCGGTACAAGCCGGTTGGTTAAGAACTCCCCATCCTCTGTTTCCGTTTATACCAAGGATGAAATGCAACGGATGGGTGTCGAAACTCTTGATCAATTATTGAATTTTGTGCCCGGTTTTCAAATGTCCCGTACCGATGCTGAAGGTGGTGTTAGTGTTCCTAGCGTTCGTGGACGACAGTCCAACACCGTAGGTCGGGAGGTTTTGGTGTTGCTGGATGGCGCCCGGTTAAATGATCCGATTACTGGCGGCGTGTTTTCTCAAGATCGCCAAATTACCCTGGAAAACATTCAACAAGTGGAAATCATTCGGGGCCCGGGTTCTGCGCTCTATGGTGCTAACGCCTTTTCTGCGGTTATCAATCTGATCTCGGATCGTGATTCGTCCAACATTAAACTCAGAGCCGGAAGTCATAATGCGCAAGAGGCCGCACTTCAGTGGTCTCATCAATGGTCTGATTTGTCTGTGTCACTTTTTGCCCAGGATTATCAGGATCATGGTGAGCACTATCCGGCCTTCTATGACTTCCAGGGACAATTCGAGCCGACACAAGATCCCATTCATCGTACCGATTTCTATCTGCAAGGGCGCTTTAAAGGTTTCAGCGCCTATTATCGGTTGGCCAAGCGCACAAATGAGGATTTTATCAGCGGCGGAGCACAAGCCATTGACCATCAACGAATCAAGACGGATAACGAATTACTGCGTGTGAGTTATCAACACGAGGTAACGGATTTTAAGTTGTTAGTTCACGGAGAGCAGAGTTCATCCGATTACGATACCGTCCTTGGCTTGTTTCCTGAGAACCCGGTTCCTGACCCCACTGGCAGCCCTTTGTATTGGACCAATAGCAGTCAGCAGTTGATGGTGGGCGGTAATATCCGCACGGTTGAGCATGAACGGGTGGGAATGGACGCTTCCTGGCAATTACATCCGGATCACCTACTAAGTTTTGGTGGTTCCTGGATGAAGGAAGAAAACAGTCTGAATCCCTTCCAGACCAACATTGATATCGATAACCTGGCGGCAACGGGCCAGCTGGTACCCACAGATAACTTTGCGCTTGAACGCGGATTCTATATCGCCGGCGTGCGCTATGATTTGTTGGAGCCGGGTGACCGAATTAGTAAAGGTTTGTACCTTCAGGACGAGTGGCGAGTCGTTGAAAACCTGAGTCTAACGGCAGGCCTTCGCCACGATAAATACGATGACTTTGGTAGCCACAACAGTTATCGGGGAGGCATGGTCTATAGCCTGAATCGACACACCTTCAAACTTCTTTATGGTGAAGCATTTCGTGCTCCGTCGTTTGCTGAAACTCGCGCAGGTATCGCCTCGGGTGGAATTTCCAACCCTGATTTAAAACCCGAAGAAGTGGATACCTACGAGTTGAGCTGGCATTACCAGCGAGATATGGTGCAATCCACGTTAACCCTATTTCATAACCACTATGAAAATCTGGTCAAACCTGTGCTGGTGGACGATGTGGTGCCTGGCTTTACGGCTTTCCAACCTCAGAACGTTGGTCAGGATGAAGTAAACGGGTTGGAATATGAGTTGGACGTGGCCTTGAGTGATCATCTGTTACTTCGCTCCGGTTACACTCACATCTTTAAAACCATCGATTCAGAGCCGGTATCAGATAACTTAGGTTTCTTTTCCGCGAATTATCATCGACATCCGCTGAATCTTAATCTCAGTGGTTATTACCACGATGAAGTGTTATCCACAGAGAATGGTCCAGATGGCAAAACCTATTTGGATGATTACTGGATCTTCAATGCCTCAATGCAAGCGGAAGTAACCCCAGAGGTGGCCTTGCGAATGGACATCTATAATCTTGGGGATGTCTCTTATCGTACCCGGTCGCCTCAACAGGGGCTGGAAGAAGGGCTTCCCGCCCGTGGCCGAACGGCTTTGGTGGGTGTTACGGTGCAGCTCTGATTTGCCTACAGGTCTGCGTCGATCCTGCCTGATTCCAATCCCGAGTTAATTATGTGAGGGTTAACTAACTTCCCTCAACAAGCGATTAGGCGATGCCTGGATGACCGGGCGGCTGCCGTACCAACCGCTGGCAACAATCACTGAAATGGCACCCAGTGGCGTAGCAAGCCAAAGCGACCAGTGGAGCTGCCATTCGGCTTCGAATATACGATGGTAGAGTGCAAAGCTCAGTGCTTCGGTGGCGAACATCGCCAAGCCGCTTGCCAGCAGCGCTAACCATAGATACTCGTAGATAACCAATTGGTTGATGTAATTGCCTGAAGCCCCCAGCGTGCGGTAAATAGCGGCCTCATGTCGTCGAATCGACAGGGTGCTTTGCAGGGTCGCAAATAACAGCACTAAACCCGCCGCTAACACCAAGAGCAGTATGTACTCCACCGCGACTGTAGTCTGGTCAAGAATGCCTCTGATTTGTTGAATAATTTGTTCGACCGGAATGATACTGACCGCTTTGAATTCCCGGTTAAGATCAATCAGGGTTTGATGATCTTGGGCATCCATGTAAAAGCTCTTGAGGTAGGTATGGTGGAAGGCATTCAACGTGCCCGGTGGAAAGATCATATAAAAGTTCGGTTTGAAGTTATCCCACTGGACTTTGCGAATGCTTGAAACCTCGGCATCAAGACGTTTGCCTGCGACTTTGAAGGTGAGAATATCGCCTAATGCTACGCCAAGTTTATCGGCCAGCTCACTTTCAATGGAAACGTAGTTATGTTCAAAGTTACGAGCATCCTGATGTGCAGCGGTCGCAGCTTGATTGGACGAGGTATTGAGCTCAGGCCACCATTTTCCGGCAACAATTTCCGTATCAGCCCCAGGGTGTTCACTCCAGGTTAGATTCAGCTCCCTTCGAATAGCGTTTGGTTGATCTTCTTTCGAAACAGCTTCTTGAACAATTTGCTGATTAATTTCAATCAATCGTCCTCGCACTATCGGGTAGGATTCACTGCCGTCGACACCCGCCTTGTTAAGGAATTGATCAAAGGCGTTAATCTTGTCGGGTAAGATATTAATCGCAAAATGATTCGGTGTGTTGGCGGGAATTGATGCTTGCCAACGGGAAAATAAATCTGTTCGTACCACCAGAATCAAGGTGATTGCCGTGAAGATAAAGGCAAAAGCACTGAGCTGGGAAATGGCATAGTAACGGTGACGATACAGCTGATTAAAGCCTAGCTGAACCTTCTTTGGCAGTTTGGGTGCCAGCTTATGAAGGGCTACTAACAGAGCGGCGGACAGTGCACTAAACAACACGGCCATGACCACCAGACCCACCACGAAAATCAGCGTCAGTTGCAGGTGTTGCGTCAGCAGGTACGCCAAGCCACCCATACAAACGATGGCGATGAGGTAGAAGGCGTTGAGTTTAACCGGTTTAGGGTTGAGTTCCCGTCTTAACACCCGAACCGGAGACACTTCCTTCAGCTTTTGAATCGGTGCTAAGGAAAATGCCATGAGGACGATTAATCCGGCACTCATGCTGATCAGTACGGGTGTCCATCGTGCTGGCAAAATGTCTGAAGGAATCAGTGATTTCATCAATTCAAATAGCAGGTAATGGGCAAGAAACCCGAGGGCACTGCCTAGGGTGACGGCCAGTACTCCTGTCATAAGAATCTTTACGAGAAAGATGCGACTGATTTGTTGTTGGGAAGCCCCTAAGCAACGTAGCAGTGCGGCGGTTTGATAATGGCGCTCACTGTACCGTTGGCTGCTCATGGCAATGGCAACGCCTGCCAGTAACACGGCTACTAAACTGGCTAAGCCCAGGTATTGTTGTGCCCGTTGAACTGCTGATCCCATCGAGGTTTCAGAGGACACTGCTCCCCTCAATTTCTCATGCTCTGTTAACTGAGGCGTGAGCCAATCGGCAAACTCCTGGATGAGACGGGTTTGTGTGACATCATCCGTTTGATCCTGAGTGGATGTAGTTTGTGGCGCTCTAAAATAATGTTTGTGCAAAATACGGCTGCCGGGACCAAGTACGGCCGTTTTCTCTACATCTTCCATTCGCATGATCATTGCCCCAAACGGGCTGTAGAAGTTCCCGGAACGATCTGCATCCTGTACTAAGATTTTATCCACTGTGAACAAGGCGTCACCGATTTCAACGGTATCGCCGAGACTCAAACCCAGTGCGTGCATCACTCGTTGCTCTGCCCAGACGGAGCCAGGTGTAGGAGGCTGAGCCGATGGCGCGCCTGTACCAAAAGGCTGATCGGCAATGGTGATGGTGCCTTTTAAGGGATAGTTGTCTGAGACGGCTCGAATTTGTGTGAGCTGCAGTTGGTCATTGGCAAAGGCCATCGTTGAAAACGACAGTGCAGGAGAGTGAAGGAAACCTCGTTGTTTTGCCTCTGAGATGATGCTCTCACTGATGGGGTTCTGACTTTGCAGTGTTAAATCCCCGACGATTAACTCACTGGCCCGGTAGCTCATGGTTCGGGTGAGACGATCCGTAAAGGTGGTGATCATCGTCATGCTGAGGGCTGCAATCAGGGTTGCGATGAAGAGTAATCGCATTTCGGCGCTGGAAATGTCTTTCCACCAATGTTTGCGAGCGATTGAAATACTTGGAGACATTAAGACAGTGCCTCCAACGAGGTCTGTTCTACCAGCTTACCTTCTTCGAGCGAGACTTGCCGCTGGCACAGCTCTGCTAATTCATGATCGTGGGTGACCAGAATTAAGGTGGTTCCTTGTTGCTGGTTCAGGCGGAAGAGTAAATCGGTAATGGTTTGTCCCGTATTGGGGTCGAGGTTTCCGGTAGGTTCGTCCGCGAACAGGATTTCAGGGTGAGTGACAAAGGCACGTGCAATGGCCACCCGTTGTTGTTCGCCGCCTGACAGTTGATTGGGTTGATGATCCATGCGGTTACCCAGCCCAACCTCTGTTAGCCAATACTTGGCTTTTTCCTCCGCGTCCTTATCACCGGCCAGTTCCAGCGGCAACATGACGTTATCTAGTGCAGTGAGATGGGGCAGTAATTGAAAAGATTGGAAGATAAAGCCCACATGTTGGTTTCTTACTTCAGCGCGGCCATCTTCATCGAGCAGGGTTAGCTCGTTGCCGTTGAGTGAGATCAGGCCGCCGGTGGCTGAATCCAACCCCGCCAGTAAGCTCAGTAAGGTTGATTTACCTGAACCGGAACGCCCCAGAATTGCCAGTGTCTCACCTGAATTCACCTCCAGGTTGAGTCCTGATAGGATGGTGAGTGATTGTTGGCCTAACGAAACGGTCTTACTGAGGTTTTCTGCTTTGATTACAACCATGGGTTATTCAATTCCATTTTATAATTCGTTAACACATTTGAGAGTGATGAAACGACGGTCTTTCTCATTACCGCAGCGTGCTCTTTTCGGCGGTCTCTCTCTGATAGTTATACTCACTTTGTTGCTGTTTAGTTCAGTGAGTATGGCACAAGCCAGCCGTATTCTTATTTTGGGTGACAGCTTAAGTGCCGGATACGGCATCGAGGTTGAGCAAAGTTGGCCTGTGCTGCTTCAACAAAAACTGGATGCTGAACAACGTAATACCCAAGTCATCAATGTCAGTATCAGCGGACAAACCAGTGTCGAAGGCTTGTCCCAGATTGAGCACTTACTTACCACGCATCAACCCAGTTTATTGATTCTGGAGCTAGGGGCAAACGATGGGCTTCGAGGTTTATCGCTTACTGAAATGAAACGCAATTTGTCTCAGATTATTCAGTCCGCACAAGCAAAACAAATCGAAGTGCTCTTGCTGGGGATGCGAATCCCTACTAACTATGGCCGTCGCTATACTCAAATGTTCCATAATATTTTTATTCAATTATCAGACGAACATAGCACAGGATTTGTTCCGTTCATGCTTGAACCTTTGTTTATTAAAGACCCGGCTTCCGGGGCGACAAGGGTTCCCCCTGAGTTCATTCAGGAAGACGGCCTTCACCCAACAGCCAAAGCCCAGCCTTTGATTGTGGAGTATTTGTGGAAGGAGATTGAAGGCAGGCTATGACTGAGACTCTCCTTGCTCAATCACAATACAATTCCGGCCCTGCTCTTTGGCTTGATACAGCGCGTTATCACAGTGTCTGACCCAGCTTTTTAATGTTTCTTGAGCATTCACTTGAGAAAGACCACCGCTGAAGGTGACTTGTCTAGAGATATTAAAGTCATGCTGAGCAACCATTTTTCTGAGTTCTTCGGCTACTGTCAGTGCTGTTTCAATGGAGGTTTGAGGCAGAAGCAATGCGAATTCTTCCCCTCCATAACGAAACAGTTGGTCGGTAGCGCGGATGCGCTGCATGATGACCTGAGCCAATTCCTTCAGTACTTTATCTCCGGCCTGATGACCATAGGTATCGTTAATCAGTTTGAAGTGATCCACGTCCAAAAGCAGCAGGGTTGCCTGAGTGTTATATCGTTGGCAGGAGAACAACTCTTTTTCTACGGCGGCGTTGAAGGTATAGCGATTCAATGCATTAGTTAAGGGATCGTAGGTCGCGATTTTGTTAAGACGCTGATGCAGGCGATCATTTAAATAAGAAAACGAAAAGGTAAATAGCGCAACTAACGTTAAGGTGCCATAGACCCGATACAGAACATATTCTGTGTGGTTAGGGTAGGAGAGGTAAAAAACGCCCGCCAAGAATACCAATACCCCAGCGGTGGCTTCTTTGAGTTCCATGACCAGGAAAAAGCTGATTACTCCCACATAAGCCCAATAGATTCCGAATTCAGGGCGAAGGTAAATTAGGTTAAGAATGGTGATGGGAATAAAAAATAAGAACCCTCTGCCCTTCCAAAGATAGATCCGTTTCTGAATCATTAAATAAATAACAATCAGAAAATAGGTGCACCCCAGAATGGAAATGAGGCCGGTGATGTTGTCACCCCGACTGATTTGAAGAGCGCTGAAAAATGAGGCCGCTGCTGCACCAAAAATCGAAAGATATAATCTAAGTTTAAATTTAAACTCGGTAATTTCGTCCAGCATAGTTGAGGTTGGGACTCGTTTTCTTTTAAGGGTTAGTTCAGTATAGGTTTAAATTGAAGAGGCGAGCGAGGAAGCGCGTGTTTCCTGCAGTCGTTTTGTTTGATGGGTTGGATGTAAAGAGAAGCCTTTATGAAAATAGCTGTATTTTGTGGTTCCAGTGCTGGGGTTGATCCTGTGTTTGCTGAGGCGACGGCTGAGCTGGGGCGGTACTTTGGCGAGCAAGGGATTGCTGTGGTCTATGGTGGTGGCAATGTCGGTTTGATGGGCATTGTGGCTCAGTCTTGTCTGAATGCCGGCGGTGAGGTGTTTGGGGTTATTCCTGAAGCGCTTCAGGAAAAAGAGATCGCACATCCTTCGTTAACCGAATTAAAAGTCGTGGCGGATATGCACGAACGTAAAGCCGAGATGGCGCGCTTGGCTGATGCCTTTGTCGCTTTACCAGGTGGCGCGGGCACATTAGAGGAAATCTTCGAAGCCTGGACTTGGGCGCAGTTGGGTTACCACACTAAGGCTTGTGCGTTCTACAACACCAATGGCTATTACGATCCTTTGAAAGATATGATTTCTACGATGACCTCCGCAGGTTTCTTAAAGCCTGATTATGCCGACATGCTGATTCATACGGACAGTCCACAGGCCTTGTTAGAGGCGATCAATAACTATGTATCACCGAGAGAGAAGTGGGCTTAAACGCGCCTTCTTGTTGATCTTGCGATTGTTTTGTGTGACAAATGCAGCACAAAATTTGATGGCCGCGAATGGAGTTCGTGGATGAGCTGATTATTGCCTTCATTGATACATGAAGGTAATCAATAAAAAGGAAGATTCTAATCAATGCCTATTTTCATTCTCTCTATTTTAATTCAAGTCTGCTTTGTGATTCATGTGGTTAAAACCGGGCGAAGCACTACCTGGATATGGATCATTGTAATGTTGCCTTTGGCTGGGTCGATTGCCTACTTCATTTTGGAAGTGTATCCGGAATTGGCGAGTAGCCGTACCGGTAGAAAAGCCGGAAATAAAGTGCAGTCCGTCCTTAACCCTAACAAAGACCTTAACGAAGCGGCTAAAAATTATTCCATTGCTCCAACGGTTCATAACACCATAGCCTTGGCTGAAGAATGCTTGGAAAAAGGCATGTTCCAGCAAGCGAAGGACTTATACAGCAAGGGACTAACTGGGGTTCATCAAAGTGACCCCGAATTATTGTTTGGGATAGCGAAAGCTGATTTTGGGCTCAAGAGCTACACAGACGTTAAGGAAACACTCGACAAACTGATTGATAGCAACCCAGATTATAAAAACCAGGATGCGCATCTTTTGTATGCAAGGGCATTGGAACAGTTGAAGGATGCGATCTCCGCTCGACACGAGTATGAAGCCTTGCATCAGTACTACACCGGGCCGGAAGCCACTTTTTATTATGCGTTGTTTTTGAAATCACAGGGTGAGAAGGATAAGGCTAAAGAATTGCTGTCCGGCATTCTTCAAAAGGCGAAACAATCGGGTCGGTATTTTAATGATTTGTATAAAGATTTAATTCGACAAGCCAAGGACGAACTCTCCCGATAGCGCTATTTTCACTGCATCGCTTTTTACTTTATTAATTTGTCCGTTATCAATTCGAACATCATCAATTTTTACTAGATCACTTCAGTTTCACTATTTGAGCTTCTCTCAAATGTGACTGAAGTGCTGCTTCTGCACTTTTATCCCATCGTTACTCATAGTCAATACGGTGAGTTTCTGTTCTGCTTATCTTCTGAGGAAAGTGTTCTCTGCTTCCAGTTTCTGGCTTTTGGAATCGAGGAGTTAATTGCTTTCGTAAAATAACAACGCAATGAGTTGGCTGAGGAATATCAGCAGAATCAGGAAGTACAAGGCATTCATCGAATATCAGGGCACCAGCTTAACTAATGAACTATTAAAGAATCTGTTCTGTATCACTTTTCTAAGAACTGTAATTTTGGTGTCTTCCGGCAAATCAAAATTGGACACGGTCTTACCTTGATCTTCCAATTGATTGGAAGAAAGCACCGCTTTGAAGGTTATTTCAGGGGCGGAAATCTGACAGAGATAATACTTGCTCATTGCATCACCTATTCGTTGAATCGAGTGTTGTTAATTGGTTAGGGAATTCATTGATTCTTGTTTACAGAGCACTTGCCTGCTTTACGTCCTACGAGTTGTAAACCCGGACCCAACCTCAAGATTGCACGATAGTGAAAAGCGGTTTTGATGAGAAATGAACTTGCCGACTAATTGATATTCCAAGCGTTGATATATCAATAGATATGCGGTTTTCAAGGGTTAGATCTGACTGTGTTATGATCGTCGGGTTTTAGGGACGTATACCGAGTAACAAGGGACTGGACGAGAAGTTATGAACAGCAAAATTATTTTAGGCGTGCTTTTGATTGGGCTGTTTGTCTATCAAAAGCGTGATGCCATTGATGTCTATCTCAACCCGCCACCACCAAGTGTGATTGAACAACGTGCTGCCGAGTTTGCTGATCGCCATACAGAGCCGGTGGTTCTGTATGCCACCTCATGGTGTGGTTATTGTGCTAAGGCGCGAGCTTTGTTTGAAGAGCAGGGCATTGCGTATTTTGAATACGATATTGAAGAATCTGCGGTTGGGGATGAACAATACAAGGCATTGGGTGGTAACGGTGTCCCCTTGATGATTGTGAACAATCAGGTCATTCAAGGATTTAAGAAGAAGCGGATTCTAAGTGCTCTGAATTAAATGTTTAAGGCGATTTGAAACTAAGAAACGCCTTGGTAATTCAAGGCGTTTTATTAGCTAAAGGGTGCTGAATATTCTATTTATGGCCCTCAAATGAGTGCGCTATACCTTTCGGGCTTTGTATACTTTTGAAGATGTGGCTAAGGCCGCTTGTAGTCGTTTCGTTTGGCTTATAAATGTGACAATCGAAGCAATTTAATAGATCGCCACTCTTAGATACATCCCCCCCTTGAACGGTTGTTTCCATCAAGGTATTGGTAAGCTCCAACGACCCGCGTTGATTATCTGCCACTGACGAAGGTTCTTTTACGTCATTCAACCATAACCCACCGGCAATGTAGTAATTTTTTAAGACCGGTTCACTGTCAAAATAATTACTGGCGGTCATTGCCTTGTTTAACTGATTGATCGCATCGATATTGAGGTCGTATTTGTTTTCATCATAAGGAACGCCTTGTGAATTTTTATAGTAAAGCGGGTTTGAAGCATCAGAACCATCCGGGAATACGCGGCAAATTTCAGTAGGCCCACCTGTTAGATTATTGGTTTCTGGTGCCTCATTAAAGTTACAGGCCGGATCTGTATAGTGACCTTTTACTAAGCTTCTGTAACAAGCCTGGCTGGTAAATGAGAAGTTGCTTTTATAGGCTTTAGGTTGGCAATCCGGATTGTTATCCACATGTTCATAACTTCCCCACATCATCTCTGGGTGGTTTTTCGTTGATTGAATGATATGAATGCCAGCCAACCCAAGCGTCACGTTTTCCAGGTTTCTCTGTTGACCATCAGCACTGGTAATTGCGAGGTCTCTGGTGATGTTAACGTATCGGCTTTTGTCATAGTCGGAGATGATCCGCCATGCCATCTTGAGTTCAATGGTACCTACCGGCAGATCCCCTTGCTTAGGGGCGTTACAGAGTTCACGGGTAAAATGAACGGAGTAATAAACAACGTTTTTATTCTGGTCATAAATGACAGCATTACCTTTCGCTTGATTTATGCTCACCGATAAATCATTTGGTTTATCCGTACATGAGGCGCCCGTATTTGCATAGTTATAAACAGGGAACTTATCGATGTTTTCGAAGTTCCATGTTTGGGTGTCTTTATTCTTACTCAGGAAGTAAATGAAAGACTGTAAAGAAAACTTATAAAAGTCGCAGAAGGTGTCTGTTGATGCGATTTCAGTGGGTAATTGGGGATTTTTAAGCCAACTAGGGTCAGGGAGGCAAGCCTCCATATTGGGTGAATACTGAGCGTTGGCGTTATCCATCTGACCGGTGTTTTCCGTTTCGGAGGGTTGATCCGACTGTGTTTGTTGCCCGTTACAGCCTAACAAAAGCAGTGTTAATACTGCCACAGCAATGTATTTCACATATGAATCCAAGCTTTTCATGATTTTTATTCCTTTAATCTATCGATTTGAGCAATTGCTATTTCCTTGAACCTTTTGTTCAGAGGTTCCCTAGGTTCAAAGGAAGATACGTCAAAGACGTGAAGTGGGAGCTGTGAGTAAGATTGGAAGATGAATAGATAAAAGGGTATTACATGGTATTACAGCGAATCCGCAGGCTCCCTAGAGGTTCAGGCTTATCTATTCGTTACTGTGCTATAGGATAGAAGCATTCTATGTATTAAATACTTGATTAAAATACTCGGTTATTGACTTCGGTCATAAGCTAAAAATTACTATTAGGTATGATCTAATCTTGATCTTCTTTCTGGATGGCTTATGACATACACCTCTCCTCAAACGACACCTCAAGCATTGGCAGGTGATGAGTTATTGAAGACAAGCAAACCACTACCGGGTGATTTGGCGATTTGGTTTTTCATCCTGGCGGAATTGGCGGTGTTCTCTATTTTCTTTGTGGCCTATGCCTTTGTTCGTCTTAACAACTTGGAGATGTTTCAGGAAGGCTTTCATCATCTCAACAGAACTGCTGGTGTGATTAACACCTTGGCGTTAATCACCAGCAGCTACTTTGTTGTTCGGGCAGTGATTGAAGCGCATCAAGGCAATCAAAGAGGGTGTTCTCGTTGGCTGAATTGGGCGCTGGTGTGCGGTGCTGTGTATGTGGTGGTGAAACTTTGGGAGTATTCGGAAACATTAGATGCGGGCTTTAGCCTCCATACCAACACCTTTTATATGTTTTATTTCTTCCTGACGTTTTTCCATTTTGCGCATGTGTTATTGGGCATGGTGGTTTTAGCCATCTTGTCGTTCAAGTCTCGTCAGGGCGCCTATTCTGGTGAGGAAGTGGCGGTCGTTGAGAGTGGTGCTTCGTACTGGCATATGATCGATCTGCTTTGGATCATTCTCTTCCCTCTGGTTTATGTACTGCATTAAGCAGGAATTACGATCTGAACGGGAATTACGATCTGAACGAGAGTATCACCTTGGAGGAAAACGATGGCGGATTTGTCTGATAGAAATACTGAGCAGAGTGTGATCAGTGTTAAGAAAGTCACTTGGGTTTGGTTCTTTCTCGTGCTCGCCACCTTATTAGCGGCGGTGATTGGCAGTGCCGGTCATGCCGGTATGTTAGGCGCAGTGGTTACCTTGGGCTTGTTGATTGCTAAAAGTCAGCTGGTGGTCGATCACTTTATGGAGTTAAGGCATGTCGATTGGCATTGGCGATTGCTGTTGTCGGCTTATTCTGTGGTCATAGGCGGTTTGGTGTTATTGGCTTACTGGATGAGTATTTCGGCATAAGCCGCATTAAATATGCTAAAGCCGTATTTAATATGCAAATAAAGTGCACCACTATTGAAATCAGAGAGCCTCAAACCGTTTGATAATTTTTTTAGAGGCTCTCGTCTGTGCAGTTATCCAGTTATTGTTTGTTACGTTTGTTCCTCCTTAGGCTGGTGCCAATCACACTTTTCATCGTTGCTAAATCAAAGCGCATCATGATCGGGAGCGATTTCCCGTCACGCCAGTTTGGATTGTAGCGTTCGTATTCCTTCCTCAGCTCCGTAACCCCTTTAGAAGCCGCTTTTTCTTCTGCTTGAGGCACGCCCATATTGCAGATCAGCTTTTCGTTGGTATCCCAATTATTGCCATTCAGATTGGCTGCCAGTGCTTCTAACATTTCTTTTTCCCAAGGCTGCGCCAGGTCACCCTGAATGGTGTAAACACGACCAAAAGTTCGGCTGAGTGAGACAAAGCTGGTTGGGAAGGTAAACGCTGCGAAGTAGATGCGACGTAGGCCATATCGCCAAATAAATTTTGGCATCATCGGCCATGCAGCAGAGGTGATTTTCGGGTGCCCGCGATAAGGCGTATCCACGTAATAATACTTGGAGTGAATCATCAAGGCTTTGTGGCCGGGCTTGTTCACCGGATGAAATGAGAAGGTAAAGAAGGCGCCCATTTCATTGTCTTCTCCCCGGAAGGTAAACAGAAATGTGTCGGGACGGGTACAGTAATCTTTGAAGATGGCGTAATCCTCTTCTTCCGGAATACTCAACGTCAGAAATTTTAATCGCATCCGCCACATGTCCCTTAGCAAAGTGTCATCCGCATCCTTGCTTTCTACAACATGAGTGAACAGCTTCTTCCGTGTTTTTGAGCGCGTATCTGTTTTCTTTAGACGTTCTGTCGTTGCGCTACTGTTTTGCACTTGTGTCATGAGGCACCTCGTTTCTAGGGTGTTGTTTATAAACTCTTAGTGTTCTTTCCGTGTACTAGGTCTGTATTGCTAGCTCTGTTTTGCTGGTTCTATAACGCTAAGTAAAAGGTGAATGCTTAATGGTTAACACCAAACCTATGCTTAGCAGCGGTATGACTACGGCCGTGATCAATAAACTTGAAGCTGTGAAGGTAAGGCTGGCACTGCCATACGCTAAGTAACCCATAATCCCTCCAATCCAAGGGGTAGCACTGATCAAGGCCAGCGCTTTTTCTTCACTGAATGCGTTGCTTTTTATGTGTGTTCCTTGGATGGATACCCACTGATTTTTCAGGAAATTGATGCTCGGGGCATATCGAACAAGTGTTTCGGTGTGCACTCTATGGCCTGTCGGTTCTATGGTTCGATTGGGGGAGCAGAGATCAATGATCCAGGCACTGCCGATGCTTCGGCTGCCTGAGGAGAGGAAACGAATCATAAATGCGGCTATCCAGAAGGTTACGATGGACTCAGCCACCGACAGTAATATCAGGGCAATGGCGCCAATCAGGTTACTGAAAATCCAAAAGGCTTTGCGTCCGAAGATGTCTGAAGCATGGGAGGCACCATATATAAAGGGGATGGCGGCTAAACCCCCGATGATCGCGGTGCTGGAAATTTCGGTGGCTGAATAACCAGCATCCTTCATGATCAACGAGGTGGCCAATAACGCAATGTAATAACTCATGTACGACAACGACGCCGCTGAAATCAGTTGGTAATTCCAATGCTGCTGTTGTTTTACTCGTGGCAGATACACTGTTGATCCAACACGAGTAGGGGTCTTAATCTCGATGGTGGTTATGGACTCATCAGTGCGAACCATAAGTCCGCACACCGGCCACAACATATTGATTAGGGCGAGTGTGAAAAACAGTGCATCAAAGCCCCAGAGATCTACGATTGGCCCCGAGAATGCCCCACCGATGACCGATCCGATCGGGCTGGTGATGGCTAACAGACCCATGACTTTGCCCCGATGCTTATGATCGGTCAATTTGGCCATCATGCTATTCAATGCACTGAACCCTGCGCCCCCGAGCAACCAGATCAGGGAGGTAAACGCGACCAGCTCGTAAAGTGAGCGGGCTTGCCCAACGCAGAAGATAATCGGGATGGATAGGGCACCACTGATGACCATAATCTGTTTTGCGCTGTGCTGGGAGTGAACTGTCTTAGCCGCCACAACAGCCCCCATTGCCAGGCAGGCATAGGAGAAGGCCAGATACAACCCGATTTCAAAGTTATTCGCGCCTAACGATTCGGCATAAATGGGTAACAACGGAAGAATGCCATTCCCGCTGATCCAGATAATCGAGCTGGTGATAAACAGCGCAGTCAGTGAAAGTCGTGCTTGTGAGGTCATAAAAACATCCAAACGTAAATCGGGTACTTGTTAGTTCTCTATCGGTGTTGGAGAGCGATACCCTGTGAATGAAATCATGTTAGTCATTGAGCGAATTAGCTGCTAAGGTCGTAAATGACATAAAACATGTGAAAAGTGAAAACTGTGAATGCGCCTATAAATTCCAAACCTGCCGGTACCTCTAACCTAAGAACAGTACCTCAAGCCACTCATGAAACTGGTTCAAAACATCGGGTGCGTCCCCTGCATGTGACCGTAATGATGGCGCCGTACTCTTCTTCAAGCAGCATTACCACTACCTTGGAGATGTTTGACAGTGCCAATGCTATGGACTGGTTCAACCAACGGAGAAATAAGGAGTCTCAATCAACGCAGCTGTTTCAAATGGAAACGGCCTCGTTTGATGGCGGGCCGGTTCAATGTACCGGTGGGGTAACATTGACGCCTTCAAAGGCGCTGGATGATATCGGGCAAACCGATCTGATCATAGTGCCAGGTTTTATGTTTAACATTCTCCCGGTATTGCATACCCTTCAACCCTACAGTGATTGGCTTAAAACAAAAGCTGAGCAAGGTGCGAATGTGGCTTCTATTTGTACCGGCGCGTTTGTGGTGGCGGAAGCTGGCTTGTTGGATGGGCGATTAGCCACCACTCATTGGATGTTTCTGAGACAATTTCAGCGACGTTACCCACAGGTGATCATCAAAGATGATTATACGGTGACTGATGATCAGGGCTTTTATTGCTCGGGTGGCGCTTCATCGGCCATTGATTTGTTGATCTACTTAATCCGCTGTTTTGGCTCGCCGGAGTTGGCTTCGGAATGCTCCCGAAAATTATTGGTAGATACCAGTCGTCGCACGCAAACGCCCTATGTGCAGTACAACTTCAAGCGGAATCATGAAGATCAGGAAATTCTGCAGGTACAGGAATGGTTGGAGCAGAACTACCATCAAGACATCGTGTTTGACGATGTTGCTGTGTTATTCAACTTTGGCGTCCGCAACTTTATTCGACGTTTCAAGAACGCCACAGGGGATACGCCCAATCAGTATTTGCAGAACCTGAGAATTGAACGGGCCAAGTTCTTATTGGAAACCACCAAAAACAATTTTGACCAGATTACTTACCAAATTGGCTATGAAGACAGTAACTCCTTCCGGCGACTGTTCAAAACCCGGGTGGGTATTGGGCCAGCCGACTATCGGAAGAAGTTTCAGTTTTAATCACCCTATCAATCCAGTCGCAATCTAGCGTTTCATCTCAAAGCTAATCACTTCCGCCGCAATGTCAGGCGATGCACTGTACAGTGTGACCGCTTGATTGGCCGGGATGTGGTAACTCTCTCCGGCAATGAACCGATCAATGATTTTGCCGGGACGTCGGACTTTGATAGTGCCTTTTGCAACGTAGCCCACGACAGGTAAGTTCGGTTGGAGTTTGTGTTGAGAGTTCGGTGTTAGCTCTGTATGAAACACGTTCACTTCATCAATGGTCTGACCGGTAAGAGTGCTGTTGGTCAAACTCACTGTTGGCAGTGCCCGACGGTCGATGGCTTCAGTGGGGGGTGTTTCAAAGACGATAAATGGCTCATTCTTTTGTTGGAAATTAAAATCAATGAAGACTGCTTTGTCGGTGGCTGAGGCGTTATCAAACCGAAGAATGTTTGACCCGGTAGGCTCATAGAAGGCGTCCCCCGCTTTCAACAGCACAGGTTGTTCTCCCTCTACTTGATATAAAATCGATCCCTTTGCAACGTAGCCGATGGCGGGCGCCTGATGGGTATGTAACGGCGCTACTTGTCCTGGTAAGAAGTGGAAACTTCCTGCTTCAATCTGGACAACCTCTCTTGCATCAAAATTCGCACTAAGCAGTTTTGTTGATGTGATTTGGTGTTCTTTGCTGACTGTTGCATTGGCGTGCATGAAACTGGCAGAGACCAATACAGGAACAGCAAGGGCTACTACGTGAGTGAATGAAAGTTTCATAAGCATCTCTCTTCGATTGGTGGTTAGGATGAGAGGAGTGTAAGAGAGGACTTTCTGATAATAAATTCTCAAAAAATGCGTTACAGTTGTGCAAAAATGCACATATAAAAATCATTACCCGCTGTTTAGTCATGTGGCTTGAATCCGAATAGTTTGAATCCAAATGGCTGAATAAGAGTGGCTAAATTAAGCGTGACTAAATAAAGAGCAACGTTATGAATAATTGGGATGACATACGGTATTTCCTGGCCGTTGCCCGTAAAGGCAGCGTCTCGTCAGCAGCCAAGGTGCTGGGCGTGAATCATTCAACGGTTTCTCGTCGGATTCAGGCGTTCGAAGAAAAGCACGGTGTGCGTTTGTTTGATCGTCAACGCGACGGCTATGTGATGACGGCAGCGGCCGATGCGATTTATGAACAAGCTTTGGAGATGGAGACGCTGAGTCTCAGTGTCTCCCGGACGTTGTTAGGGCAGGATCAGCGGCTGGAAGGGGTGATCAATCTCACCATGTCTCACGATATTTATGAATGCTTATTGGCCGAACCGTTATCGCGTTTCCGAGCTCAATACCCTGGCATTAAGATCAATATGAGAGTCACCGATACCTTATTGAATATGGTGAACCGTGAAGCGGATATTTCGGTGCGTAAAACCGGTAACCCGCCTGACATGCTGGTGGGAAAAAAGGTCTGTCGAATGCAGCATGGCATCTATGCTTCAAAAGATTTTGATCTTGCTTGTCTGAAAGACCCGGATTATGTGGTTCCGATCATCGTCTGGGAGGATGAGCAGGAGACCCCGGAATGGGCGGCAACGTTGTTTCCGAACAGTGAAATCGTGATGTGGGTAGACGACCTTGCCAGTATGTACTCGGCGGTTCGATCTGGCATGGGGGTCGCCCGCATTGCCTGCTATTACCCAGAGCTATTGATGAGCGCTGGTCGTGAAACGCCGGATCAATTGATTCAGCAGTTACCTTTTGCTCAAGCGCCTTCGGAGTGGGGGGTATGGGTATTAAACCATGTGGACTTGCGTAAAACGGCACGCATACAAACCTTACGGAAATTTCTGATTAATGAGCTGGAAGGGCATCGTGCTTTGTTTGAAACCAGTCGCTACACCTGATGGTTTTGAATGTTCGACCATCAGGTGAGCCGAGTAAGTTCGATGGTTAAATCGAACTATACGTTCAACAGTAGGTGCTCGCGTTCCCAAGGGGAGATTTCACGATGGAACTGACGAACTTCTGCCAGTTTAACTTCCTCGTACACCATAGAGAAGGATCGACCTAATACCTCCCGAATGGCAGGCGCATTGTGGAACAGGTTCAGCGCATGATCGAGCGTAGTAGGAATTGCGAAGTCACTTTCTTCCAACTCACCGGTCACGGGTTTGCTGGGTTGAATTTTTTCCATGATGCCTAAATAGCCACACGCGAGACTGGCCGCAATGGCTAGATAGGGATTGCAGTCCACACCAATCACCCGATTTTCAAGGCGACGATCCTGAGCACCAGAGACGGGAACGCGCAAACCTGTGGCTCGGTTGTCGTATCCCCATTCCACATTGGTGGGTGCACTGGAATTGGTATCGGATTCAAAGCGACGGTAGCTGTTCACATACGGCGCGATCAGAGGCATCACCAACGGCATGTACTTTTGACTGCCCCCGATGAAATGCATAAAGGTTTCAGTGGCATTGCCATCAGTATCGCTGAAGATGTTATTACCGCTTTCCATATCCACCACACTTTGATGAACATGCATCGCAGAGCCGGGTTGTTCCTTCATCGGTTTCGCCATGAAGGTGGCAAACATCCCATGATTCAGTGCCGCTTCCTTAATGATACGTTTGAAGAAGAACACCTGATCGGCTAAATGCACCGGATCACCATGAGTGAGATTGATCTCTACCTGGCCGGCACCGTCTTCCTGAATCACGGTATCAATGGTTAAGCCAGCATCTTCGGCGTAGTTGTAGATGGTATCAATCACCGGGCCATACTCGTCCACGGCAGACATTGAGTAGGATTGACGCCCGGCACCTTGTCGACCGGTTCGACCGATCGGTGGTTGAATTGGCTCATTGGCATCCAGATTCGGATTAATCAAATAAAATTCCAGCTCAGGCGCAACAACGGGCTCCCAGCCTTGTTTTCGGTATAGCTCGATGACATGTTTTAAGACGTTTCTGGGGGCCAGTTCCACCGGCTTACCATCCCGATAAAACAAATCATGAATGACCTGCAAGGTCGCTTCTTTAGCCCAAGGCACAGCTTTGGCGGTGCTCATGTCCGGCTTAAGAACAATATCGCTTTCGGCCCATTGGTCGTCGATGTCCAGCTCGACGTCTTCGCCGGTAATGGTTTGATAAAAGATGGAGATGGGCAGGTAGGTTTCATGGTCAGGACTGAACTTCTTAATCGGCATCGCCTTACCACGTGACATACCGGCCAGATCAGGAACGATACACTCAACCTCATCCACATTACGGCCATTTTGATAGGTCTGGAAGGCATCGGGTAATTCTGTCAGCCAATGTTGGTTTCGAGAACTCATTTGGATTCCTTATTATTCGAGCTGATACCAAAAACAATGCACTGAGTGTAACACCGATTGATTGCGTGTGTTTAATATTTTTTACGTTGGTGTTTTATATTTGTGGTTGGCGAGCATTTAGAGGTGATGTTTACCAAAAAGGTTTTTTATTCTGATAGGGCTCAATTTTTGACTGCAGATCGGAACTGACCGGGTGTTAGTCCCGTCCATTTTTTGAAGGTGCGATTCATGTGGCTTTGGTTACTGAATCCGCATTCCTGTGCAATTTGGCTCAAGGCGCTGTTAGTCGCTAAGTTCTTTTTCACCGCTTCGACGCGCACGTGATTCACGTAATCGTTTGGCGTGAATCCCGTGGATTGTTTGAACATACGAAGCAGGTGGAAGTCACTGAGATTCGCCTGATCGGAAAGATCCGCAATGGAGATGCTCTGATCGAAGTGCTGATGAATATAGTCTTTCACCAGAATAAGTGCTTTGGGGCTTAGGCCCCCCGTTAATTTCAGATGCTTGTTCAGGCAATACTGAGTGTCGGATAACAGGTATCGGAAGATTTCTAACGTATTCTGCTGATAGCAAAGTGAGGATGTATCTGACGTTAAAAACAATTGGCGAGCCAACGCCACGAGTTGTTGATCATCATGGAAGGTCAATTCAGGAATCTCAATTAATCGAGGTTCCATATCCAGGGTGGTACTTGCAAATTGTTTGATCGATTCGTCACTGAAGTATAGGTGTGCGAATTTAAAGGGGGAGGTAATCTCCCACACAGAGTGATGGTACTGAGGGAATAAGCAGAGACTGCCGGAATGACCATGACCGCTTTGAATATCAAGTCGTTTGGAACCTTCCCCACCTTCCAGATAAAAGCTCAGGGTATGTACCTGATCTGCGTTATAGACCACCCGATCTTGGGTATTTGCCCAGTAAGCCACTTTTAAGTGTTGGTTGATGTCTTGGTTCGCCAAGAGTTCAGCATTGGACTTGTCCAAACTATCAAATACGGATTCCTGGCTGACTTTATTCATGATGTGTCTCGTTACTGAAGTGAGGGAGTAATCCCACCTTCTTTAAGAGTACTCATGAGCTCTTGCTCTCACAAGTATCCAGAAAATAAAACCGCAATATTGTGCAAAAACAGGGAGTAGTGCGTGTGTCCGATAGCACGCTAACACAGGTTCTGTTTCGTTCGGCCGTAGCAGATACTGTGTTTCGTAGTGTCCCAATATAAGCAACATTCTGTTTAGAGCAGTTACTCAGTTGTGGTGTAGGAAATTGACTACTCTTAAACAGATTAATAATTGATAGCTGTTTGATTTTGTTACTAATAAATTAAGGGTGAACTATGAAATATTCGAGCATGCTTAAAGCGCTGGCATTGACCCCTCTACTGGTTTCGGGAGGCGTACTGGCGGATGAAGCAGCTGCCAAAAAGTGGGTGACCGACGAGTTTAAAACTTCGACTCTCTCCCAGGCAGAGCAGATGGAAGAAATGAAATGGTTCATCAATGCGGCCAAGCCGTATAAAGGAATGAAAATCAAAGTAGTTTCTGAAACCATTGCGACTCACGTGTATGAGTCAGAAACCCTTGCAAGGGCCTTTACCGATATCACCGGTATTGAAATTGAGCACGTATTAACGGGTGAAGGTGATGTAATCGAGCATCTTCAACAACAAATGTACACTGGTGAAAACATTTTTGATGCTTACATCAATGATTCCGATTTGATCGGAACACACAGCCGTTACGGCGAAGTGATTGCTTTGTCCGATTTTATGACCGGCGAAGGAAAAGCAGTGACCTTACCAACGTTGGATATTGATGACTTTATTGGTCTCGATTTCACCAAAGGGGTGGATGGAAAACTTTACCAACTCCCGGATCAACAATTTGCCAACCTCTATTGGTTCCGTGCCGATTGGTTTGAACGGGACGATTTAAAAGCCAAGTTTAAAGCCAAGTATGGCTATGAATTAGGGGTGCCGGTGAACTGGTCCGCCTATGAAGACATCGCCGAGTTCTTTACCAACGATGTGGGTGAGATTGACGGCGTGAAAGTCTACGGTCACATGGACTACGGTAAAAAACACCCGTCGTTAGGTTGGCGTTTCACTGATGCCTGGTTGTCTATGGCCGGAGCTGGGGACAAAGGTATTCCAAACGGTACACCAGTCGATGAATGGGGTATTCGAATGGAAGACTGCCATCCGGTTGGTTCGTCTGTAGAGCGCGGCGGAGCGACTAATGGCCCGGCTGCGGTGTATTCGATCACCAAGTACATTGAGTGGTTGGATAAGTATGCACCACCAGGGTCACGAGAAATGACCTTCAGTGAAGCCGGTCCGATTCCATCTCAAGGGAACATCGCCCAACAAATGTTTTGGTACACCGCCTTTACCGCTGACATGATCAAAGAAGGTTTGTCTGTAGTGAATGCCGATGGCACACCAAAATGGCGTATGGCACCGTCACCTCATGGTGCCTATTGGGAAGAAGGCCAGAAGTTAGGTTATCAGGACGCCGGTTCCTGGACATTACTCAAAAGCACACCAGAAAAACGTCGCCAGGCGGCTTGGTTGTATGCTCAATTTACGGTTTCCAAAACCGTTTCTTTGAAGAAAACCCTTGTTGGACTAACGCCGATTCGTGAGTCGGATATTCAATCGCAAGCCATGTCGGATGTGGCACCAAAACTGGGTGGACTGGTTGAGTTCTATCGCAGTCCGGCGCGTAAAGCCTGGACGCCAACCGGGGTCAACGTGCCGGATTACCCTAAACTCGCGCCTCTTTGGTGGAAAAATATCGGGGACGCTTCCAGTGGTGCCAAGACACCTCAAGAAGCGATGGACAGTTTGGCTAAAGATCAGGATAAGGTTTTGCGGAAGTTAGAACGTTCCGGCGCGCAAAAGGCGTGTGCACCTAAGTTGGCTAAGAAGAAAGACCTGAAGGGTGCTGATTTCTGGCTCAGCCAACCGGGCGCACCAAAAGCCAAGTTAGCCAATGAAAAGCCTCAAGGTATCACGGTTGCTTACGATAAGTTATTACAGGCTTGGAAAGCAGGTCGTGCTATGTAAGGCGACTGTTCCTCTCATATATTGTTGGATAGTTTTGTCTAAAGTACTTAAAAACTAAGCACTTAAAAGCCATCCAACAAACAGGCTATCCTTCGGGATGAAAGGGCTGAATAGGGCACTTTATGAAGTTATCGGTTGGGTTAAAGATTGGCGGCGGCTTTATAGCTGTCCTGGTTATGTTATTGATTGCTGGTGGCTTTGGTTTCAAAGGGGCCATTAAACTCGGCAACAATGTGGATTACTTATCTCAGACGGCCTGGCCTTTAGCTCAAACGTCTAATACCTTATCGGCAACGCTTCAACAACAAGCTTCTCTGGTCACTGAAATCATCGAAACCAGAGATGAGGTCGACACTACTAAAAAAACCGAGCTGACTAGCCTGACCTCTCAGGCTCAAGAATTACTCACCCAACTGAAACAGTTTGATCTGGTTTCGGAAGAAATGATCAATGCCTTGGATCAACGGTTTTCTTCCTTTTCAAGCAGTCAGGACAGTTTACTCAATCGTCACGCCAGTTTCGTTAAGGCCCGTAAGGATGCGTTTTCCGGGTTCAATAAATTTGAAAGCTATATGGATTTATTGCAGTTCTATAACAATCAGATCTTTTCTTTACCGAAAGTATCGGCAGACGATAAATGGGAATTGCAAACCTATTTCTTCCAGTCGAAAGCGGCGCTTGCTAAGCGATTTTTCTATCTGCAGCGTTATTTAGGTGGCGATGCACCCGAAGAAATGCTCGATAAGATGGAAGGCTCCTGGGATGATTTATCGGATGAAACCGAATACCTGGGGGAATTGGAATTTCTGGAGAACACCATCAAGTCCGGTGAGTATCAAGGTCAGACCTATGTGGATGTGTTGAATTCGCTATTGGAATCCCACCGCAAAGAGTTTGATCAGTTAGTGAGTGATCACAAGGCGTTTGTCCAAGCTAAAGCCGCTTATCTCAAAGTCGCCATCGACTTTAATGGCTATCTTAAAAATGCCAAAACCACTTTGGATAAGGTGGTGGCGGATGAGACCGAAGGAGCCGCAGACACCAAGTTTGGCGTTTACCGTTCCATCACTATTGCTTTGGTTGTCGGATTCCTGATTGCTGTTGCAGCGACGGCTCTGTGTCTGATTTCGGTAGTGAAACCCATTAAAGTGGTGGGGCACCGGATGCAGGACATTTCATCCGGCCGAGGTGATCTAACCAAAACCATCAACTTTAAAGGCAACGATGAAGTGGCTCAGATGGCCGACAGTTTTAATAAATTTGTCGGAACCATTCGCAATACCGTATCCAAGATCATCGACCGTGCCGAAGACCTCACGAAAACAGCGGTTCAGTTAAAGTCCCAGGCGGAATCCACCAGTGAAGCCACTGCCGAACAGCGGGAAGGTAGTGAACAAATTGCTGTTGCGTTGAATGAGATGAGTTCGGCGGTTCAGGAAGTGGCTCGAAATGCCTCCGAGGCTCAGTCAGCGACCCAATGTGCGGATGATAAAGTAACTGAAAGCCAGCGAGTGGTTCATCTGAACCGACAAGCCATCACTGACTTATCGGGTGAGATTGAATCGGCCTCTGACGTAGTACGTAAATTAGCCGAAGAAAGTGAGTCTGTAGGTTCTATTTTGGACGTGATTAAGGGCATCGCTGAACAGACGAACTTATTGGCCTTGAATGCCGCTATTGAAGCTGCCAGAGCGGGGGAGCAAGGGCGAGGCTTTGCGGTGGTGGCAGATGAAGTTCGCACCTTGGCGCAACGCACGCAAGATTCTACCAATGAAATTCAAGCCGTGATTGAAGGTTTGCAGGCTCGCTCCAATGAAGCTGTGAGTGTGATGAAAAACAGCCGGGAACGCGCAGAAAACAGCGTGGGTAATGCGGAAACGATCGATGGCTTGTTGAATGAATTGCGTGAACAAGTGAATCACTGCTTATCTATGAATATTCAGATTGCCACGGCAGCAGAACAGCAAGTCAGTGTCACCGAAGAAATTAACCGTCATGTGAATCAAATCAGTGATCTTTCCGGAACCGCTGCCGAAGGGGCGCGTGCCAATATGGAAACCAGTCAGGAAGTGGCCCATTTGGCGGATCAGCTCACCAACATGACCAGTCGTTTCAAGGTCTGATATCGGGTCGCCTTCCTACCACTCAAAACGGGCTTTGGGTAAATAACCGCAAGATTGTGCAATACCTCCCTCTGGTGCTTTGTCATCATAAAGCTCTATAGGGAGGAATTCTCATGACACTATCTTTATATGCATTAACCGTTTTAATCTGGGGCAGTACCTGGCTGGCAATTTATTTCCAATTGGGCGAGGTGCCCGTCAATGTATCTGTATTTTATCGCTTCGCTTTAGCTGCCATTTTGCTACTGCCGTGGATGTGGATTACCGGCAAACTTCAAAAGACGGATCGCAGTGATCACAAGTTTATGATGCTGCAAGGCGCTTGTTTATTCTCGCTGAACTTCATCTGTTTTTATAACGCCACTCAATACATAACCAGTGGTTTAGTGGCTGTGGTGTTTTCACTGGCAACGCTCTACAACGCCGTAAACAATCGTGTTTTCTGGAAAGAAGCGATTCCATCCAAAGTCATTCTTGCGGGGGTAATCGGTACGTCTGGTTTGATTCTGTTGTTTTTGCCGGAACTGATGGAAAGCCAAAATGGCGGTGGTGTATCCACCGATACTCTGAAAGGGTTATTGCTGGCCGCACTGGGCACGTACTTCTTCTCGTTGGGGAATATGATTTCGAAACGACACAGCTTGAAAGGCGTAAAACCATTAACGACCAATGCCTATGCAATGGCGTATGGCTCTTTCATTCTGATCGGTATCTTAATCGTCACCGGCCAACCGTTAGTGATGGATACCCGACCTCAGTACCTAGGTGCGCTGGTGTACCTCAGTGTGTTTGGGTCAATCGTCGGTTTCACTGCTTACCTAACCTTGGTCGCGCGCCTTGGGGCCAATAAGGCGGCTTATGCCACTGTGATGTTCCCGGTGGTGGCCTTGCTTCTGTCCAGCTGGTTTGAGAGCTACCAGTGGCAAGTAACCAGCTTTGTCGGCTTAGGCTTAACCATGATTGGTAATGTAATCATGAACCTGGACATGGAGAAGTGGTTTAGACGAGGCTTAATTGCAGATTAACCATACTTTAATTTATCGTTTCTTTAAAAAATACAATATTGGTCGATACTTAACCTAAGAATAAAAAACTTAGGTGAGTAAAGATGAATTTCCAGAACATTCGTTTTAAATATGCAGCAGCTTTTTGCGCGATTGCGGTAGTAATGTGTATCACTGGGATCATTAGTTTTAAATTAATTAAAACTCTAAATCATTCCTCAGGTGAGCTTTCACAGAAGTTTAATCCTGCAATTTCTGCTGTTATCAATGCTGATCGTGATCTTTATCAGGCGCGTGTTGCAGAGCTCAATGTGTTACTTCATAAAAGCAAACTGTCTGATGCAAAGGCCTCTTACGAGGAGAATGCTCAACAGGCTTATGATCGAATGCACACGCTAATGAAACTACTTGCGGATTACCCGGAAGTAACGTCAAAACTCGAAGGATTTGAGCGCGCATTCAATGCCTGGAAGAGTGCCAGTAGCAAGGTCTTTGAAATGGTTCAAAGTGGTGATACCGAAGGTGCGTTGTCGGTAAGCGATGGGAATTCAAAGACGACCTTTGGGGTTTTACGGGACTTTTATGATATCGCCGGGGAGGCCGCTGATAAGACCGGATCAGAACTCGGTGAAAGTGTGCTTGCAAAAGTTGATGCGAATTCCACTCGAGTCCTTGTGTTCATCGTAATTACCGTTTTACTGACACTTGGTGTCGGGATTTACGCCCCAAGGGTTATGTCAGATTCATTGTTTCAGCTGGCCAATGAATTAAAAGGGTTGAACAGCGGGGACGGTGATCTGACTCGTCGTATTCGTTCAAAACGTAAGGATGAAATCGGGTACCTTGCAAACGAAATCGATGCGCTTTTTGATGGTTTGACTGAGCTTATTCGCGGCATTGTTAATCAATCCGCTACGGTTATGAGCAATGTTGAGCAAATGGACGCTGGTTCTCAAGGTATTGAGCAAGCGAGTAAAGATCAGCTTGAATCTATCGAATTGATTGTTACATCCGTCAATGAGATGTCTGTTGCCATTCGTGAAGTAGCGGAAAATGCTCAGTTAACCGCGAATGAAATCACCGAAGTGAATAAATTATGCACTGAAGGAAAAAACATTACTGATGAGGCTGTTGATCAAATTCGTGATGTGTCTAACACCGTAAGTAATGCGTCAAAAGCTATGGAAGAATTGTCTGAAAGTTCAGATAACATTGCGTCTGTTTTAGGTGTAATTCGGGGTATTGCCGAACAGACGAATTTACTGGCATTGAACGCTGCAATTGAGGCGGCTCGTGCAGGTGAACAAGGAAGAGGATTTGCGGTGGTAGCCGATGAAGTTCGTTCCTTAGCAAGTAAAACCCAACAATCCACCGATGACATTCAGGTAATGATCGAAGCCTTACAGAAAGGTGTCAGAGATGCGGTAACGGCTATTGATAGCGGTTTAGCCTCTGTTAATTCATCGGTTGAAAAGTCTGAATCAACGCTTGGTGCGCTAGACAGTATTGTCGAGGCGGCGCATCGTGTCTCAGACGCTTCTGTACAAATTGCAACCTCAACAGAGCAACAAAGCCACGTTGCTGAAGATGTAAACATTAACTTGGTGAAATTGTCTGAATTAGGACAGACCAGTCATCAGCATTCCTCACAAAATAATAAGTTGTCGAGTACAGTGGCTGCGGTTACCAGAGAGCTCAGTAATTCGGTGAATCGTTTCAAACTTTCGTAGACGTGTCAGGAGCATATCATCGAGTGTTTACACTGCCGGCGATTAATGCCCCAGATGATTCCTTCACCGGCTTAGAAAAGCCATTTTAAAGGTTGCGGTAATTCCATGACGCGTCGCCGCTACCTTATGAAATTCCTTTAAAACATAAAGAGGGCAGTTAAAGTACGAACCCGTTTCTTAACTAGGGATTCGTAAACCCGTCTTTTGAAATGATTACATCATCATAATCTATATTGAACGATTCCGAGCCACCCTGTGACCAGCCGAACAGTCCAAGGTGATCGATGTATGAACTGTTGCTGTAATGGCGATTAAAGACGCCTTTGGCATCGACGTATACCTTGTTGTCTATCTCCAAGTAGATCTCACCGTTAGCCACTTCATTTTCTGCAGTTGAGCCACTATTAAATTTGAAGTGCATTTTAAAGATATGCCATTCAGTTCCCCAATCGGTTGAACTGAAGGCTTGATTCTGTGGTGTTTTAACCATTGCACTGCCATAGCTTCGGCCAATCAGTTCAGGTGAGGTTCCGGATAGGGTAATGATGTTTTGAGTATCGTTGGTAACGGTAGAGCCATCACCAAAGCTGACGGAATAGAGGCTGCCATTATCTATGCCTGTATAATCTAGTCCATATGTAACATCAGCGTAGCCACCGTTAACGTTTTCACCAAAGATCTTGAGGAACTTCAAACCATGGGTCGCGTTTGGCATACGTGCTTTAAACTGGACAAACACCTCGCTTAATTGTTCTTCGATCAGATATTTGTTAAACCAGATGTAACTTTCGCCGGTTGGAATGGGGTATTGACCTGCTGCATAGCCATTTTCAAAGCTCAGTTGTGCGCCTTGCTGTGCACCTGTTGTCCAGCCATCAGGTGCTTGAAGATCATTAAAGTTCTCATAAGCGAGCACAGTTGTTGCAGAAGATAGCTCGGCGTTTCGAAGTGCTATGTTACTGAATCGGCTGTTAGATTGTGGGCTAGCATTGTCTTCATCGTTGATGAACACCATTCGGTTGAACTCACCGGTAAAGTACTCTCCAACAGGAATGGTAACGTGTTCAGTTTGCAAACCTGAATACTGATAGGCTCCGGTGATTCCCCAGTTTTCACTGCCAAAAATCTGGAAGCTACGATCAGCGCTTGGCGAATTGTCGGTATCAAAGCCAATGGCGTGAATTTCGCCTTCTGCATCACTTTGAAAGTCAAACTCCAAAACGGTGTCTGGGGTGATGGTGATATTTTGATTAACTTTTTGCCAACGGTTGCCACTCATGACGAGTTGAGTGCCATCGGCTGAGATTTCAACGTTTCCGCTGGTGTCCTCACCTTCTCCATAGCTTGTGAAGAACAAGGTGTTCAGGTCTAACGTTGTTGAGGCGTCAGAGGTATTGTCTTGATTCGTTGAGTTACCTTGATCTGTTGAATTACCTTGGCTGGTCGAATCGTTCTGATTAGTATCGGAAGCTTCACCGGATGGGCTTGAACCTGAGCCTCCGCCACCACAGGCGGTGAGTAATACGAGTGAGGAAACGAATAGCGTTGTCTTCAAATGACTGAGCAATGAATACGGTTTGAGTGCCTCGGTGACTTCAGGTGCTTTCGGACGATATGGCGTTGAAAGGTTCATTTGCATACTCCATTGCAATAAAGAAAGGCGCGGATGATTCTCCAAGGCGCGTGATTAGGAATACAGCAATTCTAGATGGCGCTTGTCATTGATAATGTGAAGAGTTGTAAAACTGTGAAGAGCTACTGATAAATTTGAACTTTGGGATAGGAACGCGCCCAAAAGAAAAGGGCTTTCCTGTTGGAAAGCCCTCTGGGTTGTGTCACTCGGTCGTCAAAAGAGGTTTGATGACATGTCTAACTACCGATTCTCCAACCGGTTGTAATCAAGCAGACCTGCGGTTTTCGGTTGGTCTTTTAAATACTGTTGGTGAATACGGTCACTGTGTGCCCAGAAGTCAGGATTGGTACGGCGAATACCAAAGGTATCCATCAACTGATCGTAATCGTCTTCTGTTTTGAGATTGGATACAGCGGTAATGAATTGATCCAGATTTTCTTCCTTAACATGCCAGTAGGCGGCTGGATAGCTGCCGGTAATACCTTTATTAACGGTTAGATAATCTTCTTCAGGCAAGCGATTGTCGTCTTCGAATAATAGACTGTCGATGTTGCTGTGACCGCTGTTTCTGAGAATGGTGTATAGGCTCAAGTTGTTACCGTTTTTAATCGAAAGCACGCCCATTTCGGGCATCAGTGTTGGAGCGCCACTTGGGAGGGTGTGCAGCTTAGCCAGCTTGCTATCCAAGTCTGAATTGGTCAGATTGTGTGAGCTGGTTTGTAACTGTCCTAGCTTGGCTTTCGCCATGTTCAGTAACTCGGATTTTGGTGTGTCGGTTTTAAAGTCAATGTTGGTTTTTACATCGAAGTTAACGCGCGGGCCGAAGACAAACTCTTTCACTTCTTGCTGAGAGTTTCGATACCAATATCGCCACAGTTTCTTACGTTCTTCGGCCGGAAGTAGTGACAGGAAGTTGCCTTCACCTTCCATGCGTAAGAAGTCCATGTACAAGCGGGTATTCATTTGATGGCCGATGTTGCCGAACACATCGTATTCCGCAACCAGTAAATAATGGATGCGTTCAAGCAACGGGTAATCGATCAACCAGGTGGTTTTCGGTTCCTGGCCGACCAAGCCTTTTAACACGGTGGAACTGTCAAAATGGCGGAAGATAGTTAATGTGGCATTGTCGTTATGGCTGTCGCCATCCCAAATAAGATCAAGATTTAGTTTTTCCTCTTCACTCAAATGCTTGATTAGTTCCAGTTTGTTATTGAGGTATGTTTTTTGTGTGACAGAGAATGACACCCAGTTGGTTACGATGCCGGCGTTGCTTTGCTTTTCACCGGGTAAGACCAGGTTCTCTTGTTGACTGGCCACCAGTTTGTCCATGCCTTCCGGGTTCAGATCCGGGTCCACAAACAGTACCCAGAAGTGATCATCAATCACATTCAGTGCAATCTGGCCGCGACACACCGGGCCTTTGATGAAGCCCATAATAGTGAACTGGGATTCTTCCAGCATAAAGCGATAACGCGAACGGCTTGGAATGGCTTCAAAGGCTATGAATGGGTTTGCAGCAACTTCCGGCTCATAGCCTGGTAATGACTCTACTGTGTACTCAGGCTCAATAAACAGCGTCTTGATCCAGTTCATTCGTTGAGAGTCCAGCGAATAAGGCATGTGCGTTTTTGCCAGAATGCTTTCTTGTTCGCGTTCTAAGCGATAGTAGACGCGCTGAATGCCTGGGTCATCGTATGGGCGACGAGTTCTGACATGATTAATCGGCGAGCCGGGTGGTGTCGAAGAGCGCACCATCTTAAAGTACTCACGATGTTTTGAGTCTTTGTTCTCATCCAATTCAGCAAAATACAAATGCCCTAAATAGAGGTGCTCGTAGACATAGCGAGCCATCAATTGATGTTTCAGATCTTCCTGATTGAGAAAGGCTTCCCATTGTGCAACTTGATCAGTGTATGGCTTGGTCAATTTAGGCTTATTCGCCATGTTTGCGCCATCGGCTAACCACTTGGTAAGAACGCCGTATTCCTGTTTCGATATGGCAGGTAAGCCATACGGCATACCGTGGCTTGGGTTCTCTGCAAGATAATCCTGAGACTCCGCAGGTGAAGGGCACTGATTTGGATTGTTCAACCCCAGTGGAATGTCGTCACCCAAACGTTCAGCATTAAAAGCCGGTTGTTTCTGCTTTTGGCTAATGAACTGGAACAGCAAACTGGCTTGCAGGTTCACCGTTGGTGTTTGAGTTCGTTCATTCAAAACGGGATGGAACCCTTTCTGACGCCATTCGAAGGTATTATCGGCATCGATGCCTAAGCGAGTCGGTTCGCTGGCTAGAATTCGTGTTCCGTCATACACCACATCTTTGCTGGCACCACGGTCAATTCCAGCAGGCGACGTTAACTTTAATTGACAGGGCGCATCGTAGCAGCCATGACAGACCACGCAACGCTGCTCAATAATCGGTTGAACATCATGTAAGAAGTATTGACCAGCGGTAGAGTCCGGCTCCACAACTCGGTTCTTAGGGGCGCTTTGGCCATAGAGTTCAACCAACGGATCATACTGAGTAATACCAACACCCGCACACCCGGCTAACAATAAAACAAACCACTGCCAGTGAAACTTCAATTTCAATAAACGCATAACAATCTATCCCTGATAAATGGGCTTTTCGGACTCTAAAAGCGCACATTCTGGCACATTAAAAACGAATTGAAAGGGATAAAAGTTGCTATTTTGTAAGTGGAAAAAGACGAAAAATTACAGCCAACAAGCGAACAGCTAAAGTCCCTATATATGGGAGGTTAGGGGGTTTTTGGAGTTGAAAAGTGGAACGGGTGTGTTCTTAAATTTTTTGCACTTCCAATTCAATTGAATCCGTCAATCCATGATCATCCGTCACTGTGAGCAAGTAGTGACCCGGTTTGGCGTTCCAGAACAACGGCTTGTTGGGTGTGGATTTTCCAATAAAGCTACCATCCAGAAACCAGTAGGCGTGTTTAACGTCGGCATCGAGAATCGCTTCAAAGGGCAGTTGTTCTTCATCTTCAGTCAGGAAATACACTAAGCCTTTCACGGGTGTGGTGATGCGCGGTGGTGTAGCATCGGCGCTGAGTTGTTCCAGCTGGCAGTCGGCTTCGTATTCCGGTGGTTGTTTGCGCTGGATGCCGGCCATTTGGAAGAGTCGGGATAAGTCACTCGGCCAGAACTCATAGACATCGAGACGAGTTTTACCGGGCTGATGACGGCAGGCGCGTTTTCCGCTTTGGATGTTTACTGGTACGGCTCGGAACACATTGCCGGTTTTAATCGGTGATACGCCGGGAATAAACCAGCTTTTGACGGTCATTGGGCAATGCTTACCGGGTAGGAATCCTGTGGCTTCACAGATATCGACTTTCTTCACGTTTAATCCGAGCTGTTCCGGTGGTAGTGTCAGATCCACTGGGTTCGACTCTTTGGTTCTTCTAACTTTAGGACTTTGAACTCTAGCACTTTGAACTTTAGTACTTTGAAGGTCCCTGAATATGTTGAAGAACAGCGGTGCGGCGGCTTTACGTCCGACCAAGTTCGGGTTGCCTTCACCATCGAAATTTCCTACCCAGACTGCCAGTACATATTGATCATCAAAGCCCACTGACCAGGCATCCCGAAAGGCGAAAGAGGTGCCGGTTTTCCAGGCAATGGGGTTGTTTGATGATGAACCATCCGTGAGTGATGCATTGGTTGCTTTGGATAGGACACGCTGATCCGTCGCCGGGTTTTGACTGAGCATTTGGTAGGTCAGCCAAGCACTTTCTGGTGTCAATAGCGTGTTCTCTTTCACTCGAAGAGCTTGAGAGTGAATGAGTTGTTCCGATTGAAACTTGCCAAGGTTTGCCAGCATCGCATAAAGACGTACAAGTTCTAACATACTGGTTTCCATGCCGCCTAACACGGTGGACAAACCGTAATGGTTGCGGGCTTTCATATCGGTTACGCCAGCTTGCTCTAATAGCTGATAGAGATTAGGCGTGTTCAATTGGGCGGCTAAACGAATGGCCGGCACATTCCGGCTGGTAATCAAGGCATTGGTGGCGTTGATTGGCCCTGCATAGGCTAAGTCGTAATTCTCTGGTGTGTAGGCGGCAAAACGACTCGGGGTGTCTTTCAATAGAGAGAGCGGATGGATCAAGCCTTGATCCATCGCCAAGGCATAGACGAAGGGTTTCAATGTCGAGCCCGGTGATCGCTTGGCGGTGACGCCATCCACCTGACCGGAGATCTCATCATCAAAAAAGTCTGCAGAGCCGACCCAGGCTTCCACTTCCATCGTGTGATGATTCAGCAGAAGTACTGAGGCGTTTCGATAACCCAGCGTTTGAGTGTTGGATAAATAGCGATCCACCCAAGCTTCTAACCGCTTTTGTTGAGGGAGTTTGATGCTGGTAAGAAGTCGATTCTGAGCGTAAGGCCGGGTTTGTTGGAGGTGATTGACAAAGTGAGGCGCTTCGAACGGCAGTTGTCGAGGGGAACGGAAGTGTAATGGCAGATCAAACCATTGGGTGAGCTGCTTGTTTTTACCGTACGTATCTTCCCCGTATTCCTCTTGCCAAAGTTGAAGTAGGCGAGCACGTGCTTCCATCAAGTGGGTATAGCCTGTTGTTGTCAACGGGCTACGTTTTGACGGGTTTTGCGGAATCACCGCCAAGGCCATGGCTTCTGCAGTATTGAGTTGCGCGGCGGGTTTGTTGAAGTAGATCA
This sequence comes from Litoribrevibacter albus, assembly GCF_030159995.1. Classification (NCBI taxonomy): domain Bacteria; kingdom Pseudomonadati; phylum Pseudomonadota; class Gammaproteobacteria; order Oceanospirillales; family Oceanospirillaceae; genus Litoribrevibacter; species Litoribrevibacter albus. The sequence continues at coordinate 176,477 of NZ_BSNM01000011.1, read as the reverse complement.
GACTGGCCGCTTCGATGCCTTCGATGTTACCGCCGTAGGGCAGATGATTCAGGTAGGCGGTCAAAATCTCTTGTTTGCTGTAGTGGGCTTCAATCCATAAGGCATAGAGCATCTGTTGCATCTTGCCGGGGATGTGAGAAGAATCGATGCCCGTGCTCATCCGAGCCACTTGCATGGTGATGGTGGAACCACCAATCTGGCGATTCTTCACCACGTAGGTATGCCAGAAGGCTCGCCCAATGGCACTGAAATCTACGCCTGAATGATCATAGAAGTCTTTGTCTTCGTATAGCAGCGCGGCTTGAATCAGCGCGTCAGAAACGTCTTCGAGTTGGGTTTCTAAACGGTAGGTCTCATCGTCGGCCAGGGTGAGACGAAGCAGTTGGCCGTCTTGATCGAGATAGGCGGTTGACCAGGTTTGCCATTCGAATAACTTAGGTGCTGGCAAACAGTAGAGGACGAACAGCAGTAAAAAGTGAAGTGTAAAAAAGAGCAAGGGTAGCCCAAGGATCACTCCCAGCCAAAAACTTGGCTTGTGTCTCCACCGGAGTGGAGCGTGTGTAGAGCGATCATTGGGCATTGCGGGTTTAAGCCTGGCGATTATCGATTATTATAGCTTTGACGGCTTCACCGTTAAGGTGTCAGCCGCTGAGTAACCGAAGGTCTTAGGATCGTACATGGCTTCCGCAAAAACAGGCGGTACGACGAAGTCACCCGAGGCCGTTGCTTTGATCTTGTAGCTGAGCTCGGTCACACCGCTGTCAAAATCACCGTAAATCACCAATCGATCTTCCCGAATGTCGATGTATTCGGAATCCCAATACCCTTGGCGACGATCAACGGAGCTGCGAAGTACCTCAAATCCGCCCGGTTGCAAATCCACCACCGCGACACTGTCTACACGACGGCTGCCAGTGACACGTACTTTCAGTTTCACGGTCACTTCCTGGCCTTGATGAATCTCGGTCAATGCTTTGCCATCTTCATCATACAGCTCTTTAACGATCTCGATGCCTTGATTGTTCTTTACCTCTGAAACCGCACGATCAAATCCGGCCTGAACCGTCTGATAGAAGAACGGATGAGGTGCTTTCAATCGAGTTGATTGGGTGTTCAGCGCCAAATCACGGGATGCAAAACCGGCATTCGACAGTTTAGTCAGCAACTCATACTCACCTGGTTTGATTTCGATAGAAATCTTATCGTCACCGTACTTAGCTCGGTTACGGCTACTGTAAGCACTTAATGCCAGCGTTGTGTATGACGCATTGATGGTAGTCAGGTTGCCTTCTTTGCTCGGAATCAACAGTCGCTCCATCGTGTCTTGTGCTGGCAATGTTTCCATCACCGCAGGGAAGTGGTTCGCCACCAGATACACGTATTGGGCAAACTGGGTATCAGCAGTTTGATAGTTGGTGATGCCTTGCGCTTCTTTGGCTGGATCAAACAGCTTGATCAGACGGTCGGCTTCCTCTTGCTTCTTCAACAGCTGATAGGACGCCGCCAAATAACTGGAGGTGATGTCTTGCTGCCAGTTCAAAGCCGATGCTTCTAATACTTGATGAAGGTCGATCAAGTAACTGGTGGCAACGCTTTGATTACGGATCAGAAGATAAATTGCCAACGCGCGGTGACGTGCAGAAATCAAATCGTCTGTCTGTTTGCTGGCAAGTACACGAATTCTCGAGATGGCATTTTCAAACATGTCATCAGGTACTTTAAAGCCCGCTGCTTTTGCTTCGGTCAATAAGTGGCTCGCATATAAAGTAGGGAAGGTCGCCGAGTATGCACTGCTGGACCATAGGCTGAAGCCACCGTCGCTGTGTTGACGACTTCTTAGGGTGCTGATCAGCGTTGCCAGTTTCTCTTCGGTCTCAGGGCGTTGATCCAGGTATTCCGGCTGAGCGGTTAGATTAATCCAAGGGAACACCTGACTGGTCATTTGCTCGGTGCAGCCATGAACATAATTTGACAGATAGGTGGTTAGTCCTCGGGTAATCGCCATTGGGCTGGCAGAGGCAACTACTTGCTTCTCACCGAAGGCATTAAATAGTTTACGGGTTAGCGGAAGCTCAGTGTCTCCGTCACTGTAACCGGTACTCACCTGAGTTTGGAATGGCGCCGCAGGGCGGATACTCAGGCTCGCTGAACGCTGAGCTTCTTCTGCAGAAACTTCATTGCCAACATCAGTCGCATCCGTGCCAATGGTTGAGCCTGCGTAGTGAGCCATAAAGGTAAGATTTCCTTCACCTAGGATTTGGCCTGAGTTTTGGTTTTCATCTTTGCTTGGCTCTTTCACTTTTACCCGGAAGGTCGCTTTGTCTTCACTCCCTTCAGAAATGGTTAGCTTGCGAGTTTTATCGCCAAGAATTTCCAGGTTATTCGATGCTTTGACCTGTACGGTGATATTGGCGTTATCGCCAGAATCTTGAATCAGATTCGCCACTCCAAGTGTCACATCAAACTCATCTCCCGGTGATGCCGTTGTCAGTACGTTAGGTGATAACACAAACGGGCCGCGTACCAGACTGTCTTTGCTGGTGGCTCCCAGTGCTTGCTCTGACACGGCCACTGCCATGACGCGAAGGTTACCACTGAAGGTATCTGGTACGACAAACTCTGTGCTGCGTTCGGTTTGGTCGGCTTCCAGGACGCCAGACCAGAATACGGCTGGCTTGTCGAGCTTACGCTGGAATGGGTTGAGGTTCGCGGCCATCAGTTTCATGGCCTCTGCGCCACCACCAATACCGGCGTGTTGCAGTAGCGTTCTGTACTCCGGCAAGATCAGATCCAGCATTTGGTAGGTGCGAACCTGCAAGGCGCGTTTGCTTAGGAAGTGATCCAAAGGTGCTGGTGTTTGATAACCTGCTACCTGCAAGATGCCTTCGTCTACAGCGAATACGATGATTTTAGAGGCTTTGTTCGTGGTGTAACCAATTTTCATTGGTTTGCCTGGGCGAACAATGTCTTGGGTATTCAGTTGAATATCCACCTCTCGGCTGCTGCGATCAATATTGAATGGTTTTACCGCATAGCTGAGTGGGCTCATGAAAATCTCTTTGGCATCCTGAGCACGAATGAAAGCCACATTCACATAGGCGTTGCCTTCGATGCCTTCCGGCAAACGAATCTTTTGCAGGGTGCTATTGGTGGACGTTTTGAACCACTTGTGCGCGTGTACTTTGTTGCTTTCGATGGTGATCAAACCAGAACCTGCATACGGCGCAACAATGTTCATTTCGATCCAGTCGCCTGGCTTGTAATCGGCCTGATTTAGCTTGAGTGACAGCTCAGCGTTTTGCTCAAGGCGTCCGGCCATATTGCCTTCGGCAACCACTTGATAATCGATCTTGGTCAGAAGTTGTTGATCCGCATCCAGCAATTGCAGTTGGAAGTCGCCTGCATCGGTAGTGTCCAGCGCAAGCGTGTTGTCTGCGGTGGTTAGCTCAAATGCGGTTTCTTTGATTAACTTCGACTTAATGATCGATTGATAACTGTAAGTGCCATCTTTCGCCATCACTAAAGTAGACACCGGCTGCTTGCGAATCAATTGCAGAGTCAAACCTTCCAGTGCGATACGCTCCAGTTTTGGATTTACTGCGATCAAGGAAATAGAGCGGGCTTGTTCTTTATTGAGATAATTCAAACCACCATCAGCTTTGTAACCCACCAATTGAGTCAGTGGTGAAACCAATGCCTGGTTTTGAGCGAACACACTGCGACCACCGCCGGCTTCAAATCCTTCGGCTTCAAAATGAAGGCGATAGGTGCCTTTGGCGTATTGATTCAGTAGCAGGTCAAATTTTGCGTAACCATCGGCATCGGTGGTTTGGTCGGTTAAACGCTCGTTGATGACACGCAATTGCGCTTGTTCATCGCGTAATGGATCAACAAAACGATATCCTTTGAACTGACTGAAATAGAACTCGGATGGGGTTAGATCCAGCGTTGCAGACACTTTTCGATCTTGAGCCGGAGTACCGAATAGGTTTTTCAGTTCAATCTGAGCCTGGATTTGTTCCTGGTTGAACCAGCCTTTTGATAGATTTGGAATCAGTGACGAGCTGATCTTCATGGTATCCGGCTGGAATTCCTCGACGGTAAAGTCCACTCCGCCCAGTCGGTAATCCAGATAGCCCTGTTTGGTCAGTAAGTAGAGGTTTGCTTGGTATTGGCCTGTGCTACTGGTCAGTTTGGTCTTAAAGGATAAGTCGAACAGACCTTCTTTATTGAGCGTGAGCTTTTTACTCAAGACCTTCTTGCCGCGTGCGTCGGTGATGGTGAATTCCAGTGGTAGGCCAGCGGTAGAGCGGAAGTCGCTGTCTTTCACAATATTGGCAAACTTGACGGTTTCACCAGGGCGATAAATACCACGGTCGGTAATCACATAGGCAGATAATTGATTCTGATCTGACCCCATCTGTGTTTCACCGGAGACATCAAATCGGGAGTAGTTGATCTGGCGAGTGTATTGATCATACGGTAGGAAGGTGCGGTCCTTACCTTTAGAGACTAAGAAAACCGTGGGTTGTTGTTCACGATAGAGACGGCTTAAATCGTGCAGTTCAACCTGCCCTTGTGGATCAGTTGTGCCAGAGAATACAGGCACACCGTTTTTACCCAAGACTTCGACAGAGGCATTGGCCACAGCCTGGCCGGTGGCGATGGATTGCACAAACACATGCTGGCGATTGAAATCACGGGTCTTCTTAACGATCACGCCCAGGTCTGTTACTACAATCAGACGTTTGTCTTCCTGACCGTAGACCTGACGGTTGCGGTTCATGTCCCAACCGGACACTTCCACAAAGAACACGCCCATACCGGCTTCTTTCAAATAAGAAGCTAACGAAACGGAGGCGTAGTTCAATTCTTTTGGATGCTTTTTGCTGAGCTTTAAAATTTGTTCATAGGCAACCGTGATGTTGTCTTTCGAGAACTCATAGTTTCGGAAATATGGGTTCTGAACATCACCACTGGTTTGGCTGATCAGGTGGTTCAGCTGCTTGTCTTGTAGTTTGTGAATGCCGACTTTTAACGCTGTATGACCACGAGACATCAGACTCAGGGTTTTATCACCAGACAGTGAAAGCAGGGAACCGTCACCCATGATGCTGGCTTCTTTCGGGTAATCATCAATGTAGATCACTTCATGGAAGTTCTTCGCCAGGGCGTAATCGCTACTCGATTTCATGCCTTTCTTGACGTTCACATAGATAGCGCGGCCTTCCGGTACATCCAGTTTTAGATTGTAGTAAGGGGCGCTTGCGTGCTCGTTTTCCATCCATTCAGGCGAAAGTTTTTGCATCTTCTTCTTGGACAGAGACAAGGCGCGATCAATATTCCAACGACGATCCTTCTTAGGTAGCAGGTAGACCTCAAGGTTGCTCTGAACTTCATCTAAGGTAATGCCATCGGTGAATTGCAGGCTCAGGATTTGTTCTGGCTGATTGTCCTGGTTTCTTAGAATTCGAACGTCGGCATTGCTGACTTTCAGGAAGTCGCTGATGTTGGGTAACAGAACCTTTTTGTTAATTCGGTTGCTTAGCGTTGCGTCAGATCCGACGGTTTTTAGCTCTTTTGAGACTTTTAAATAGGCGTATTGATCATGAACAGGCAGGCTGATTTGCTCACTCTTCAAGTAAATTTCACGATCATTCAAGCCGTAGTTAATCTCAAAACTCGGTTTATAGGTCTTGCTTAAATCCTCGCCACCGTCTTGAGGTTGAATAATTTCGAAGCCTACATGCTCTCTGAGGGTTTCTTTATCCACAGGGTGACTGAATGACACGGTTGCCACTAAATATTGGGCATTTCGTTTTGTTGGATCTTTATACAAGCGGAAGTCTTCTGTGGAAGCAGAGAAATCACGTGTGGTGAATTCATAACTCAAATCCGCCATTTCAATGTGATCCGCAAAGAAGTTTTCAGCGAAAGTCACTTTGTATTCCTGGTTCGCAGGCCAGTCTGCATCCGGGGTAAATTGAATGCGGTTGTCACCCACCCAGCGCCATGTACCTGCGCGGTTAGGGAAGAGCTTAATGCCTTGAGTGATCTCCTTATCGACTTGCTCAATCGGAGCCACTGAAAGGCGAGTATCCGGTCGCGCAATCAAGCCCGTAGACAGGTAGTTGGAGAAATCTACGGTTTGATAATCAAAAGAGATTGTCAGGGGTTTTGGCCGGATGGTCTCTTCATTCTGTGAGATTCCCGGTTGGCTGAGTAACGCCGTGACTTTCGGCGGTTTGGGAACAAACAGGTGATACCATGTGCCGCCCAATAGTCCAAAAATAATGAGACTGATCGACCAGAATTTCTTGGGTTTGGTGCGACGGGTTTCATTTAGTCCGGACAGCCATCCAGGCACCGTCCAGCTGATGCCGAGAAAACGAAAAAAGATCAGGTTCAGCACCCAGGTGATGGGTGAAAAGACTAATTTAACAACGAACCAGATAATCGACATCAAGCTTGATGCGATAGCAAACATGGCACTTCTCCCTGTGGCATTTTCTTTGAAATATTTTAGACGACGTTACTCGAACGTGAGGCGGTGAAGTATAACTTTCGCACCAAGATGCGTCATTGTAAAAAACAATGTTATTGTTTCAGATTGTAAAGGTATGGACTGCGGTGAAATGCCTAGGGAAGGAATTATTTAATGTTTTACCCGAGACAGCATCAAGGCTTTTTCATCGCCGGCGAAAACCCCAAGATGGGCGCTAACGCAGTGAGGTAGGGCAGCGAGCGAATAACCACCTTCCAGCATACTGACAATTTTTCCGCCGCAATATTTATAAGCTTGGTTTTGCAACCAACGGGTGAGCCAAGCAAAGTCTCGGGTTTCCCACTCAACGGTCGCCATTGGATCTTGTCGGTGGGCATCAAACCCAGCAGAAATAAGTATGAGTTGTGGTTGGTGGATGGCGAGCGCCGGTTCCCACACGTCGTGTACCGCCTGACGCATAAACTCCCCATTGCTGTGCTCTTCAATCGGCAAATTTACAATGTGTTCGGGCAATCCATACCAGTGGCTATTCGGGTAATAAGGGTGTTGGAATGAAGTGCAGACTAACGCTCTTGGATCATCGCGCAAACACTCGATGGTGCCGTTGGCTTGATGAACATCAAAATCAATAATAGCGACGCGCTCTAAGCCGTAATGGTCCAGGGCGTATTTGGCCGCTATGGCAATATTGCTGAAGAAGCAAAACCCCATCGCCTTACGAGGTTCAGCATGATGACCTGGCGGACGAGTCGCACAAAAGGCCACTCGGCTGTTCTTACCTGACGTGCCATCAGATGCTTTTCCTAATACTGCATCCACCGCATTCATACCTGCACCGGCCGCGTACCAGATGGCATCCATTGAAGTTGGACTCAGCGCCGTATCTTCGTCCACCATAATCAAGCCATGAGCGGGCTCAATCCCTAACAACTGATCTATGTAACCGGCAGGGTGAACCGTCTCAACCCATTTACGATCCGCCTTCGTGGCCATCTCTTTATTTAATGCATCAAAAAACGGCTGCTTTTCCAGATGCTTCATTATCTCAATCAAGCGTTCCGGGCATTCCGGGTGGTGATCCGTCATGCGGTGATCCAGGCAAGCGGGATGCGTAATAAAGGTGATGTCTGACGAAGAGTGGTCTGTCATGGGCTTTGGCAGTGATTCGGTCGGTTTAATTTTTGGCAAAGTATACCCTCTAACTTAGCCGTGTCGTCAAAAAAAGTATTGAGATAGGTTAATCTTTGTTTAGTTCCCACATGCTTTCTAAGGGCAAGCGCAATATACTGCGCAGACAACCTATCCACAGAGTTCATAAAGGGATTTAACTTGTAGGTCTGAATGGTATGGCAACTAAATATCTCAAATACTTTTTTGAACCCCGCTCGATTGCAGTGATTGGGGCTTCGGATAAAGAAGGCAAGATGGGGCAGATTGTCCTTAAAAACTTGCTGGAAAGCGATTACAGCGGGCCAGTCTATGCTGTGAACAAGCATAAGACGGGGGATATTCAGGGCGTTCCTACTTATAAGCGCATTAAATCTCTACCAGAAAAACTCGATCTGGCCGTTGTTTGTACTCCGCCCGAGACGTTATTGCTAATTATGCAGCAGTTGGTTTGGAAAGGGGTTCGGGCGGTAATGCTGCTAACGGGGGGGTTATCTCGTAAACATTCGTGGTTTGATAACAACCTGAACCAAGCCGTATTGCGTCTTGCAAAAGTAAATAACGTTCGTGTGATTGGCCCGAATACTTTGGGGCTGATGTCGTCGGTGAATCCGATCAATATTAGCTACGGGCATTTGCCAATCCATAAAGGCAATGTGGCGTATGTTGGTCAATCAGGAACGGTGGCCAGTAGTGTGCTCGATTGGGGACATGCACACGGGTTTGGTTTCTCGCACTTCATTAACCTGGATGACCGTGGCGATGTGGACCTTGCCGACATTGTGGATTATTTGTCTCTGCATCGTTCGGTTCGGGTAATTTTGCTGCATGTGGAACACATCAAGCGGCCGGAAAAGTTCATTGCTGCTGTTGGTGCTGCGGCTAAAGCCAAGTTAGTGGTTGCGGTGCGAACCGGAGACAGTGAGGCGGTGATTGGTGAGGGCCATCGTGTAGCTCAGGGCATTCACGATTCAGGACGCATCTATAAGCAGATGTTCCGTCGCTTAGGGGTGATGCAGTTGCGCTCTCCCTTGGATTTGATGGAAAGCCTGCCGATTCTTGAACAGCAACGTCGATTTAAAGGTAATCGGTTAGCTATTTTATCCAACAGTATCGGTATGGCGATGGTCGCCACGGATCGTTTGTATGATCACTCTCGTACGGATCTGGTGAAACTGAGTGACGACACCATTGAGCAGTTAAGCAAGGTATTGCCTAAATACTGGTCTCATCAAAACCCGGTGGATCTTGAAGTCGGGGCGTCAGCGAAGACGTATATCAAAGCCGCTGAAATTCTCTCTCGTGACCCGAATGTGGATAACTTGTTGATTTTACACGTGCCGAGTGCTCACGCGCATTCCTATGATATTGCGGAAGCGTTAGTACAGCATCGTGATAAGTTGCGTGTTCCTATTATGACCTGTTGGGTAGGTGAGGGCAGTCTAGCGAAAGCGCGCTCTTTGTTTGATCAACACGGTATTCCTTCGTTTAATAGCCCGGAAGTTGCTGCTCAAGCGTTTCGTCAGTCGGTAAATTATCACTATTCGCTCTCTATTCTCAGAGAAACACCTCTCCGATTGAAGCTTGATGAGTACAAGCAATCCTCGATTGATATTCTGGATCGCTACATCAATGGCGATGAGTTAGCACCGGATACTCTGGTGACGTTGCTTAGCAACTATGGTTTGAAAGTTGTCGATACCGCGTTTGATGATGACCCCTATTCATTAATTCAAAAAGTGGAGAAGCTGGGTTACCCGGTTAATTTAACGATCATCAATCAGCGACGTTTAACGCCCTTTTCCTATCGGGATGATCCGTTGAAGTGGCGGGGCTGTCAGCGCAATATTGTTGATGCCAATGAGCTGGCTCAAGCGGCTGAAACGCTTGTCCAGCGTTACAAGAAGCAAGACCCGAATGAGCGTTTAATCTGTTTTAGTGCTCAGAAAGTGCTTAAACCTACCTTTGGCTTGCAGTTCAATATGGGGGTGACACGGGATGACACCTTTGGCCCGATTATTTTCTTCGGTGCAGGTGGTTCAACCGTAAATATTCGTGCGGATCGTCAGGTGGCTTTCCCACCATTGAATATGACATTGGCCAGTGATTTGGTTCGACGATCTTATGTGTCTCATTTGTTGAGTGATTTTGGTGACATTGGGGAGTTGCAGAAAAAGATTTTGGCAAAGGCCTTAGTGACCTTGTCGCAGTTGGTTATTGATCATCCTTCGTTGGCTTTGTTGGAAGTCTCAGCGCAGTTTGAGCATAAGGATCAACTGGTTGTTTACGATGCCTCTGCGACGGTGGGGCAGAAGAGTAGAACCTTATTCCACGGCTATCCTGAAGAATTAACGACTAAATACGAGTTGAAACGAAGTAAAACGTCCGTGACTTTACGCCCGATTATGGCGGAGGATGCTCATGCGATCATCGAGTTTCAGGACAGTATTTCACCCGAAGCAAACCGTTTTAGATTCTTCCATCGACAGGCACGTTTTTCGGCCACAGAAATCGCCCGGTTAACCCAAATCGATTACGACCGGGAAATGGCGTTTGTAGCGACGCAGAAAAAACCGCATTCTCACGAAGATAAGATCATCGGTGAAGTTCGTACTTGGACGGACCCGGACAACGTCAGTGCCGAATTTGCCGTGATGGTTCAGGATCAACAAACGGGTGAAGGGCTTGGAATGGCCTTGATGAAAAAAATGATTAAGTACTGTCGCCGTCGAGGTACGCTATCAATGGTGGGTACCGTACTTCCTGATAACTCAGGTATGCTAAAACTGGCCGAGAAATTGGGCTTTGAGACGCGATATAACTCTGAAGAACAGGTTACGGAGTTGTATATGCCGCTTAATAAGCCAAAAGAAAGTTGGCAGAAAGTCCGTTTGGCGGAACTGGCAGGAAAGTAGTTAACTACAAACAAAAACGCCCTGATATTACAGGGCGTTTTTGCGATTCAAGCGTAGTAATTACGCTTTAAATGCTTCGTGAAGGTTGCTGATGTACTTATCAACCAAGCCTTCAAATTCCATCTTAACCACTGGCGAAATCATCGCACGAGTCAGCTTTGGCAGCGGCAAGGTCAAAGTTGCTTTGGTGTCGAATACGACATCGGTGCCACCGTCAGCATTTTCAGTAATTTTCCAAGTACCAAATACTTGTGCATTACTGTCTTTGGTTTTTGCAGGCTTCCATGAGATATCGCGCGTCGAAGCGTCTGACTGATATTCACAGGCGTACACGGTTTGAATAGATGCAGAACCTGCGCCTACTTTTTCCATCTCCCAACGATATTGATTGTCTGCTTCTTTAACCAGGTTCTCTAGCTTAGGGAAGTGGCTGGTGGATTCAGGTACGTCAGCCAATAACTCGAATACTTTGTCTGCATTCGCGGCGACTGAAAAAGATTTGTTGATTTCAATGGTAACGTCAAAAGCCATTGTAGTTCCTTAACGATTTATACATCCGAGTGAAATTGTGAGGATATGGATCTGATACACGATAAATCATATCCCTTTATTATTAACGGAGCATTGTAGAAGTTGAGGACAAAAGAAGAAAGTGGTGAATGCGCCATCCGTGTCGGATAGTGACGTGGTTGGGTAGTGTTTACTGAAAAATTCTATATATGGAGTGCTAGGTGAAAAGTATTGGTGGACATTAAAAATAGTTAGATCTGTGTAACTTGTGTCTCACTTTCGTTTGTTTCTTTTGTTTTTGGATAGTTAATTAAGACTCCTCAGTTTAGATAATGATCTACTTTGTCGAAATTTATCTTGATCACAAAGGAATGTGACTATGTTTCCAAAAGAGTTTTATTTAATTCCCGAAGAAATCTTCAGAATGGGAAATGCTTCAGAGCCAAAGCTTTCGAATGTACGAGCCAGAGATGTGAATACTATGGAAGTGAATGGTATTAGAGTTATTATTGCGAATGGCAAAGGAGTGAGCGTTTTTGACAAAGTGGGGATTAATGAATCTCCTATGAATGGGTGGGTTTGGAGATTTCCTCCAAATTGTAATCTTCCAGCGGGGCTAAAATTTGTGCAGGATAAGCCTCATCATTATTGTATTGCTCCCATTCAGAATATGCCTGTTGATAAGTATAAGGGGCTACTTGAAGAAATGGCCTTGAAAGCCCAAAGGGTTTATAAGAAAGAAGGTAAGGTTGTATGAGCAGAATTGATTTAGTTTTCGCCGAATCTGAACTAAAAATTATCCTGGAAGGGCTTGCTGAGTTAGAAGCTAAAACAGCTCATATTTGTGAGACTTCGGATGACGACGATGAAATTTCTGACTATGGAAATGATCTGATTGAAATTCGTTTGTTACTTAGCTCATTGAAAGAAAAGGCAGTTAAGGAATTCGGAGATCATATTCTTAATTTTTCTAGAGAATCTCTGTAGTAAATAATCGAATGGGGGCGTAACCCCCACTTATTAATTATCACTCTTCACTAAAATTCTTAGCAATACTCTCGATCACATCCAGTAATTCATTCACGATCAACGCCATAGAGCCGGTGAATTGACTGATCGCATCTGACTCGCCCAGTTCATCATGAATTTCTTCTTGATAGGTATCGGTGAATTTAATGCGCTTGATGATTAGCTGATCATCAATGATCAGTTCCAGCTTGTCTTTCCAGTTCAGCGCAAGACGTGTGACGGACATGCCGTTATTCAGGTAATTCAACGCATGCTCATCCGCTACATCCATACCGGTTAAGCGTACTGAACCGCCGTCTTCGTCGTCACTTTTCAGTTGTGCCTCGAAGCCCAGTTCCATGTGCTGTGGTAAAGAATGCTTACCATTCAACCACGCAGACATAACGATAGCCGGTGACATTTCGGTTTGTAGCGGAACTACTGGCATTGTGCCGAGGGCTTTACGCAGTGTTGATGCAACTTCTTCTGCTTTGGAAGAGCTGCCAGCGTTTACTAGCATCATGTTCTTTTCAGGGATGATGACCGCCAATGTGTCTTGGGTACGGGAAAGTGCATTAGGAAGCAGTAGGGTGGTAATGTCTTCCTTTAGCTGAGCTTTTTCTTTACGACGAACCGGGCGGCCATGTTCTGCTTCAATTTCTGCGACTTTTTCTTCCAGACGCTCATTGATAGCCGAAGGTGGAATTACTTTTTCCTGATGGCGAAGATTGATGATCCAGGTGCCCATGATTTCATGGACTAACATGTCGGGTGCTTGTTTGATTGGTGCTGCCCAACCGTTACGTTTTCTTTCTTGCTGACCGCAAGGCTTAAAGGAAAATTCTTTTAATTTCTTTTCCAGCTCGTCAGCGGTGATTTCTAACGGACGGGTAATTTGATAACTAAAACATTGTTTAAACATAGGAATCTTTTAGGTTTCTTTATTGTTAATGCTGTGGAATAGGGTGTTGGTTAGTAGTCACTTTCCAGCTGGTTTAGACGAAGCCAGCTTTCCTGAAGTAGGCGTACCAGTTCATCGCACTTGTCTTGTGACATCAGTAACAGGTCGGAACACTCACGCAGCTGATCGTCGAATTCTTCAGGTAAACGATCCGGGAAGAGTTCATAGGCACTGGCGATTTCGAAACTTAATTCTTCGTTAAATTCAGAGCATAGTCTGTCGAGCCAGCGTTCGGTAATGGCTGCATTCATACAGTAAACCGTCTCGCCCTGAAGGTCGTTGTTCATTTCACGAAGCACTTCCCAGGCTGGGTGACCCATTTGACTGAGTTGATACTCTTCAAGATCAAGATCGGCCAGGCGTGCATCTTCATCCTCCCAGCTTTCTTCCGGGGTAATAATCGCGTCTTTGATGTCATTGTTTTCTAATGACCAAGCGGCGATCACAGGGTAGCTTTGGTCACTGTAGCTGCTGCCTTCTACGGAGATAAAACGAGGTAGTGAGTCGGTCATCGGGTTACCTTGTGCGTGATTTGTAGGATGAAACACGCAAGTTTAGCAAAGCAGGTATTACTACTGCCATGTAATTTTCATGTGAAATGGGAATTAGGTGCTTGGTATGAGTGTGCTAATTGGCAAAACGATTTTTAAATTCAGAGGGCGTTAATCCCATGATCTTGGCAAAGACTTTTCGGAAACTGTTTACGTCCTCATAACCCACATCAAAGGCAATTTGTTCTGTGGTTCGCTGAGTGGATTCGAGCAGGTTACAGGCATTTTGAATCCGTACTCGTTGAAGGTATTGCAAGGGTTTGAGGGTGGTGGCTTCGGTAAACTTTCGCAAGAACGTGCGTTTGGTCATAAAGCACAGAGACGCAAGGTCTTCAATCTTGATTGCAGTACCGTATTGTTGGTGGATATGGTGCTGAATTTTGAGGATGCTTTCTTGCCCGTGATCCATTTTGGGCATAAAACTTTCGTAGTAACGTTGTTCTCGTTTGCCGGTATCCACAATCAGATATTTTCCCAGTGCCCGCATAACTTGGGGGGACATATAGCGTGCTACCAGTTCGAGACCCAAGTCGATCCATGACATAAGACCGCCTGCTGTAATCAGATCCCCTTCATTGATCAAGATGCTTTCGGCTTGCAGCGTTATTTGTGGAAACGACGCCTTCAGATGATCGGCTAATTTCCAATGTGTTGTCACTCGACGATTATCCAGGCGTCCTGCTGCGCCTAAGATAAATGCTCCCGCACAGGCCGAACATAAAACCGCGCCCTTGTAATGGGCTTGGTTGAGGTAGTCCAGAAGCGCTTGATCCGGTGTTTGATAATAGGTGTTGTTGATGCTGGGCGGCAGAATCAGTACATCCGGGGTTTGATTTCCGGAGGGCATTTCGTCTTTGAGGTCGATAATTTTTGGTGAGAATCTCACCGAAGTCTTTTGTTCTTCGGCAAGGGTGTTTGCCAACTCGAAGAGTTCTTGCAACCCAAACGTTGCGCTCTGTAAGGCACCCGGATAATTGATGATGGAAAGCTGAATGGACTTTGTTTGGTTGGGTTTGATGTCTGATTTATGAGTTGTCATTTTTGAACTGCTTATTGTCACTTCTGCCGTCGGTCGAATATTCGCATCATACGCATAATGGCTCCTGACATTCAAACACAGTTAGGAGAAGCTTATGTCACAGGTTGCTGTTAGGTCACACACTTCGGATATGCCACAGACCGCGCTAATTTTGGTGGATTTTCAAAACGATTACTTTCCTTCGTTTCCAGGGGCCAAATTGCCTTTGGTGGGGACGGAAGCCGCAGCGGATAATGGGGCACAATTACTGGATGCTTTCAGGTCTCAGGGGTTACCTGTTGTCCATGTGCATCATGAATTTCCATCCGAACAAGCGCCGTTCTTTGCGGCCGGTTCTGACGGTGTAAGTATTCACACCAGTGTTCAGCCTAAGCCTGAGGAAGTTCGCGTGCTAAAACACAAAGTGAATAGCTTTGTGGGAACCAATCTTGATCATCTGTTGAAAGAGCTTAATGTTTCTCGATTATTTATTGCCGGCGCGATGAGTCATATGTGCATTGATGGCATCGTCAGAGCGGCTACGGATTTAGGCTATGAGTGCTTCCTGGCCCATGATGCTTGTGCAACACGGGATCTGGAATTCAATGAGGTAACGGTTCCGGCGGCGCAGGTTCATGCAGCGTACATGGCGGCATTAAGTTCAAGTTACTGTTTGGTCGATACGACAAAGGCATTGCTTGGTCATCTAGAAGTTGCTTGAACATTAATACATAACTCCTCGGCTGCCGACTGGTAGCCTTTTTTGGGATTTTTCTGGCATCTGAGTTTTGTCATTGAATACGCATCCGTGATCAAGCAAACCAGCAAATAAATCCATCATTTTCAACTAGAGTTAATTGACTACTTTCACTTCTTTTGAGTATGAGGTTTTCAGGCAATGAAAAAGATTTTGGTACTCTATTACTCTAGTTACGGACATATTGAGACGATGGCAGGGGCTGTGGCAGAGGGCGCAAAATCCCAGTCTGGTGTTGAGGTTGAGGTCAAACGGGTTCCAGAATTGATGCCAGAAGACGTTGCTAAACGCGTCGGCGTTAAAATGGATCAGGCGGCACCGATTGCGACGCCGGCGGAGTTAGAAAACTACGATGCGATCATCTTTGGTACACCCACTCGATTCGGCAATATGGCCGCTCAAATGCGAAACTTTTTGGATCAAACGGGCGGTTTGTGGGTTCAAGGAAAATTGGTGGGCAAGGTTGGCAGTGTCTTTACGTCCACTGGTACAGGTGGTGGCAATGAAACCACGGTGCAGTCGTTTCATACCACCTTATTTCATCATGGCATGATTGTGGTCGGGCTACCTTACGCATGTGCGGATCTGGCTGATATTAGTGAAGTTAAAGGTGGATCACCCTTAGGAGCAGGTTGTATCGCAGCCTCTGATGGTTCTCGTCAACCTTCTGCGAAAGAGTTGAACATGGCCCGATTCCAAGGCGAGCATGTGGCTAAAATCGTGTTATCTATGAAGTAATAGTGACCACTATTTATTCATCATGAAAGGCAAGGTAGACTACTTGATCTCACAAATTAGTCTGATTTTTTCAGAGTATTCAGTTTAGGAGATGCAGGTTGCATGCGAAATCGAATTTTACCATCGAATGGTTTTACCCTAATCGAGTTGATCATGGTTATTGTGATTTTGGCCATACTGTCTGCCTTTGCTCTTCCTAAATTTGCCCAACTTTCCTCATCTGCTAAAGCGGCAACCATCAACAGCATTGCCGGTTCCATGCGTTCGACCATTAGTATCATCCGAAGTAAAGCCTTTGTGCAGGGATTAACAATAGCGTCATCGAACCCGGATGCGGGTCAGTCGGCCTATATTGTGGAAACCGAGGCTGGCCGGTCTGAAGTGGATTGGCGCAACTTGTGTCCTGAAAGTGAGGCTGAATTGGCGGATGCTTTGGATATGATGGACCATATTGATTTCACTGATAATGGTGATCTCACGGGAGTCACTAATAACCAGTATACGTTGATTGGTTATGATCAGAACGGTACCGTCAATCCAACCACTGAATGTTATGTCCGGTACGACTCTTTTGGTGACCCTGAGTGTACAGTGACTGTGAACACCGATGGTTGTTGATCGTTTTAGGTCTGTACACTCTCAAACCTTTTGAAATCGTACCTGTTTTTCAAATCTGCCAGGTCTTGTTTTACTGAGCCGTTCTAAGCTGGGTAAGAATAAATCGAATGGCTTCTTCACTTTGATAGGAATTATGGTTCGAAGGAACGATGATCTCTTTCTCTGCTTGTGATAAATGGGCACTTGGGTATTTTACAACGCCGTCGGAAATGCCATCGCATTCTGCTTGTGAATGGCATTCAGTTGCGGATTGTGACCCTATGATCGAATAGGCCGTACCTTCAATGGGGAGTTCATTCAGGGTTTCAAGTAATGGGTGTCCAGGACGAAGTACCTGGACGCTGTTAGGGCCATAGTCCCTGAGGAATGGCAACATTCGTTGCGTGATCTTATCAATACCAATCTTATCGACGAGAGCTTTGAACATTGAGATAAAGTTCTGAGGCAAATGGACTAGGCTTGAACTTACGCTACCAATAAAAGAACTGGCGGTTTCGGAACCTCTGTGTGGTGTGTCGAGAAAGAAAACCCGATTGTTTTGTGTCTGTGGCTTAAATATCAGTAGGTCCGCAATTGGATCATTTGACGCGATCGAAAGCTCTTCTGGCCGTTCTTTGAAGGTGGTGTCCCACAATTGATAACCGGAATCCACCACCATCGTATGGGCCAGAATACCGCCCATGCTGTGCCCGATGTAGACCATCTGATTTTGAGATTGATTGCCTTGAGCTTGCTTGCCTTGAGCTTGCTTGCCTTGAGTTTGATTGCCTTGAGCTTGCTTGCCTTGAGGTTGATGGCTCTTAGAGCGATGGTTGGTGTTCAATGCCAACAGTGCTTTCAATCGATTTCGAAGATGCATTCCATTGAAGAAGGGCGGTGGACCTGATGGATAAAAGGCATGCCAGATTTGATATCGACTGTGTAATTCGGCGTCGTTGAGAATATTCAGTGTGAGATATCGCCAAATTAAAGGATCGGAGTTCAATCCATGAATCATTAAGATGGGGATTTTCTCATCACTTATAGCTTCGATAGCAAAAATACCCCGACGGCTTTCTGCGAGATCTGCATTAAAGAAACCGTCCCAACTGAATTGATCTATGTTCGCGTGTTCCAACAGAAGTAAGTAGGCCGCTGCCGGTGTGTAGGCGATTTGATAGTGATTATTGCCGAGTTCAAGTGGGGTTGAATGATCCATTGGATACAATTGAATCGTTAAATGCCATCCCGTTGGGCTGCGTTCCAGAGACTTCATCACAAAGGTGGCATTACGGAAGACCCCTTCTTTCGGATAGAACAGATCTGTTCCGTAACCCGTATTGGATCGGTAAGCGATGGCGGGTACACCGAGTTGACCGTGCTCCTTAATGGTCAGATAGTCATCCAATGTTTTGAGGTGCTCCGTCAGAAAGTACTGTTGTCGTTCTTCTAATGGTGTATCCAGCGTTACACGAACATTTCCGTGAGAAAGAGATCCTTTCTGAATGAGTAGTTGGTGAACAAGAAAGGATAAGCTTTTGTTATGGGTCTGAAGCAGACCGAATTTCTCTAATGGTGATATCTGTGATCGGGTGAGCAGTTCCTGTGTGCAAATAGTTCGCAGGAGATGATTTAACAGGTTGTCGTCGAGGTGCTTGAAACATTGCGTCTTGATCTCATCAGAGGGCAGTTGCTTCCAGACCGGTAGATAAGGGTTGAGGTAGGGTGTCCCATTCGAGTGAACCAGCACCGTTTCATCGGAGGGAGTTAATACAATAAAACGGCCTGAACTGCACCCCGCCAACACGATGCACACCAGCATGACCAGTACTCGCGGGCGAAGCGGGAATAGAAGCCGGAATAAAAGCACCATAAGCTATTAATTTCCGGGCTGCGTCTCAATGATTAAGGTATTGCTCAGCGTTTTATGAACGGGGCATCGATCGGCGATTTCCATCAAGCGAGCACGTTGTTCTTCCGTCAGGTTTCCAAACAGTTCAATGCGACGTGTGATTTTCTCTGCATAGGTGTCTTTCTCTTGGCACTCCTGACAGTCTTTAAAGTAGTTCTTATCGTGAGTGAGCGTTACTTTAATGTGTTTGAGGGGCAGTTGTTTGTGATCCGCATACATGCGTAACGTCATGGAGGTGCATGCGCCCAACGCCGCCAGTAAATGTTCGTAGGGATCAGGCCCAGAATCACGGCCTCCAACGCTGGTGGGTTCGTCTGCCAACCACAGGTGTTGATCGCTGACTACAAATTGAGCGAACTTGTGATCCTTTTCTTCCACCACAATTTCATTTTTTCCGGCCGATTTGGGGAGATCCCGTTGGGCCAGTTTCAACTCTGTTAAGTCAAGGTAGTGGCCAATCCAACCGGAAATAACATTGGCAACGTACTGGGAGTCTTCTTTTTTACTTAACAGATGATCAGCCTTGTCGAGTGAGACAAAACTCTTTGGATGCTTAGCAGCCTGATAGATGTATTCGGCTTGTTTAATCGACACGGTGTCATCAAGTGGCGAATGCATAACCAGTAGCGCTTTTTTGTTTAAGGCAAACATCTCCTGACTGTGTTGTTTGACGTCGTCCAGAAACTGTTTTTTGATCTTGAAGGTACGCAAGCCCAGTTTTACTTCGGCCTCTCCTTGGCGTTCAATTTCATCTATGGCACTGACAAAATTATGAGTCACATGTTCTGCCTGGGCGGGGGCACCAATGGTGACCACGGCTTTGCATTCCGGAATATCATTCGCCACCGACAGTACGGCGGCACCGCCAAGAGAGTGTCCGATGAGCGCCTGTGGCGCCTGGTGATGGGTTCGTAAAAAGTCTGCGGCACTTAACAGATCCTGCAGGTTTGAGGAGAAGTTGGTGTTGGCAAAGTCGCCGTCACTGTTACCAAGGCCGGTGAAGTCGAAGCGCAGCACGGCGAAGCCTTCTCCCACCAGGGCTTTTGAAATTCTGGAGGCAGCGGCGATGTCTTTTCCACAGGTGAAACAATGGGCGAACAAAATGTAAGCGAGAGGTTGGTCAAGTGGCGTCTCCAGAAGACCCGCAAGGGTTTGTCCGTTGCTTTGAAATTCTACTTTTTCTCTCATTTGACTGCTCCTAGTGCCACGTATTCCAGGTTGTCTTCAGGAATGTTAGGAAATTCTTGCGCCTTCCAGCGGGTTTTGGCGTCTTCTATTCTGTCACGACTGAATGACACAAAGTTCCAATGGATAAAAGGTGTTTTGGCAAACTTCTTTCCACCTAACACAATACAGCGGGTATGACGTGTGCAGCGAATGTGTGTGTCTTCTTCCTCCAACAGAACAAAGTCCCCTGCTTCATAGGTTTGACCCTGGATTTCGATCTGACCATATATGAGGTAGATGGCGGTTTCCTGATGGGCTTGTGGTTGGTCAAGGTGGGCACCGGCGGGTGCGACAACGTCCAGATAAAACATGGGGCTGTAGGTCTTGATGGGTGAACTCATGCCATAGGCTTCTCCTGCAATCAGTCGAATCATTTTTCCGTCGTGGTTCAGCTGAGGGAGTTGTTCTTTTTTGATGTGATGAAAACTTGGCTCGATGGTTTCCAGGGCTTCCGGTAAGGCTACCCAACATTGAAGGCCGTTGACCTGATGCTCTGAAGCTCGGACTTCAATGGACTCTCGTTCCGAATGTACTATGCCTCGGCCAGCGGTCATCCAGTTCACATCACCAGGGTGGATTTCCAAGTGATTACCCAGGGAATCCCGATGCAGAATACTGCCTGTGAATAAATAGGTGAGTGTGGATAAGCCAATGTGAGGGTGAGGTAAGACATCAAAGCCTACGCCGGGTGAGAAAGTGGATGGCCCCATGTGATCAAAGAAGATGAAAGGTCCCACCATCTTTTTTTGAAAGTTAGGCAAGATTCGTTTAACCACCAAACCACCGATGTCGTGTTCAGTCGCTTTGAGTATCTGGGCCATATTATTACCTCGTTTTGTGTTACCTCGTTTTGTGTTACCTCGTTCTGTGTAACCTAGTGCTGTGTACATCCCGATTGTGAGTGATTGAGTTTCTACAACGCAGCGAACAGTAAGTGAGCTGCCGAGGTTTTGTGTGTCTTAGATATGTCTGATGATTCAGTTTTAATAGGTGATTTAACTCTAGTAGCAGTTGATCAATCTGTCAGTTGAGTGCAGAAAGCGATTAAAGGGGAATTGTACGAGCTGTCTTTAACGGTCTGATGAGGAAAGTGAAGACGTGAGCGAATGACTGTAACTTCAGAAATGGAGAAGGGGATAGCTAAAAAGAACGTCCTTGTTCTACAGGAAGTCTAACATCTTAATTTTCAAACGCTTATTTCTCAAAGGTACCGTAACGAGGCTCTTCGATTTCCTCTTCACTATCTAAAAACATCTCCATGCTCTGAAATGAGTTTTCATCTTCCGCTGGATTGTAGCTATCGGTTTCCATCCATTCTTCCCGAATCTCCAGTATTTTCTCGATATTATCTAAAAACAGAGGCACCAGATTAGGATCAAAGTGTTCACCTGCTTCTTCAGTAATCAGGTTTAATGCTTTATCAATAGACCAGGCCGGCTTATAAGGGCGGGCAGTGGTCAATGCATCAAAGACATCGGCCAGGGCAACAATCCGACCTTCCAATGGAATCTCTCTGCCTTTCAAACCTCTGGGGTATCCGGTTCCATTCCATTTCTCATGGTGTGTGTAAGCGATACTGGCTGCCAGAGCCAATAACGGAGAGTCTTGATTACCGATGATCTGATGGCCGATAAATGGATGGCGTTTCATGACCAACCATTCTTGTTCTGTGAGTTTCCCTGGCTTAAGTAGTACTCGGTCAGGGATGCCTATCTTACCAATGTCATGCATCGGAGCAGCGGTACAAATCAGCTCGCACTCTTCTTCAGTCAGGCCAGCGGCTTCCGCAATGACCTTGGAATACTTACTCATCCGGATAACATGAAGCCCTGTCTCATTGTCTTTGTATTCTGCGGCGTGACCAAGGCAATGAATAATTTGCTCTCGTGTTTTGTTGAGTGCGTCAATGCGTACCAAAGATAGGTGGGTTCTGACTCGTGCCAATACAATATTGGGGTGTGCAGGTTTTGTGATGTAATCCACTGCTTTGCAGTCAAAGCCTTGTGTTTCGTGGGCGTCTCCCGACATAGAGGTGATAAAGATGACAGGTATGTCTGCTGTTTCTTTCATCTTTTTCAGTTCGGCAACTGCTTCATACCCTGACATCTCAGGCATCACAACATCCATCAGTATCAGATCCGGGGTATGGTTCAATGCGACTTCTATGGCTTGCTGACCACTTTTAGCAAACAGTAATTGGTATTGACCACCCAAAATGCCTCGTAAGACCTGAATATTCGCTGGTTCATCGTCAACGATTAAGATTCGGGATTGCTTTGTTATGGTTGTGGACAAAGATTCGTTGATTTTGCAATCTTTTATGTTGTCCATGTTCTGCTCCTTCAACTCACCGCACTGTTGTTCAGAGGGGGATCTAATTGAATGGTGGTTACTAATTTCCTTAGTTTATTTAAGTCATCCAGTGCGGCTTCATATTCCAGGTCATAGATGGTCTTTGACATACTTTCTATGACGGGCTGGAAGTTATCGTCGTTTAATGATTCTGTGAGTTCCTGAAACATTTCAGATGCATTCATATCTTTTGAGTTAAGCGCCGCTTCTAACTCGTCCAATAAAGGATAGATCTCTTCAGGAGATAGTGGCTCAGATAATTGAGCGCTTATTGATCTGGGTTCGGGGTTAAGCGTTAAAGTGATGTTCGGTAATTCAGCATGAAATTCGCTGACGGCCAGTGTCAAATCCATCAACAGGGTTTGAACTTGTTGATTTAGTGATGATGTATAGGATTCGAGGAGTTTGCTGAGCTCCGTCGATGTCTCATGAATAATAGTGGCACCCAGGTTGCCGCTGGTGCCTTTTAATCCGTGAATTACTTCATAGGCTTCTGTGAATTTCTCTTGATGTAGCAACTCGGGGAGTACTGAAACACAGGTTTCGGCCTGTGTTAGCAGTTTCTGAATTAAGTGTTCAAGTAGTTTTTTGTCCTGGCCAAGTCGGAACAATGCTTGAGTGATATTTATATGTTTGAATTGATGGTCCGAAGAGGTGACTTCTTCCAGAAGAGGTGGTGTGTTGGTCGATGAATCTTTCCAAACGTCTGAAAGCTTTCCAAAGAGTTCCTTTGGATCAATCGGTTTGGAAATGTAGTCATCCATTCCCGCATCCAGACAGCGTGCTCTGTCTTTGGCGGTAGTGTTTGCGGTCATTGCAATGATGGGAATGTCCTTCCAAAGATCATTCTCTCGTATATGTCTGGTTGCTGCCAATCCATCCATGACTGGCATTTGCATGTCCATTAGGATGGCATCAAAACCATAAGGGTTGCTTATGAGTTTTTCCAATGCAATTCCGCCATGTTCCGCGATGGTGACCGTTGCGCCAACGCCGGTAAGCATGGATTTTGCCACTTCTTGATTCACTTCGTAATCTTCAACTAGCAGCAATTGCATCCCTTTCAGCTGGTCTTGTGTCACTGCTTTTTGAGGGGTGAACGATTGATTCATTTCTACAGTGGTACTTTGTTCATCAATTATCTGTACCAAGACATCGAACAAGGAGGACGGGGTAACTGGCTTAGTTAGAATGGAGTCGAAGGTTTGGTGATCTGTATCATTCAGTAATTCATTGCCATAGGCGGTTTCCAGGATGATGACGGGTTTGTGTACGCCGAAGATGTCCTGAATTTTTTGTGCGGTGGTAATGCCATCGATGCCGGGTAATCGCCAATCTGTCATGACAATGTCATAAGGTTCATTGGCTTTAACGGCTTGCTGCGCCAGAGTTATGGCTTGTTCTCCGGTTCGGGCTAAGATGGTTTTACAGCCAAAGCTTGTTGCCATCTTATCAAGGGCTTCCAGAGCCTCGGGAGAATCTTCGACAATCAACAGATTCAACTTCTCAAAGGCATAGCGGTCATACGCCCGGTAATCGATTGTTTCTTGGCTGATGGAATAGGGCAGTGATACTTTGAAAATTGTGCCACTCCCTAATTTGCTGTCTACGGAAATGTGTCCGTGCATCAGGTTAACCAGCTGCTTAACAATGGAAAGCCCTAAGCCTGTTCCTCCATATTTGCGGGTAACGGAAGAGTCAGCTTGTTGGAAGGGGGTAAATAGATTTTCTAAGGCATCCCGATCCATACCTATCCCTGTGTCCGTTACCGAAAAGGTAATCTCTGCATTGTGGCTGTCACCCTCGCTTTCAATATCCAGTTTTACAAAGCCCTGATGAGTGAACTTTAAAGCATTGTTGATGAGGTTGGTTAGGACCTGACTTAAGCGAACCGAGTCACCGATCAAATTTCTAGGTACGTTATGCTCCAGAGTAATAATGAATTGGATGTCTTTACTTTTAGCAACGGTATGACTGATGTTGGCGATGTTGTCGATCACCTCTTCGAGGTGGAAAGGAGCGCTTTCAATATCGAGTTTGCCGGCTTCGATCTTAGAGTAATCGAGAATGTCATTGATTATGTTCAGTAACAGTTTTGATGCACTATCGACTTTTAGTAGTTGTTGTCTGTGCTTGGTCGGAAGGTTCTCTTGAAGCAGTAAATAGATCATCCCGGTGATAGCGTTCATCGGTGTACGAATTTCATGACTCATGTTGGCCAGAAACTCGTTTTTGTATTGATTGGCCTGGATAAGTTCTTTTGTTCGTTCTTCAACGGTAATTTCCAGGTGTTGACGATGATTATCTAGCAATGCTTCAAGTTGTCTTTGCTTGGTAATGTCGTTGATGTTCAGCAATATGTAGGTTTCCCCATCGTTCTGAAACGGGGAGATTCTCAACTCTGCCAGGAACTCGGTGTTATCGAGTCGGATTGCTTTGAAATCTCTGGGTTGATCCAGTTCCAGAGTGCCTAATGGCTGGTTCTTGCTCATGGATTCTTTAATGTCCGTAATGAGCATCATGATGTCGGGAAACATCTCGTGAATTGAAAAGTCGAATAACTCAACCTGTTCAAACCCAAAGAGTTTTTCTGTTTGGCTATTCCATCGTTGAATTGTGCCAGACATGTTGATGACGACCATGCCATTGGGGGAGGCATCGAAGGTTTTGATCAGCTCTTGTGTGAGATTGTTGAAGGTATTTGCCAGCAGATTGGTTTCTAGGTCATAAGAAGAAGTGTCGTCGTGAATGGTGCGTTCACCTCGTCTAATTCGCTCTGCAACAGAGGTTAAATGTTCAATTGGACGACTTACAGAACGAGACAGTGCGTAGGCGACAATTGTCGCTAAAATGATAAAGCCAATGGCCAGTTGCGTGATGGTTATTTTAAGAACGGTATAAGGGGCATATGCTTCTGCTTCATCAATCTTGGTGAGTAATCCCCAGCCAACACCCGGTAAGAAACTGGTCATGGCTAGTACCGGCACGTTGCGGTAATCGACCACGTTATCATGGAAACCCGTGTTTCTTTCCAGCGCAAGAATAATAGGAACATCGTGACGATTGGCGGGAATCGTGCGTTTAAGTGCAGCATCAGGATCAAAGCGTAGTGGAACTAAAAACCGGGCGTCTCCATTAGGTAAACGTTCTGCTAGTAAGGTCTCTCCTGTTTCACCTAAGCCGGTGTAATCCTGAGTGATTTCAGTGAGCTGGTTGCCATCGACCTTAACGTGAATTCGCCCTAGAGTCTCGCCATTGAGAATCAGGTCTGTGTGTAAGTGCAGGATTAGATCTTTGTTGATGTCGATGGATATTCTGTATTGAACCAGAGAGTGGTTTTGTTCCGCTGAAGGAATGCTCCGAAGTTGATCGTTAATGATGTTCAGGCCAATACGGGATGCATTGGTGGATGCCAGAATGACATTGTCTAGGTCTGTGATTGAAATTGTTTTGAAGTAGGGAATGGAATTCTTAGCGTCATTAAGGATACGGATCATCTTATTGACATGTTTCTCATTGGGTTCTTCTAGTTGTTTCTTTAGGGATATCCTCATTTGTGTCCGGCTGGCGACCAATTTCAAGCGTTCTTCGTTATTGCTTATAAATGCCCTCACTCGTTGACTTTGGCTTTGAGCTGCGAGTGATAAACGCTGATAGAAATTCTCATCCAAATTAATTTTAAAGTTGTACAGCGCAATACCGCCTGCAGAAATAAATGCAAGGAAGGCCATTAACAAGAGTAATAGGGTGATCTTTTGCCGTATGGATCTGGGAGGCTTTTGCTTGTTTTGCTGATCTTTTAGAGGATTGACGATGCGCACTAGGGTGCCCTCGAGTTCGGCTCTTTTTGTAGAACCTCTCAATTAATATGCGATCGCCTGGCCAGGTAATCTTATTTTCTATATTCATTGGAGTATTGTCGTGGGGTGCTATAGCGTCAAGCTGGCTTGTTACCATACTTGTGAGTTTTTATATGGATTCTTTATAGTTAAAAATCGGAGATCACTGTAGGTATTTTCGTTCGAATTTTTGAATCTCAGATTTTCAAAAGTGGGTGATAGCCATGAGGTGAGGTTTTAATGATTAGAGATGGCTGGAACAGGTTCAGTTAATCTCTTGTTATTACATTGAAATCATTCATCTTATGTGTAAGGTGAAACTGTTTAGGGTCTCTCGAAAAACTCAAAAGCATTATGGATGATCTCCTACAGGCATATAGATATATCGACCATAAAAACGCAGGCGGGTGGAGATTTTGACGCCGTTTCTTTTTTCTTTGCTGGTCTGAGTTCAATTTTATTCATCTGATTACTGGTGTGTAGTCATGCTTTTCCCCTAGAGATTTCCTGCCCTAACAGTTAAAATTGCGCGTCTTTTGTTTCGTGCCAGTAGCCTCTGTTTATGGAAGTATCCAAGTTTCATTTCGACTTACCCAAAGAACTCATCGCCAGTCAGCCATTAGAGAGCCGCAGTGCTTCGCGCTTATTGCAGGTAAACGGTAATACCGGTGAGATAGCTCATGGCAAGTTCACTGATGTGATTTCTTTGTTGGAGGCTGGTGACCTATTAGTATTCAACAATACTCGTGTTATCCCGGCTCGCTTGTTTGGTCAGAAAGAATCCGGTGGGAAAATTGAAGTACTGGTGGAGCGAGTGATTGATGAACGAAATGTGTTGGCTCACATGCGTTCAAACCGCTCACCAAAAGCCGGTGCAAGAATTTTGTTGGAAGACAAGCAATGGGTTGAAGTGACGGGGCGGGAAGGCGCCTTGTTCAAGATCCGTTTTGATGATCAAGGGCAAACCGTGCTTCAGGCGCTGGAAGAACTTGGTCATATGCCATTACCGCCATATATGGAACGGGAAGATCAATTAGAAGATCGTGAGCGTTATCAAACCGTCTATGCTCAAAAGCCGGGTGCCGTGGCTGCACCAACCGCCGGACTTCATTTTGATGATCAGGTATTGGCGGCTCTCAAGCAAAAAGGCGTTGAGTTCGGTTATGTAACACTGCACGTTGGCGCAGGTACCTTTCAGCCGGTGAAAGTGGATAACATCCATGATCATGAAATGCACTCTGAATACATTGAAGTGGACGAGACCATTTGCGAACAGATTAGAGCCTGCAAAGCCAGAGGTGGTCGAGTTGTTGCGGTTGGAACGACCAGTGTGCGTAGTCTGGAATCGGCCTGTTGGAAGAGTTCTCTTCCTAATTCCGAAATAGAACCTTACTTTGGGGAAACGGATATCTTTATCTACCCCGGGTATGAATGGAACCTGGTGGATGCCATGGTGACTAATTTCCATCTACCTGAATCTACCTTGATTATGTTGGTCTCGGCCTTTGCTGGGTATGACAACATCATGGCCGCTTATGATCAGGCTGTGAAACAAGAATATCGTTTCTTTAGTTATGGTGATGCGATGTTTTTAACACGTAAAACTGCTTAATTAGAGAAAAAACAGGCTGTTTTACCGAGCGGCCTTGTAAAACAAACTTTCATCGCCATTAACTGAAGTCATGAGTGGCCTGTTGCTTGGGCGGTGTACCTCAAAATTGAACATACATTGAAGAATGCCAGGAGTATCTGTGTCTCGAACCTGTTTTATGAACTTTTCTGTGAGCACGACCTCGGGGAATGCTCGCCGAGGTAAATTAGAGTTTCCACGAGGTACTGTGGAGACACCTGCATTTATGCCGGTAGGGACTTATGGCACAGTAAAAGGCATGTTACCAAGAGACATCGAAGAAATTGGTGCTCACATTATTTTGGGTAACACGTTTCATTTGATGCTGCGTCCGGGTACAGATGTAGTGAAAGAACATGGTACGCTTCACGACTTCATTCAGTGGGATAAACCTATTCTTACCGATTCCGGTGGTTTTCAGGTGTTCAGTTTGGGTGATATGCGTAAGATCACCGAAGAAGGGGTGACGTTTAAATCACCAATTAATGGCAGCAAAGTTGAATTGACGCCTGAGCGTTCGATGGAAGTTCAGCGAGATCTTGGCTCTGACATTGTCATGATTTTTGACGAATGTACTCCGTATCCTGCGACGGAAGAGCAAGCGAAAGAATCGATGGAGTTGTCGCTACGTTGGGCGAAACGCAGTAAAGCGGCGCACGGTGATAGCCCATCGGCCTTGTTCGGCATCGTTCAAGGTGGCATGTATGAAGACCTTCGTGATGTATCGTTGGAAGGTCTGACTGACATTGGTTTTGATGGGTATGCCATCGGTGGTTTGTCTGTGGGTGAGCCAAAGGATGAAATGATGAAGGTCTTGTCTTACATCACACCAAAGATGCCTGAAGACAAGCCGCGTTATTTGATGGGTGTGGGTAAACCGGAAGATTTGGTGGAAGGCGTGCGTCGTGGTGTTGATATGTTCGACTGTGTGATGCCAACACGAAATGCCCGTAATGGTCATCTCTTCACTACTGAAGGTGTGATCAAAATTCGTAATGCTAAGCATCGTCACGACACCAGTACTTTAGACAGTGAGTGCGATTGCTATACCTGCACTAACTTTTCCCGAGCCTATCTGCATCACTTGGATAAGTGTCAGGAAATGCTAGGGGCGCAGCTAAACACAATCCACAATTTGCGGTATTATCAACGCCTTATGGCAGGCATTCGTGCTGCTCTTGAAGAGGGTACGTTTGATGAATTTGTACAAGAATTTTATGCGAAGCGCGGTATGGACGTGCCTTCTTTGACGGAAACGTCTCAGGAAGTTGCTGATTCAAGCGATTCGTAAACACGAATACGTAGAAACAACGTTTAAAGCTTTTGATTTTTAACTTAATGATAGGAGTATCTTAGTGAGCTTTTTTATCTCTCAAGCAATGGCGGATGCCGGTGCAGCAGCACCAGCGGGTCCAAGTGCAGTTGGTCAGTTGGTTATGTTGGGCGGTTTCGTCCTGATTTTCTACTTCTTGTTGTGGCGTCCACAATCCAAGCGTGCCAAAGAACATCGTGAATTGGTAAGTAATCTGGGTAAAGGTGATGAAGTTGCTACTACTGGCGGTATGCTAGGGAAAATCACGGCAGTGACCGATGACTATGTAGCAATGGAAATTGCAGACGGCACAGAAGTAAAACTTCAGAAAGTAGCCGTTACTGCAGTACTGCCAAAAGGTACAATTAAGTCGGTTAAGTAATAATCCAAATAAATCCCTCGAACGAGGGATTTATTTCATTTAACTTTCTTAATTGCTATGTAGAATAAGAATGTAGTGGCTGAACACAATGACGTTAGAAACCATCTCATACGGTTCCAATCTTCACAGTACACTATGATGTTTAACGGCTGGCTTCGACCAGTCGTTGTTGTATTCAGATGAGGGCGTTCGTGCTCTCATTCAGGACGAAAGTAAGGCACGAATATGCTTAATAAATATCCCTTGTGGAAATATTTAGTAATTCTTGCGGCAGTGGTGATCAGCTGTATTTATGCGGCACCCAATATGTATCCGGAAGACCCTGCCGTTCAGATTTCCGAAACTCGCAGTAGTGGTGCTTTGAGCGATCTAAAGCTCAAAGAAATTCGACAAACCCTGGATCAAGCCGGGATTGATATCCTGCTAGAAGAGAAGGGCGACAAGAAAGCGCTGTTCCGCTTTAAATCAGGGGAAGATCAGCTTAATGCGAAGCCTTTGATTGAAGGTGTGCTGGGTCGAGACTTTATTGTCGCGTTGAATATGGCGTCGACTACGCCGGATTGGTTGAGCTCTTTGGGCGCTGGGCCAATGAAACTAGGCTTGGACTTACGCGGCGGTGTACACTTCCTGTTAGAAGTTGATATGGAAAAAGCGATTTCACAACGCATGGATGTGTACGTTGGTGAAATTAAGCGTGTGCTCAAAGAAGAAGACATTCGTTACCGTCGTGTTGAGTTAGCGCAAGAAAGTTCGCTTGAGATTACCTTCCGTAAGGCAGAAGATCGTGAAGCGGGCCGTAGCTTGTTACGAAGTGAATACAATGAATTTGAAGCGGCTGAACGTGAAGACGATCAATACTTCTATCTTGCATTGAAATTGACGCCTCAGAAAATCAAAGAAATTAAAGATTATGCGATTACTCAGAACTTAACGACCTTGCGTAATCGTGTGAATGAATTAGGTGTTGCCGAGCCTTTGGTTCAGCGTCAGGGCCAGGACCGTATCGTGGTTCAGCTACCAGGTGTTCAGGATACAGCAGCGGCCAAGCGTGTTCTCGGTGCAACGGCTAACTTGCAATTCCGTTTGGAAGCGTTACCTGATGCCTCCATCACTCAGCGTCAGGCGTTCTCTTTCCGCGATAATCCGAATCGTCGTGCAAACATTGAAAAAGACATCATTATTACCGGTGAAAGTGTCTCTACAGCATCTCTTGGTTTTGATGAAAACGGCTTGCCGCAAGTAAACATTACCCTTGATGCCAGCGGTGGTAAATTAATGCACCGTGTGACGCGTAAAGCGGTTGGTCGTAAGATGGCTGTAATTTTTATCGAGCATAAAACGCGTACCGTTAAGAAACTGGTTGATGGTGAGCTGGTTGATGAGCGTCAGAAATATTCTGAGCAAGGCATTATCAGCTTGGCGACCATTCAAAGTCCGTTAGGCAGCAGCTTCCGTATTACCGGCTTAGATAGCCCGCAAGAAGCTTCGGATCTTTCTCTGTTACTTCGTGCAGGTTCTTTGGCTGCGCCAATTTACTTCGTAGAAGAGCGTACCGTAGGACCAAGCCTGGGTCAGGAAAACATTGATCTGGGTGTGACTTCGGTCCAAATCGGTCTGGCGTTGGTGCTGATCTGTATGTTGGTGTTCTACCGGGTGTTCGGCTTGGTTGCTAACCTTGCATTGGTATTGAACCTGGTAATTTTGGTGGCAGTGATGTCGCTAATGTCTGCCACTCTGACGCTGCCTGGGATCGCCGGTATCGTATTAACCGTAGGTATGGCCGTTGATGCGAACGTGTTGATCTTCTCCAGAATCAGAGAAGAGTTAAACAATGGTGTTCCGCCGCAATCAGCAATTCATGCGGGTTATGAGCGTGCCTTTGTAACCATCTTTGATGCCAACTTAACGACGTTAATTGTTGCTGTCATTTTGTTCTCTGTAGGTTCAGGCCCTGTTAAAGGATTCGCTGTAACTCTAATGGTAGGTATTATCACTTCGATGTTTACAGCAATTATGGTAAGTCGCGGATTAATTAACTTAATCTATGGTGGCCGTAATATTCAATCAGTATCGATTGGAGGTGTGAAGTAATGGCATTAAGTGATTTACAACTCGACTTCATGGGGAAGCGTAAAATAGCGACCCTCTTTTCTTTGATCTTGTTAATTGCATCCATCGCTTCTTTGGCTACGAACGGCTTGAAGTTCGGCCTAGATTTTACCGGTGGTACATTGATTGAAATCGAATATTCTGAGGCACCTCAGTTAACGGATGTTCGTAAACAGCTGGAAGCAGCAGGCTACGAAAACGCCGTTGTTCAGAATTTTGGTAAGGCTAATGACGTCCTGATTCGTATGCAAAGCGATAAGCAGGGGCTTGGGGATGAAGTGTTAAAAGCACTTCAAGGTAAAACCGAGGTTGAAATCGAGCTTCGCCGAACTGAGTATGTTGGTCCTCAGGTAGGGGAAGAGCTGCGTGAGCGTGGTGGCCTTGGAATGTTGATCGCTCTGCTTGTCGTTATGGCGTATGTTGCGGTTCGATTCCAATACAAGTTCTCTGTCGGTGCGGTATTGGCATTGGCTCATGATGTGATCCTGGTATTAGGTTTCTTCTCAATCTTCCAGTTTGACTTTGACTTGACTGTATTGGGTGCCATTCTGGCGGTTATCGGTTATTCGTTGAACGATACCATCGTTGTATCTGACCGGATTCGTGAGAACTTCCGTATTGTTCGAACGGATTCTGCTATGGAGATTATCAACCAATCCTTGAACGAGACTTTGGGTCGTACCTTGATGACGTCTTTGACGACTTTATTGGTATTGATTGCACTGTATCTGTTCGGTGGTCCAAGCATGGCTGGCTTTGCCTTAGCATTGTTGGTGGGTGTCACTGTTGGTACCTACTCTTCTGTGTATGTGGCAGGCACCTTGTTGATGGCTCAGAACATCTCAAGAACGGATATGATTCCTGCTGAGAAGCCAGAAACAGAAGAAGGGGTTATCGAAGGGGAAGAGGAATACGTGCCTCGTCCAGAGGATTTCCGTTAATCCTACCTCGGTTTCAAGATACAAAAAAGGCGCTCGATGAGAGCGCCTTTTTTATGTCTATTGAATTTCTTATCGAATCACTGCGTGTATAGAGATTCTAAAAGTTCTTTACGGCCCAGTGAGTAGGAACGCCGTTTTCATCGTAGCCAATTTTTGACGTCGCGTATTGCTCTTCCTGAACTAGCTCTCTGAGGTTATCAAGGGTGTTAAAGGGGAGATCAACAATTAATGAATTAACCAACCAGGAAGGGAGTGCACCACCAGGATCAGCATGTTGAAACCAAACAATGTTGATAGAACCGTTACCTGTATCGTACAGGTTATAAGTGCCTTTGGATTTGGTGACCCGTACCATATCTGTTTCAGGCACCATGCCTTCTACGGCCTGGACATCAATAGACCAGTGTTTGTAGTCATCTGAATAACTATAGATATCGTGGATAACCACATCTCGATCACTGACTAATAGAGGCATATCGCTGATTTGGTATACGTATACGTCGAGAAAGGAGTCTTGCTGAATGATTTCCGCGCTAGAGCATTGGTGAACCCAGCGGGTGAATGAATCCGGGTCCTGGAATACGGCTAAAATGGCGTCAATAGACGTTTGTAGTGTCATCTCGGCTTTAAACTCTCTAAAGTCGGAGTTAACCATTTCTCGGGATGAAATTCGAATGCCTTCCTCATCTTTTTCAATATGCCAAGCCTCATCCGCATAGGATAGCAAGGAAAGTAGATTAAGAAGTAGACAGAAAAGACCTGAGAACGTGATACGAGGAATGCTAGGCAGCATGGATCAACCCTTTTAATAATTATTATGGCGTCCTACTTTAGCGGATATTAAACGGTCGAGAAAGTGATATCCCGGCAAGAGATAAGAAAGAAGATCTAATGCACATTTTGGGGTTTGGGGTGTACGCGCTTTTGAATTGCACGTTCTCATACCACAACGAGCGTGAGTTATGAGAACGTCGACAGTATCACCGTTGACTAGTGATTAGTGACTAGTGATTAGTGTGTCGTCTGGATTGGGCGGACTCAATCAGGCCCAGCATCGAATTGAATGGGAACTCTTCATGAATGGATTGTTTTAGCCAGTTTGGTATCTTACCGCCAGGATTCAGCTGGTGCTCCAAATACACTTTAGTTTTGTCGTCTGTTATTTTTGCAAGTCGGATTTGAGCTTTAAAGGTTTCCGGAATAACCAAGGTTGACTCTTCTGGCGTCATGTTTTTACGTAGTTCCAGGTTCAATACGAATTCGCCATTACTTTGATGTTCTACCTGAATTTGTAAAACACCATGTCGATCCTTTAACGGGAACGGATAATCGCGAACATAATATAAGTAAAGGTTCGCATCGTCAGTCTGACTGATATGGTGAGCTGTTTGGCAACGATACAGCCATTTATTGCAGGCGTTAGGGTCTTTAACAACATCGATGAGTGTTTGTAATGGGGCATTAACTTCCGCTTCTATGCGGCTGATGTATTGATCTGCTTCCAGAGTAGAGCGAAATAGCTTGACGTTATGTGTTTGTTTGACTTGATTCCAGTCTGCATTGCTGATGCTGGTTGAGGAAAGAAGGGCAAAAATGAATACGCTGTTTATTAGAATTTTTATCATGTGATTTGACTGGGTTCTTTTACTACGGGTTATCTGATCAAATCCATTTTTTTAGTTAAAAAGCAATGTTCCATTAATGCTTTAGCTAGCATACTTCCAGTTAATTATCGTCTCAACTAAATAAGAGTTTAATTTTTTTACCAAATTTTAACTTTTGGTATCCATGACTTTGGACCAAGTGAGTAAACTCGTCCAGCATCATCAAGGATAACCCCCAAATTTTTTTGGAACGAAACCGGTAATGAGGCAAAGGTACGTTCAAGGATAGCGCTCCTATCTTTAATAAACGCCACTTCATGGTTTGTCTATTGGCTTTTTCAAAAAGCGAGAGGGGAATCCAGAAATACGATCGAGCCTCATGATTGAGGGCTAGGTTGATGTCATGAGTTGCACCTTCATCGAGCAAAAATATCCACGGAGTTATTTTCATCAGGCTCCGGTTGTCGTGGTGGCGCGTGATAATGTCGGATATCTGACCAATGAGTTGATGGGGTTTTAAGTGCAGCCCGATTTCTTCGAAGGTTTCACGAATGGCCGTGTCGGAGGACGTTTGATCGTACTCTTCCTTTTTTCCGCCAGGAAATGCCATGTGGCCTGACCAGGGATCACCAGGTTTCACCGAGCGTTCAATCATCAGGACTTCCAGTTGATCGAGCAGAGAGGCAGTGGCCGATGATTCATTTTGGGCCGCGTGGGGCTCATTGACCTGGCTGCCCTTGTTAAGTTTTGGTCTAAGAATCAACGCGACTGACGCTTGATGCTTGGTGTGTAAGGAACGCTTTTTCGCCGGGTAGCGGTGAACGATTTTTTTCAGTTCTATCTTTCCTAGATCCATCTGCTTTCGCTGGTCAGTCGATGATGTCATCTTACGACCTAGAACATGTGACTGAATAAATCAGCCGGTCGATCAGTGAATATTCCGTCTACCAGCATTGCTTTTAATTGTCTGGCTCGATACGGATCATTCACAGTGAAACATCTCACCGCCATATTCATTTGATGGCATTTGTTAATAAAACCTGAGGTAACTTCTTGATGATCAATATGAATCGCTTTGCATTTCAGGTTAATTGCGACCAATGGCCAACCCATATATCGGTTCTCGATGTTCAATGCCCGGTAACATGTTGGCCAGAGAAACTGAGCTGTTTTTAATGCCAGAGGGTCAAAGCTTGAGAGTATTAGGCGTTCAGGATTTTTGAACTCTCGTTTCAGTTGTTGAATGACCAGTCGGGTGGTTCGAATGGCATTGGAAAACTTGGGCTTAAGCTCAATGTTCAGTTTTAAATCCGGATGCTGATTGGCAAATTCGATCAGGTCTTTTAGATGAAGAATACCTTGATCAGAGAAATCAGGATGGAACCAGCTGCCACTGTCGAGCGTCTGGAGTTGTTGCCATTTGTGCTGACTTACCTTGCCCTTGAATGATGTTGTCCGATCCAGTGTGTGATCGTGGAAGATAATGGCATGATTGTCGGCCGTTAACATGACGTCCACTTCAATGAATCGTACTCCCAACTTATAAGCCAAGGCTAACGACGCCAACGTGTTTTCAGGTGCATAGCCTGCAACGCCCCGGTGTCCGATTAAGAAAGGGTAGTCGATTTCATTTACGTCCATGTGAGTTATCCAACATGTGATTAGGTTAAGTCTAAAACAGTGCCTCAACATTAAGTGGTTCTGAGGCTGATTTGCTGAGCAAGAAGTGTAGAATGTTCGGCGAGTTGCGTCACTATTTACTGTGCGTGTCGTGATATTATACGCAAAATTAATGTTTCTTCGTCGAGTATGAGTATCGAACTATGAGTTGCTGCGGATCTGAATCGTGTCATACACAACCCCAAAAATTTAACGGGTCGTGGTTGGTCAGCTTAGTGTATTGGTTTACGTCCAGGTTGTTCCATTCCTTTTACCCGAAACGATCAGAACGACGTCATCAGCACGTCATGCGGTTGTTCCAGTTTTGTGCGGATCGTGGGCATGTATTGGCGTCTTCCGTGTATGGACACATCCTGTTGTTTCGAGGTGTCAGCCCCTGGGATAAAAAACAAGGGGTCGATTATTTGTCATACGCAGCTGAGCAAGGGGATGCTAAGGCGGCTTATCAAATGTCTGAATTGATTAGCGAGGAAACATTCGGTTTGCAGGGAGACGAGGGCAGGATCTTTGGTTATTTACTGATGGCTGCCAAAGCGGATCATTTATTAGCACAGCAGAAGTTGTTGGCGCTAGTGGAATCCGGAAGCGTGCACAGATTGGCTGATATGAACTCAACCGATAAAGCCTTCATTAAACAACTTCAATCTCGTCATTGTTAATTCAATTTCGACACAACTTGTACCGAGATCAGAGCGGGTTAAAGTACAACCTTTTGCCCACTCTGGACACATTCAACCGGAATAGAGAATCGCTCCTCAATCTGTGTTTTTAAAATGTCCGACGCTAAAGGCTCTCCGTGGTTGATGAAGACCTTTTTGGGTGATGGCTGAATCTTTGATAGCCAATTAAGTAGTCCGGCTTGATCCGCATGGGCTGACAACGAAGTCAGTTGATGTACTTCTGCTTTTACCGGAATGTATTGTCCGTGCATCTTTATCTGAGTGGCTCCGTTAACCATCGCATCTCCACGGGTTCCTGGTGCTTGAAAGCCGCTGAATACAATACTGTTCCGGTAGTTTTTGGCCATGGTTTTTAAATGATGAAGGACCCGTCCACCGCTTGCCATACCGCTTGCTGAGACAATCACCGATGGGTACGTGCGATTGTTCAGCTCGATAGACTCTTCCATGGTTTTAACGTACGTGGTGTTGCGGTCAATCCGTTCGCAGTCTTCTTTTGAGAGCTTATGTTGTCGATGGAAATGGCTGTATATCTCGGTGGCTTTGATGGCCATTGGGCTGTTCAGGAAAATCGGAACCTGGGGAATTCGGTGGCTTTCTTTCAACTTGGTAATAATGTGAAGTAAGAGCTGAGCTCTACCCACGGCAAAGGATGGGATTAAGACAATGCCGCCTCGTTGCACGGTATCAGTAATGATCTTAGCAAGAATCTCATCGGCGTTAACTTTCAGGTGTTGTTCATCTCCGTAGGTCGACTCCATCACCACATAGTCACTGTGGGGTGGTGATATTGGGGGATACATCATTAGATCATCATACCGCCCTAAATCGCCCGAAAAGCACACCGACGTTTCGGGGGTTTCAAGACGAATGCTGGAGGCTCCGAGAATATGACCTGAAGGAAAAAACTCAGCCCGCCAGTCCCGGTTTAACGATAACTGCGTCTCCGACCCTAGTGGCTCAAATAGAGATAAGGATCTTCGTGCTTCTTTCTCTGTAAACAATGGCAAAGCCGGAGAGTGCTTTGAAAAGCCTTTTTTATTGGCATATCGTGCGTCTTCTTCCTGAAGAAAACCAGCATCGGGGAGCAATACATCGCATAGGGCTTTGGTGCCTGACGTACAATAAACCGGGCCATGAAAGCCTTGCTTCATTAGTGCCGGTAAAAAGCCGCTGTGGTCGATATGGGCATGGGTAAGAAGAATGGCATCGATACTGGCGGGATCAATTGGAAATGGTTGCCAGTTTTGCAGTCGTAGCTCTTTCTGCCCTTGAAACATTCCCGCATCAATCAAAATACGTTTATTCTGATAGCTAACCAGAGTCTTTGACCCGGTCACGGTTTGGCACGCACCTAAGAATTGAAGTTTCATATGCTTTGTTCTTGGCTCAGGATGTGGGATTAAGGTTCGTCTGCTTTTAGTGTTTATCAGTTTTTGCTTTGGTCTACTTTTAGAGTAGCAGTACCTTGCATAAGATTTTGCAATCCTGAGTAAGAAAAATCATTGATTTGGATTAGCCGTTACGACATTCAATCTATTATAGTGTGGTTAGAATTAAGTTGAATATGTTGAGTTTATGTATAAAAACAAGGGGTTAGAAGTTCTTCGATTAGGTATAGATAGCCATCAGGAACGGATCGTTTATTTAAATGCCGATTGCCATGTAGTGCAGTCAGAAGGATTTACTTCTCATTCACGAGTGTGTGTGGACACAGGCATTGAATCAATTATTGCTTCGGTCAATATCACCCACAATGGATTGGTAACGTCTGATCAAGCGGCATTTTCAGAGGCAGCATGGCGAGCACTTGGGTTGAAGGGTGGTGAGCGCGTGATGATCAAACATGCCAAACCGGTTAATTCGATGTCTCATGTTCGCAGCAAGTTATATGGTGGAAAACTCGATTATCCGGCGTGTCTTGAGATAGTTTCGGACATTCAATCGGGCCAGTATTCAGACATTCAACTTTCGTCTTTTGTCTCAGCGTGTACCGCAGATCGCTTGTCTAATGAGGAAACGTTGGCGTTAACGCGATCTATGATTGATGTCGGTGAACGTATTTCCTGGGATCAACCCTTAGTGATGGACAAACATTGCGTGGGTGGGCTACCGGGCAATCGAACCACCCCTATTGTGGTGGCCATTGTTGCGGCGTGTGGTTTGATCATGCCTAAAACCTCTTCCAGAGCTATTACGTCGCCGGCCGGAACTGCAGACACTATGGAAGTGTTAACCAATGTAGAGTTGACTCAAGAGAAAATGCAGCAGGTCGTTGCTCAAGAGGGGGCTTGCTTGGCGTGGGGCGGATCTGTCAGCTTGAGCCCGGCGGATGACATTATCATTCGTATCGAGCGGGCCTTAAATCTCGACAGTGAAGGCCAGTTGGTGGCTTCGGTGCTTTCCAAGAAAGTAGCAGCGGGATCAACGCATGTATTGATAGATATTCCTGTTGGGCCGACAGCCAAGGTACGCTCGTTTGAGCAAGCCAGAAAGTTAGAAGATAAACTGGTGAAAACGGGCAAAGCGTTAGGCTTGGAAGTGTTGGTTCATCGTTCAGATGGCAGTCAACCGGTGGGACGGGGGATTGGCCCGGCGTTGGAAGCTCGGGATATTCTCAGTGTTTTGAAAAATCATTCCTCAGCTCCTGTCGATCTTAGAGATCGAGCGGTGTACTTGGCTGGCTTAATGTTGGAAATGGCTGGTGTGGTCGATTCCGGGGCTGGCGTCTTGAAGGCGCAAGAGGTCTTGGACAGTGGTGAAGCTTATCAAAAATTCATTGCGATTTGTGAGACACAAGGGGGGCTAAAAGAGATCCCGAAATCTTCACATCAGGTAGATCACCTTGCGTCTTGTTCAGGAATTGTGACTCATTTTAATAATCGATGTTTAGCACAATTAGCCCGATTAGCCGGCGCTCCGAATTCAAAAGTAGCGGGAGTGGAGTTGTTGGTACGGCTGGGTGATCGGGTGGAGAAGGGCCAACCCTTATTTCGAATTCATGCCAATGCCAAAGGCGAAATGGAATACGCATTAGATTTTTTAGCGCAGCATAGTGATTGTTGCCAGGTATCAGGAGAAACCGTGTGAGCCGAGTAATTATTAATATGGGGCTGGAAGCCAAGGTGGTTTCCGAATTATTGGCTGGAATAAATGCGGAACTGGCGGAATTTGAATCGAGAACCTTCCCTGATGGGGAAACCTATCAGAATTTAATCACTGAAGTTTCAGACAAAGAATGCATTGTATTAGCGAATGGAGTGCAGCCCGATAGCCAGTTCTTATCCTGGATTTTCATGGCGAATAACCTGAAAGAGTTAGGTGCCAAAAGCGTCGGTTTGTTGATCCCTTATTTACCATACATGCGACAGGACATTCGATTTAAACCGGGAGAGTGTGTTACTTCACGCCATTTTGCCAGAATGATCAGTGATGCTTTTGATTGGATGATGACAACCGACCCTCACCTTCACAGATACAATGCATTGTCAGAGATCTACACGATCCCGACCCAGATCGTTCCTGCTGCACCAGCGATTGCCCGTTGGATTAAAGCGTCTGTCGAAAACCCTGTTATTATTGGGCCAGATATCGAAAGTCAGCAGTGGGTTGAAGAGGTTGCGTCGTTAGTTGGGTGTCCTTTTGAAGTGCTATTGAAAGAACGTTCTGGCGATCGAGAGGTGTCAGTCAGTTTGCCGTTACGTGATGACCTTATGGAATACACCCCGGTGTTGGTGGATGACATCATTTCCACTGGTCGAACAATGGCGGAAGCCGTTACCAACCTGATTAAATGTGGTTGGCAGCCCCCTGTTTGCATTGGCGTTCACCCTTTATTTTCAGACGAATGCGTAGAACTTCTTGAGCATGCGGGGGCTCAGCGCGTGGTCAGTTGCAATACCTTAGTCCACCCAACGGCGGCGATTGAGCTTAGCGCTGACTGGTCTGAGGCATTGAAACAATCCTCGTTGATGGATGCCTGTTAATTATTCAAGATTGAAGCTGTTGCCGCTGTTTGACGAAAATAGCGGCTTTGGCATAGCCACACATATAAAGCAGGTCGGTAATGATGTTGTGCACGTCGGAGCGTCCAACGGCGTCTTGTTGTTTGTGAGATGAAATAATTGCCAGAGCTTTGTTGGTTAAATCAGAGGCATCTCTGCCTTTGAATTCACGCGTTTCTTTTCCCAGCATGTAAAAATCCTGGAATATTTTTTCCGCATCGAAGGGGTATTTTTGTGCTCCATCAAGAAAGAATTTCGGTAAACCTTGTTCAGCAATAAGCTTATATGTTCGGTTCATGGCCTGATTCTCATTTACGTTAGCAGTGCATCCTTAAGTGTTCGAATTATAGGCAATGAATATGATAGTTTTTTGAGCTAACGCAATGATTCTGAATAATAATTTGACTTTGTAGTCAGGTATTTAGCCTTTTGGGGGGCGGTAGTCGCTTTCTTTGCGATTATTGGTCAAAACTTGCGCTTTTTTATGTGAAATGGGCGACATCACGTTTTGGGTTCACTATAATGCCCGGCTTCTTTTTTGAAGTACTCATTTGAGGCGGGCTCTCAATGAGGTACTGGTCATGAATACACAGGAAATGAGGGAAACATTATGACACCTCTTGTTGGCGTGATTATGGGCTCTAAATCTGATTGGAGCACCATGGAGCACACTGTATCTATGCTTGAACAGCTTAAGGTTCCTTACGAAGTTGAAGTGGTTTCGGCTCACAGAACCCCGGATAAGTTGATGACCTATGCTGCAACAGCAGAAGAGCGTGGTTTACGTGTGATTATCGCAGGAGCGGGCGGAGCTGCTCATCTTCCTGGTATGGCCGCATCAAAAACCAACTTACCTGTTTTAGGTGTGCCTGTTCAATCTAAGGCATTAAGCGGACAAGATTCGTTGTTATCGATCGTTCAAATGCCAGCGGGTGTTCCAGTAGGTACCCTTGCTATCGGCCGCGCCGGTGCAACTAACGCTGCTATTTTGGCCGCACAGATGTTGCAATTCGAAAACGATGAAATTCGTCAGGCAGTAGCTGAGTTCCGTCAGGCGCAGACAGATAAAGTTCTGGCTGATGCTGATCCAAGAAATCAGTAAGTAACAAGAGTCTGTGGAGTGGCTGTAGATAACAGTCACTGTCCATTTCTGTTGTTAAGCGTAAGTTTCAATTGAGGTATACAGAATGAAGGTTGGAGTACTCGGTGGTGGTCAGCTTGGACGCATGATGGCAATAGCTGGATATCCTTTGGGTATTGAATTTGGCTTGTTCGATCCCGCAAAAGATGCGTGTGGTGGCCAAGTTGCTAAGTTACATAATTCGCCTTTCGAAGTGACTGAAGAATTGAAGAAATTTGTAGATGAATATGATGTATTTACCTACGAGTTCGAAAACGTACCTTTAGAACTAGCTGAGTATATTTCACAGCACAAGCCTTTATACCCAGGTAAAGACGCGTTGTATTACAGTCAGCACAGGCTGCGCGAAAAGCAGTTGTTTGTTGATCTGGGTGTGCCTGTTACCAAGTTCAGTAAAGTGGATGATCGTGCTTCTTTATTGAATGCAGGCCAAGAAGTTGGCATTCCCTTTATCCTGAAAACAACCACCTTGGGCTATGACGGCAAGGGTCAGTATCGCGTTACTTCAGAGGCAGAGCTGGCTGAATTGGCGGATAAATTGTTCCCGGAAGATGGTGAAGCTTGCGAACATACCACTTACGCAGGTGTAAGCGAATACATTGCAGAAGCTTTTGTTAACTTTACTCGCGAACTGTCGATCATTAGTGTGCGTGATCAGGCGGGTAACTGCGTGTTTTATTCTCCGGCAGAGAATGAACACAGAGACGGTATTCTTCATCTAAGTGTGGCTCCTGCAGCTAACTTGTCGGATGAGAAATTAGCAAACCTTCAAAGCTATGCGCGTAAGTTGCTTGAGAAACTGGATTATGTGGGTGTGCTTTCTATCGAGTTTTTTGAAACTGATGAAGGCTTGGTAGTCAACGAGTTTGCGCCTCGCGTACATAACTCCGGACACTGGTCAATGGAAGGCAGTATTACTGGTCAATTTGAAAACCACATTCGTGCAATTTGTGGTTTGCCATTAGGTGACACGACCAACCGTTCTGTCAGTGCTATGTATAACCTGGTTGGGCATGATGTTAATCGTTCTGTTATGACAGAATCTGATGTTCACCTGCATTGGTATGGCAAAGAGATTAAAGACAAGCGTAAGGTTGGACATGTGAATATTTTGGCTGAAAACTATGACAGCCTGAATAAGAAGATCGAATACGTCGATGGTCAGATTATTTAGTCTCTGAATTAGCATTAAAAAAGGGAGCCCTCGGGTTCCCTTTTTTAATGCTTAAATTTTGGTGTTTGACTTTTAACTGTGAGAACGGGATTCACTGACGGATTAGCAGACCTGGTTTCGACCGTTATTCTTCGCTTCATATAGTTTTTCATCGGCTTTATGAACTATTTCATAACAGTCTTGGAGGTTGGTGGGGGTGATTGTTGCTACACCTGCACTGATTGTGATGATATCTGCTACCTGACTGTCTGTGTGTTCCATGTTTGCGTCCAGAATCGCTTTTCGTGTGCGTTCTGCAAGCATTACTGCATCGTCATGAGAGGCATTACTGAGGATCACAATAAACTCTTCTCCGCCGTAACGGGCTACAAGATCGTCAGCTCGGGTGGCTTGGCTGGAGATAAGGTTGGCCACTTGGCGAAGCAGTTGATCTCCTTGCTGATGACCATAGTGGTCGTTATAACGCTTGAAGTAGTCAATATCGATCAAAATACACGAGAGAGGGTATTGGCGCCGTAGGCAGCGGTTCCACTCTTTGATCAGGGTGTGGTCAAAGCTGCGAC
Source organism: Litoribrevibacter albus (assembly GCF_030159995.1). Classification (NCBI taxonomy): domain Bacteria; kingdom Pseudomonadati; phylum Pseudomonadota; class Gammaproteobacteria; order Oceanospirillales; family Oceanospirillaceae; genus Litoribrevibacter; species Litoribrevibacter albus. Next base: position 133,200 of record NZ_BSNM01000011.1, on the reverse strand, counting down.
GGTTTGCAATACCGGTTAACGGGTCACTCATGGTCTGTTCTGTAAGAAATTCTTTCGTCTTGATCAGTTCAGAATTCGTTGTCTCCAGGCTTTCATTCTTTTGTTGAAGAGATTTAAGCAGTCCCTGATTTTGATACTGAAGTTTAAGCGATTCATTGACCCAGGTAGAAAAGGTGTTGCCCAGCATAATCATGACAATTAAGAAGAGAATGCACAGTGTACCCATGGTGATGTTGAATTCATTGCCAGACAGAATATTCATGATGATGGCAGGTATGAAAATCAAGCAGACAAAGATGTTCTGAGCGCGTTGAGAAGGGGCTAAGCTCATACTTCCCCCCATAGCCGTTGCCGATACAATCCAAATCATCAGAAGGCTGTAGGCTTCATCTGTATACAGATTGAAAAGCACAAAGCTGGCTCCCCAAATGGCTCCGGTGAAGGATGACCCAAGAATAAACTTATTGAGGGCTTTATTGGCGGGTTGCTTGAGGTAGTTCTTGTTTTTGATTTCTTTACGAACTTGTTGTAGCCGGAAAATGGACACAGTGAGTATAAGGCTGTACCACACCAGTATGGTTAACCAGGGAACTTTTGTCCAAAACAGAACCAGAAGGATGCTGCTGTTTAAAATAGTGGCAGGAACAGACTTTATTGAGTTGGAATAGAGTAAAGAAACTCGCTTGTATTCCGGGGTGTCTTCCTGGTGGTGTTCAACGTCCATTGAGGTACTTCCTGTCCTTAGCGGCTAAAACCTTCATACTATCATTGAGATGTGTGTTTTTTGTACTACCGTACGACAGAAGTTTCGTTAATCTTTGTGAGCCGTATCTGTAATTCGGCCATATTTACGCTCAAAGAGCTTCCAGGTCAGGAAATAAGGTAAGTAATACGCGACCAGAAGAATCACAAAAGAGCGGCTGGCCAGCTTTTTAACATGGTCATCGTCCATACCATTTAAAGACGGAATCAAAATCGTGCCAATCAGGAAAATTGCCCAAAGAAGTCCACCGTAGATCTTAAAACCCTTGGTAATCTTGTTATGAAGATCCTGTGCGTGTTGGTTTGGTGACATAGATAAACGCTCTGATTTAAAGAAGGGAGGTAGTGTATCAAAAGAGCGAAGGTTTAACAGACCGGAAGTGAGGAGAGAGGGGAAATGCTGGCCCTGATGTTTATCAGGGCCAGTAAGATAGGGCAGTGCTATGCCATCTTTAAAGTATACAGTTTTAGTTGTTCTGCAAACTCTTGAAGACGTTCAATGCCAGACTGTTCAGCTTCGTGACACCATTGTTTTAAGGCGGATAGCAATTCTTCTCCACCTTTTGAACGACGTGCCCAGATTTCCATTAATTCCTGCTTTTTCTTGTAGATTTCGTTCAGCAAGTCATGAGATTCCAAAAGCTGGTCGCGTTGTTTGATAGCTTTTTCATTAAGAAGAGTTTCGTCTCGGCACAAAACTTTCTTGGCGCGATTGAACAGGCGTTGAAACTCTTCACTTGCTTTGGCTCGTTCTTCCTTGATGGCAGGCTTAATAACCGTTTTGGTGTAAGCAGACATGATCTGGAATCGGTTGTGTACAGCAGCTTTTGCGGCATCCAGATCCAGAGTTTGTTTGCTTGTGTCTTTTACTGGAACAGGGGCTACTTTGCGTACTTTTGCCAGTTTCAGGAAAGATAAAATTTGAATCCACATCCAACCAATATCAAATTCCCAAGGTTTTACAGACAGTTTTGCAGAGTTAGGGTAGGTATGGTGGTTGTTATGCAGTTCTTCACCACCGATGATGATACCCCATGGTGAAATATTCGTGGCTGCATCACTGACTTCAAAATTACGATAACCCCAGTGGTGTCCAAGACCATTGACGATGCCAGCCGCAAAGACAGGCATCCACAACATCTGAATTGCCCAAAGCGTGATTCCGATTGGGCCAAATGCCAGTAGATCGATTGCCAGCATAAGAAAGACACCTTTCATCTTATGAGGCGTATAGAGATTGCGCTCTAACCAATCGTCTGGAGTACCGTTGCCGTATTTTTTTAACGTTTCTTCGGTGGCGGCTTCCTTGTATAGTTCCGCTCCACGAAGTAAAACGGTTTTTAAGCCTTTTACTACCGGGCTATGAGGGTCTTCTTCTGTTTCACATTTGGCGTGATGCTTACGATGGATTGCTGTCCACTCTTTTGTGCTTTGAGCGGTAGTCAGCCAGACCCAGAATCGGAAAAAATGTTGTACTGCAGGGTGAAGCTCTAATGAGCGGTGAGCAGAAAATCGGTGTAAGTAGATGGTTACACTTAAAATGGTTAAGTGTGTCATGATTAGCAACGCAGCAAGGAAGTGCCAGAAGTTACTTCCTAATAAACCTTGTTGCCATATTTGTTCCCACATTTAAGCTATCTCCGGAATTGTTATAAGCAGCTGAATATAGATCGGCTATTAATACCATGTTTTGGAAAAAATTTCTGTATTAATTGCAGTTGAGTTTATCTGTGTACGTTGAAATTAGAGGAAGTTGTCACACTTTATGACGCACTTATCCATTATTTATCAAGATGATGACATTGTTGTTATCGATAAACCTTCAGGCCTGTTAGTCCATAGATCCAAGATGGCGCAAGGCGTGAAGGAGTTTGCTTTGCAGATTTTACGAAATCAGATCGGTCAGAGAGTGTATCCGGTTCATCGTCTCGATCGCCCTACATCGGGAATTTTAGTCTTTGCTTTGAGTGAACAGGTTTTAGCTGAAATTTCTGGTCAGTTTGAACGCTGTGAAACACGTAAGCAGTATCAGTGTGTGGTAAGGGGGTTTACTGGGGAAGGAGTGATTGACCATCCGTTGAGTGATCCTGTGGATGATCGTCGTTTGTTGCGCCAAGGCGTGACGCATGAGGCAAAAGACGCAGTGTCTGAGTATAAAACGCTAGAACACTATGAGCTGCCTTGGCCTTCCGGAAAGTTTCAGACGACGCGATATTCTTTAGTTGAAGTGTATCCTAAAACAGGTCGCCGACATCAAATCAGAAAACATATGGACCATATTGCGCACCCTATTATTGGGGATACGCGTTACGGTCAGGGCAGTCATAATCGACGTTTTAGAGACGAGTTTTCATGTCATCGTCTGCTGTTGGCGGCCACAGGTCTGGAAATGACGCATCCTGTAACTAAGCAGCCCCTTCAGTTTGAAGTTCCGCCTGCAGAGGAAATGACAGCTGTGATTGATCAACTTCGGGCATATCAGGTGTCTGATTAAACCGCATTTGGTAGAAACTGTCTGGGTCGAGGCTGCAGGTGAACTCTATTTTCTCGTCTTTTTGCTGAGCTAGCTCTCTGAGCCTTTTTAAACTGTGTAGACGATCGGCTCGACAGCAGTCGATGGACGCACTTAATAGCGTGTTAAATGAATAATCGTTTGGTGTTTTGATTTGAGTTGCACTTAACACCGCATCTCCGCAGTGGAGTAACCAGTCGCTTCCTTTTCTAATCGCAACGCCAGCATGGCCTCGGCTGTGCCCTGGCAGATTGACCAGTAAAATATCGTCGTTCTCAGGGAATAAGGGTGAGAACTCAAAGCCTTTCCAAAGACCACCTGTAAATGAATGAAGCTTCCATTTTGCGCTGTGCTGCCAGTGTGTCGGAAGATAGCGCCACCGTTCTAGCAGGGTTTGTGGGTCGCAGGCTGCTTCAAATTCCCGACGCATGACATGAATGGTGGCATTGGGGAAGTCTGATAAACCACCCGTCTGTAAGAAATCCATGTGGGTAAGTGCAATGTGGCGTACATCATCACGGGTGTATCCGAGTCGTTCAACGTGATTAATGGCACATTCGATGGTCAATAAAGCCGGTTGAACGACCATAGGACGCGTCTTGCCCAGCGTAACATCGGTGCGCTCAATGTCTTGTCGGCCAATACCAGTATCGATTAATACTAATCCCTTTCCGGTTTCCACCAATAAACAGTGGTTGACCAGAAATCGGGTTTCTTTGATGCCGTCGGTCGGAAATAAAAAACGTGAGCTGAATGGATTTAGGGTGCCGCAGTTGAGGTGATGAATTTTTCCGGTCATGACGGCATTGCTCCAGGGGCAGTGTTGGTGTGGCTAAGGGCGATTTAATATCTCTATACAGGAACGCATTGTTGTCTGATACGGCAGAGTGTTTCCTCCAATTTATACGTCCTAAGTTGAATGTTCATACTAGATTTAAGATAGGAATTAATAATTGACCGAGGGATTAAGCGATTGAGACCAGAGGTACGTTGTGAACTTTTTAAGGATACCCACAGAAATTATAGATTCATGGCAGGGGACTTTAAATCTTATAGCGCAGTTAATGCAGGTTTCTGCGTGCATGATAACCAGTGTTTCTTCCAAGACCTGCACTGTTAAAGTCTTAAATCAGTCTAATGACAATCCTTTTCTTCTAAAAGAACGTCTGCCGTTTAATAAAGATGGCTTGTGCCGGCAGGTTGTGGATACCAATAGAAAGTTAGTTATTGAGTCCTTGGATGAACCGGAACTCTACCATGAAATGAAATGCTATCTTGGGGTGCCTTTGCATTGGCCGGATGGTCAAATCTATGGCACCTTGAGCTTAATGGATACCCAGTCCCGTAGTTTTGATGAAGAGATGGCAATCTTTGATCATTTTCACCAGCTGATCGAGTTTCAATTGGCTTTGGTTTATGAACAAGATCAGCATGAACATGCATTAATTGCGATTGATCGTTATCAGCAGCAGCATAAAGAGCTCACATCGAGAGATGCATTGACGGGTGCCTACAATCGTCGGGCGTTGCAGGAGTTGGCGATTGCAGAGCTGTCCCGAACTACACGGAAAGCCGGGTGTTTTGCCTTGGTATTACTTGATGTTGACCATTTCAAGCAAATCAATGATGAATACAGTAATACGGCGGGGGATGCAGTATTGAAGCATCTGGTGATGTCTTTGGAAGGGATGTTGCGCCAGAGTGATTTTGTTTCGCGGTTTGGTGGCGAAGAGTTCTGTTTGTTAATGCCGGAGATGGATGCTACCAAGGCTTATTACATATTAGAGCGGGTACGCAAGAGAATCTTGAGTAAACCGGTGGAATACAATGGTCACTCCATTTATTACACCGTCAGTATCGGCTTGTCGCTTTTTGAAACGGGCATGATTTCCACGGTAGAAGAGCTTTTAAATATGGCAGAGTCTGCACTGCATGAGGCGAAGCAGGGTGGGCGAAACAAAGTGGTTGTTGCGACTCTTGATGCCCAGGAAGAAGCCGCTTATGGAGTCTTTTAGCGTTTGAACCTTGATTGGGATGAAAACGAACAAGGGGCCTGCTGGCCCCTTGCTTTGTATGGATGAGACGGTTGGGTTAAACCTCAGCTTCGGCTTCCGCTCTCCTGTCTTCAGATGCCAGAGCTTTGTCTTCTTCATGAAGGCACTCAATCCAGTCTTTTTGATCCACCAAATTGAGTTTTCCATCTCTGGTTGTTCGAATCGGAACAATATAATTACATGATGTTTGTGGTTTTACGCTGGCAAATACCGGATTGAAGCCAAAGCTAACCGCCATCTCAATAATCGATTTTTGGTTTTCCGGATCGATATCGGCGGCTTCATCGATATAGATAGGGATCTGATATCGACCTTGTTCTTTTTCGGTGAGTAGCTGACGAATAAAGAGCATGCCGCACAGTAGCTTGATAGTGATTCGTGTTCCGTTCGAACCGGCTGAATCAATACGATCAAAATATTCAGTCTCGTCGTTTCGGTTCACCACTTTAAAGCGAACATCGAATAGGTCGGACAACGTTAATCCGCCTTTTTCTGAACCGGCCCGAATCAAGTAATCTTTGGCATCTTCCAGTTGCTGATTTGACAGGCTGGAGTTTGAAAACGCCATATCAAAGACAGATAAGGTATCACCTTGTTCGTAGGATTCAGAGGTCGCCAGAATGGTATCGATGGCGTCTACGATGTGGCCGCGTTCAATGACATCGATTCTGAAATCCTTGAGGTTTGAAATGTGGTTTTTGCCAACTTTTCGGTTAAAGCTGTTCATTTCATTTTTCAAGCGATCCAAGTCTTGGCGTAAGCCTTTAATGGTAGAAGCCACTTCCGTTAAAGCTACTCGGGACTGGCGCTCGATGGCTTCGCGCTCGTTATCCAGGTTATGGAAGGCCGAAATCAGTTTCTCAAGGCGCGTGTCTTCATCTTCTTCAATATCAAATTTGGTCACCCCGGAGTTGAATACCATCTTGTAACTGTTTTCGATATTCAGGTTGGTCAGGTTGAGATCACGACATTCTTCATTAAATTGATCCAGCTGATCGCTCAACGAGTCCATATCGATCTTAATCTCTATCGGATAGGGAACCACATAACCTTGGCGAAGTTCCAGACGGTCATCCATGCGTCGCTTGGCTGATTCCGCCATGCGTTGATGTTGACGCTCCAGTTGGTCACGTTTCACTTTGATCTGGCTGCGTTGGTCTGCCAATTGGCTGGACTTGGCTGTGATGTCTTGTTGTTTGATTTCGATGATGGCTTTCTCTTCTATGAGCTGTTCTTTCAGAGAAAGTTTTTCATCGTATTGATCTGACAAGGCGCAGTAGAGCTTGAATTGTTCAAGATCTTTCTCGGCTTTTTTCAATTCTTCGTATAGCACTTCTCGTTCAGTCAGTTTGCTCTCAAGATCTTTGGCAATTTCTTCCTGGGTCTCTAGCTCTTCAAGAGATAATTTAAGCGCTTCGATTTGTTCTGCTAACGCAACTTTATCTTCGGTTGTGCTCATGTCCGGCGCACTTAGGTCGCTCAGATCCATCGTTGCGCCAGGTAGTTCTAGAGTGGTGCCTTTGATGTTGTCTGCAATTTGCTCAATAAAGGCGCTAAAGGCGGCTTCATCTTCAATTTGTACATCCCCTTGCTTGGTGGTTGCCAGGTTTAGTACATCCTGGTTAAACAAGCGTGCAATGAGGTCGACTTCATTAAATGACAGGTCTTCGCGGATACGGGAATACAAGTTGTATTCAATATTCTTAAGTTGGCGCTCAAGTGTCCTTAATTGGCGGTCAACTTCGCGACGGCGGGAGACAATGGTCGACAAGTTCTGACCTTTGATACCCTGAATACCGTGCGACAGGCTTTCATATTCCGCTCGACTCTCAGTTAACCGGTTAGTAAGTGTGTCCAGGTTGGTGAGCGCAAACTCTTGATCCAAACGGGCGTAGTCAGCCAACCAACGTTCAATGTCAGCGAGATCAATCGCAACCTGATTCAGCTGGTTGGTGTAGAGCTGGTTTTGTTCGGCCAAGCCGGACTGTTGGAAGACGATGCTTTCCAGTTCTTCACTCAGTTCGTCACGGTTGCTTTGAATGTAGTCATCCCATTCGGTCAGGGCAATATCCAGTTTGGGCTGAAGATGACTAAGTTTGCCTTTCAGTTCTCCGCGTTTTTGGCGGAGTTGTTCCAGAGATTCAACGGCATCTTGTTGAGATTCTAATAGCTCTAGCTGTTTACGAGCTCTGTTCACCTGCTCAAAGGACGATTGCCAGACTTCATAAAAGTCGATGGCACCGGCACTGATGGCACGATCAAAGACTTTAAGGATGAAGCGTTTAACGTCTTGTGCTGACAGGTTGTGGAGATTCAGAATCTTACGGAAAATTTCTTTATAAATAGGTGCATCACTGTTGTTGGCTAGAGGCACCATTCTTAGATTAACTCGGCTGTCGAACTTGGTCGGACCACCAGTCAATAGCGCATTCAATTCATTCGGCTTGAGTTCAACCGGGTTCGCGCCTCGATTGTTCAGATCAATAAAGACTTTACTGTATTTCAGTAGTTTTCGGTCTTCATAATAATCATCAAGATTCAGTTCGCCCTGATAAGTAAAAAACTGGTGTTCATAGCCTGCCACAGGACCTAAGCCTGCAACGCCAATGACTACCTTTCCTTCGGGAAGGTTTGCTTCTAATAAGATGAAAGAACGGTCAGACGAAAAGTAAAACTTTCGTGTTTCTTCAATGGAGTGACCATCCCACTCGGTCAATCTCAGATCGTTAATCAGTGGGAATTGCAGCGCATTAATAACGGACGATTTACCCGTGTTATTGGGTGCGCAGATTGAAACCGGTTTGTCCAATGGGATAACGCACTTTGAATAGCCCGCAGTGTTAAGTAATGCCAGTTTAGTTAGGCCGTACTGAGTATTGGTGTGTGGCATTATTGATTCTCCTCAGGGACTAACGTGGCTTGTTCATCTTCATCATCTAAGGGTGAATCTGACATTGAGAATTTATCTGACAACTCCATGACGGCATCAATGTAGCGGTAGCAGGGAGCCAGTAACTTATATTCTTTACCGATTTCTTTTGCGAAGCCTAAACGCACCATACGTTTGATGACTTCGTTACGGATGTCTGACGGGCTGGTGATGTCAATCTGTTCGTATATTGAGGCATTCTGATGGAACAACTTTTCAAAGGTATCGCGACTCAGTGTTTGTTCAAAGAGTGCTGCTACCGGGTCATAACCTTTGTCTGCCCAAAACTCGATGAGGGTATAAAGGAAGAGTGCAATTCGACGTGACGTTTTGGTCATGGTGACTGAGGTGTCTGGCGTCGAAAAGTAGAAGTAGCCTCTGGCATCCTTTATAAGGTTGTAACCTAAGCCGCTGAATAATGCTTGGTATGAACTCAGGTGCTGATCCAGAGATTGCCATAAGATCAGGTCGTTTTCAGTAATGTGAAAACCTGACATCAGCTTTTGATAGATGGTTGTCAGTGATGTCAGTTGGCTTAGATCGATGATGTTTGTGCCTGTCATTGGGTTACTTTGGGTGTAACTAGAACTGCTCATGCCAATGCCGGATCGGTGTGCTGATGTCGATTGGTCAGATGGCGATTTGTTAGATGGCAATTGGTTTGATGATTGAGCTCCAAAAGTAGAGGTGTCTAGGGTCGAAAAGTTAGTGTCTTCGTTATTCATAATGAGTCTAAACGCTGGTGCTGAGACCAGAGAATTTCCATTCAAAAAATTAGTGATTGTCCGCCGATGTGGTTTCTGGCGTCTCTGTTAGCTTACGGCCACCCAGGGTGTGGGCGATCAATCGTGTCTTATTTACTAAATATTCCCGTCGCTCTCTGTGTTCGGCCAATTCAATCTGATTGTTCTCGATTAGCTGAAGGTATAAGTAGAGCAGCTCATCAGACGGGATATCCTGGTAGGTTTCTTTCAGCCAAGCCAGGTAATCGTCGGTTTGCTTAGTGGGTGTTGTGGCCAATACTTCGTGGAAGTCAGGGACATCAATGGGCTCGTATGGTGTCAGTTGGTCATCATCCGGCAAGTAAATCTCATCTTCTTTGGTTTCAATGACGTCTGCCAGATAGCTGACAATGTGTCGATGCAAACCTAGGTTATGACGAGCCGTTTCGGTAGCAATGACAGGCATTACATTGTGAACGTGGTGATTTAATCCCAGCTTACGGATGTTCGCCAGAACTTTAGAAACAGCACGGGTAACTTCGGTGTTTTTCCGCAGTTCATCTCTCAGTGGCATCAATAGGTCGGTGGAACGACGTAAGCTTTGCTGACCTAGCTGAAAGACTTCTAATACACGGCTTCGAAGGTTGATGAAGTTTTGTTGCTCTCGCTTCATTTGGCCGGTGGTGTCAGCGGCTTCGATCAGGTTGGACAACAAGTCTTCAATACGATCACTGGTAAGTCGAAACTTGCCGAAAATATCGAGCATATCGAGCATGGGTTCGATGTATTGATCAAAGGCTTCCAGAACTGAGGCGTAACGTTTTTCCAGTGGAATCGAAGATTTCTGGGATTTGGCTTCTTCAACCAAGTTGGCGATGGCAACTTCGTTGTGCTGGAAGTGCTTGATGACCTTGCGAATTCGGTCATCCAATTTATACAGGTTTCGTTTTACTTCATAAGCATCGCGATCTGCAGCGGCAGACTGAACTCGTTGAGTGAGTCGATCCATATCATCGATAAGGACGGATACTTCCTCGGCTAATCCTAACGAATGCTCATCCAGCAGGAATTGACCGAACTCTAAAATCGGAAGATTGAGTTCCAGCTCACTGGATTTTGCTAACGGAATAACCAGTTCGTTAGATAGTAGTCTCTGTGCTTCCTTGAAACTCTGTTCAGAGGTGTACGCCGGGTTGTGGTGCTGAATCAGAGACTGCAAATTCTGGAAGGTAAAGCTTCCATTTTCATTTCTGACAATCAGAGCCTGAATGGTAGGCCAATGATCCAGCAAGGTTTGCACAATACGTTTGGGGGATATCATTACCGCGTTCTTTTTAAAAATCTTAAAGGCTGAATATGGGGGCTGCTTGTTGTATATCAATCTTTCGGAAAATAAAAGTTCTCCTCAGATAAATGGTTTGACTATGCGTGGATGAATTATCAACAGTCTACTATGCTGATGTGCACTTTGCCTAAGCGACCCATCCGATACATCAGTTGTCTTTCGGGATTTAAACCCCATTACAAGGGGGCCAAAGGGAAATATGTTTCACCAAAGTAAATGGTTGATATGTCAATAAAAACCTAAGGTTTCGCTGTTTTTTGTCGATTTTCGACATTTGCCGGATCGAAAGAAAGGATTGACATTCCTTCCATTTTTACTCATGGTGTGCGCACTAAGAATCAAACGAGCGTATGAATTGTTTAACATTTGAACGGTTTTTAGGTTCTTGATTACACCCTGGTAAGGGAGCTGATTTGGCATATTGCCAAGTGTAGTGTGCTTAGGTCAGCAAAGAGGAATGCTGGAAATTATAAGCTTTTCAAAAGTTTAGTTTTCCAGTTTCGACCAAAAATAGCTAAAACATAGCGTGGAGATCAGTTGATGATTTACGAAGGTAAAGCCATCACGGTTAAAGAAATCGAAGGCGGCATTTTGCAGCTAAACTTCGATCTTGAAGGTGAGTCGGTTAACAAATTCAACCGTCAAACTATTGAAGATTTGAAAGCTGCGGTAGAAGCAATCCAAGGTCAGAACGGCGTTAAAGGTCTTGTTCTGACAAGTTCAAAAGATGTCTTTATCGTTGGTGCAGATATCACCGAGTTTACTGACACTTTCAAACTACCAGAAGAAGAATTGGTAGCAGCGAACATCCAAGTTAATAAGATTTTCTCTTCTGTTGAAGATCTACCTTTCCCAACGGTTGCTGCAATTAACGGCATCGCTCTTGGTGGTGGCTTTGAAGTCTGTCTGACGTGTGATTATCGCGTTATGTCTGAGAAGGCAAAAGTTGGTTTGCCTGAAGTTAAACTAGGTATCTACCCAGGTTGGGGTGGTACTGTTCGTCTTCCACGTATTATCGGTGCGGATAACGCAATCGAGTGGATCTGTGCAACTAAAGAGAAAAAAGCTCCAGTTGCATTGAAAGAAGGTGCAGTTGACGCAGTTGTAGCTCCAGAGAAACTATTGGATGCTGCTGTTGATCTAGTAAAGCGCGCTGCAGAAGGCGAGTTGGACTATCAAGCACGTCGTGCTGAGAAGACTGGCAAATTGCTTCTAAACCCAATGGAAAGCATGATGGTATTTGAAACTGCTAAAGGTTTCATTGCCGGTCAAACTAAGGGTCAATACCCTGCGCCTATCGAAGCGATCAAAGCGATGCAGAAGCACGCTGGTATGACTCGCGACAAGGCTCTAGAAGTTGAAGCAAAAGGTTTCGCTAAAATGGCGAAAACCAGCATTGCTGAATCTCTAATCGGTTTGTTCTTGAACGATCAGTTGTTGAAGAAGAAAGCGAAAGAAATGCCTAAGACTGAGCCTGTTAAGAAGGCTGCGGTACTTGGTGCTGGTATCATGGGTGGCGGTATCGCTTACCAATCAGCGCTTAAAGGCACGCCTATCATCATGAAAGACATCAACCAAGCCGGTATCGATTTGGGTCTTTCTGAAGCAAACAAATTGCTTGCTAAGCGCGTTGATAAAGGCCGCATGAAGGCTGCTGACGCAGGTAAAGTACTTAACAACATTATCCCGGCTCTAACTTACTCTGAGTTCGGTGACGTTGACGTTATCGTTGAAGCGGTTGTTGAGAACCCTAAAGTTAAGAAAGCAGTATTGGCAGAAGTTGAAGGTCTAGTATCTGAAGACACTATCATCACTTCTAACACGTCAACTATCTCTATCGATTTGTTGGCTGCTGATCTTAAGCGTCCTGAAAACTTCTTGGGCATGCACTTCTTCAATCCTGTACACATGATGCCTCTAGTAGAGATCATCCGTGGTAAGAAGACGTCTGACGAAGCAGTTGCTAAAGTTGTTGCTTACGCTCAAGCGATGGGCAAAACTCCAGTTGTTGTTAACGACTGCCCAGGTTTCCTAGTTAACCGCGTATTGTTCCCATACTTCGGTGGCTTCGCTGGTCTATTGCGCGATGGCGCAGACTTCCAGAAAGTTGACAAAGTTATGGAAAAATTCGGTTGGCCTATGGGTCCAGCTTACCTACTTGACGTTGTTGGTATGGACACTGCTGTTCACGCTAACGAAGTTATGGCGGAAGGCTTCCCTGACCGTATGAAGGCTGACTACAAGTCTGCTATGCAAGTGTTGTTCGAAAACGATCGTTATGGTCAGAAGAACGACAAAGGTTTCTACGCTTACGAACTAGATCGTAAAGGTAAGCCTAAGAAGACTGCTGATGAGTCTGTTTATGAGCTTATCAAAGACGTTGTAGGCGAAGCGAAAGATTTCTCTGATGAAGAAATCATCGAACGCGTAATGGTTCCGATGTGTATCGAAACTGTACGTTGTCTAGAAGAAGGTATTGTTGAAGATCCTGCTGAAGCAGATATGGGTCTTATCTTCGGTATTGGTTTCCCTCCATTCCGTGGCGGCGCATTGCGTTACATCGACTCAATGGGTCTAGACAAATTCTGTGAAATTGCTGACAAGTACGCTGATCTTGGCAAACTATATCACCCAACTGAAAAGATGCGTGAAATGGCTAAGAAAGGCGAGAAATACTTCGGCTAATAGACGACCAGGATACCAATAGGAGAAAATCAATGGGTTACAATCCTAATGATGTAGTAGTAGTCGACTGCGTACGTACGCCAATGGGTCGCTCTAAGGGCGGTGCTTTCCGTAACGTTCGTGCCGAGACTCTGTCTGCTGCACTAATCAACGCTCTTTTTGAGCGTAACCCTAACGCTAACCCTGCAGACGTTGAAGACGTAATCTGGGGCTGTGTTAACCAAACTAAAGAACAAGGTTTTAACGTTGCTCGTCAAATTTCTTTGATGACTTCTGTGCCTAAAGAAGCAGGTGCTTTGACGGTTAACCGTCTATGTGGTTCTGCAATGTCTGCAATCCATACTGCTGCTCAAGCAATCATGACTGGTAACGGTGACGTATTCGTTGTTGGTGGTGTTGAGCACATGGGTCACGTTGACATGCAACACGGTTTCGACCACAACCCAGAAGCATCTAAGTATTCTGCAAAAGCATCTAACATGATGGGTCTTACTGCAGAAATGCTAGGTAAAATGCACGGTATTACTCGTGAAGCTCAGGATGCGTTCGGTGCTCGTTCTCATCGTCTTGCTCACGAAGCAACCGTTGAAGGTCGTTTCGCTAACGAAATCGTACCTATCGAAGGTCACGATGCGAATGGTTTCAAAGTTCTAGTAACTGAAGACGAAACTATCCGTCCTGAGACTACAGCAGAAAGCCTAGGCAAGCTTCGTCCAGTATTTAACCCTAAAGGTGGTACTGTAACGGCAGGTACTTCATCTCAGCTTTCTGACGGTGCGTCAGCAATGTTGATGATGTCTTACGCTCGTGCTAAAGAACTTGGTCTTGAGCCAATGGCGCGCGTTAAGTCTATGGCTGTTGCTGGCTGTGACGCTGCGATCATGGGTTACGGTCCTGTTCCTGCAACTAAGAAAGCACTTAAGCGTGCTGGTCTACAAACTACTGATATTGACTTCTGGGAGCTTAACGAAGCATTCGCAGCTCAGTCTCTACCATGTGTTAAAGACCTTAAGTTGCAAGACGTTGCAGAAGAGAAGATTAACTTGAACGGTGGTGCGATCGCTCTTGGTCACCCACTAGGCTGTTCAGGTGCTCGTATCTCTACTACCCTTCTTCATATCATGAATCAGAAGGGCGGTGCACTAGGTGTTTCTACTATGTGTATCGGTATGGGTCAGGGTGTTGCTACCGTATGGGAGCGCCTATAATTTAGGCCCTGATTTGCAGAAAAGCCGAGGTTCTCCTCGGCTTTTTTGTCTTTGATATTTCTAAACTTTTCTTGACCCTGTGAAGAATTACCCCTATATATTCGGACAATAATAATTCTACAGATGCATCAGCGCTGACATTTTTTTTGGTGATGAGTAAGGAACGTATGGCAAAATCTTTGGTAATTGTGGAGTCCCCTGCAAAGGCAAAGACCATCAATAAATATCTAGGAAACGACTTTGTTGTTAAGTCGAGCGTGGGTCACATTCGTGATTTGCCAACGGGGGCTGGTTCAAAGAAACCAGTGGACACCAAAGCAAGAGCCGCTGAAGCAGCTAAGACCCGGAAGATGGCTCCGGAAGCTAAGGCCGCATATAAAAAGGAAAAGGCTCACAAACAGCTGATTGAAAAAATGGGCGTAGATCCTGAAAAGGACTGGTCTGCCAAGTATCAAGTCTTGCCTGGCAAAGAGAAAGTTGTTGATGAATTAAAGAAATTAGCCAAGAGCGCCGACCACATCTATCTCGCAACCGATTTGGATAGAGAGGGAGAGGCGATCGCATGGCATTTGCGTGAAGTGATTGGCGGTGAAGAAGATCGTTTCAGTCGCGTTACGTTTAACGAGATTACTAAGACTGCGATCAAAGAAGCGTTTGAGCATCCTGATGAGTTAAATATGGCTCGTGTGAATGCACAGCAAGCGCGACGCTTTTTGGATCGAGTTGTTGGCTTCATGGTTTCGCCTTTGCTATGGAGTAAGATTACCCGAGGGTTATCAGCAGGACGGGTGCAATCGGTTGCTGTTCGACTTGTGGTTGATCGTGAACGTGAGATTCGTGCATTCAATCCGGAAGAATATTGGGAAGCATTCTCTTTTCTGAATCATGCTGCGGATAGCAATATTAAGTTTCAGGTTGCTAAACATAATGGCGAGAATTTCCGTCCGGTCAATAAGACCCAGGCTCAAGCAGCTGTCGCGAAACTTGAAACAGCTGCATACAGTGTTACTAAGCGTGAAGATAAGCCAACCAAATCCAAGCCGGGGGCACCGTTTATCACGTCTACGCTACAGCAGGCAGCAAGTACTCGCTTAGGCTTTGGTGTGAAAAAGACCATGATGCTTGCTCAGAGGCTCTATGAGGCGGGTTACATTACATATATGCGTACTGACTCAACCGCATTGAGTAAAGACGCTGTAGAAGCTTGTCGTGGCTTTATTGATGATAACTTCGGTGACAAGTATCTACCTGAGAATCCAAATGTGTATTCTTCGAAAGAAGGAGCCCAAGAGGCGCACGAGGCGATTCGTCCTTCTGATGTAAATCGATCAGGCGCTTCTTTGTCGGATATGGAGCGTGATGCTCAACGTCTGTATGAACTTATTTGGCGCCAGTTTGTGGCCTGTCAGATGGTTCCGGCTGAATACACCTCTACCACTATTACGGTTACTGCGGGTGAGTTTGAATTGCGTACTCGAGGCCGTGTGGTTCGTTTTGACGGTTACACCCGAGTAATGCCGCAAATTGCTAAGAAAGAAGACGATATTACTTTGCCTGATTTGCAGCAGGGTGATCAGCTGGATCTTAACAATGTTGAGGCCAAGCAACACTTTACCAAACCACCTGCACGTTTTAGTGAAGCTGCTTTGGTAAAAGAATTAGAGAAGCGTGGCATTGGTCGTCCTTCTACCTACGCATCAATCATTTCAACCATTCAGGATCGTGGCTACGTTCGTTTAGAAAATAAGCGTTTCTATGCTGAAAAGATGGGCGAAATTGTTACTGATCGCTTGTTGGAAAGCTTTAATAATCTAATGGATTATGGTTTTACAGCGGGCATGGAAGAACAGTTGGATGATGTTGCAGAAGGCTCTAAAGAATGGAAAGCCTTGCTCAATGAATTCTACGGCGACTTCAAAACCAAGTTAGATCACGCTGAATCTGATGAGGGTATGCGTCCAAATACGCCTACCGAAACCAATATTATGTGTCCCGATTGTGGTCGCAACATGTTGATTCGTAATGCGACAACGGGTGTTTTCCTAGCGTGTTCTGGTTATGCGCTTAAGAAAGACGAACAGTGTAAGAAAACGTTGAATCTGGCTCCAGGTGAAGATGCTGTTGCGGTTGTAGAAGGCAGTACCGAAAGCGAGCAGGACGAAGCGGAAACGCTAGCACTTCGTCAAAAAGAGCGTTGTCCGATTTGTGATAACGCGATGGAAAGTTACCTCATTGATGAGTCTCGTAAACTGCACATCTGTGGTAACAACCCAGCGTGTTCTGGTTACAAGCTTGAGGCAGGTACCTTCAAAATTAAAGGTTATGATGGTCCTGTGATTGAATGTGATAAATGTGGCTCTGAAATGCAACTGAAAACCGGCCGTTTTGGTAAGTATTTTGGTTGTACCAATGAAGAGTGTAAGAACACCCGTAAGCTCCTGAAGAACGGTGAGCCTGCGCCACCGAAGATGGACCCGGTTCCGATGCCAGAGTTGAAGTGTCAGAAGGTAGATGACCATTACATTCTGCGCGATGGAGCGACAGGTATGTTCCTGGCGGCGAGTCAGTTCCCGAAAAACCGTGAGACGCGTGCTCCAAAAGTAGTAGAGCTGTTACCGCACAAAGCTGAGATCGATCCTAAATATCATTTCCTATTGGAAGGGGAAGCCCGCGACGAGAATGGAAATGAGGCTCAGATACGTTTCAGCCGTAAAACTAAACAGCAATACCTGATGACTGAAAACGCTGAAGGTAAAGCAACGGGTTGGACTGGTTTCTATGATCAGGACACTAAAAAGTGGACCTATACCGAATCCAAGAAACCTGCTAAGAAAAAAGCAGCCCCCAAGAAAAAGTAACAAGGTTGAAGAGGAATGGGTTAAATCTAATGCGTTAAACCTATCTGGTTTATTAAAAGATTTAACCTCCTTTTCCTTCTGATATTTTGTACACTAAGCGTTACCTAATACCCGATCCCTGATCGGGTTTATTTTGCCCGTGAACTCCTTGTTCAGAGTTTCCTCAATACTTCTAATCAAGCATAGGAAGATCGATTATGTTGATGGTGATCTCGCCAGCCAAGACATTGGATTATGACTCTCAGCCGACGACTCAAAAATTCAGTCAGCCGTTGTTTCTGGATGAATCTGCGGAATTGGTGAATGTACTGAAAGAGAAATCGCCGTCGGATATCTCTGATCTGATGAAAATCAGTGCAAAGTTGGGCGAACTCAATGCCAATCGATTTCAGGAGTGGACGGCCCCGTTTGATGAGGCTCAGTTAGCAGATTTAACTGTGAAGCAAGCCGTCTTAGCGTTTAAAGGTGATGTCTATACCGGCTTGGATGCAGAAACCTTATCAGAAGATCAGCTGGACTTTACTCAACAGCATTTGCGTATCCTTTCTGGCCTTTATGGCATTCTAAAACCGTTGGATCTTATTCGCCCTTACCGTTTGGAAATGGGAACCAAGCTTGAAAATGCTCGTGGAAAGAATTTGTATGAATTCTGGGGTGATAACAATGTGGATTACATTAATCAGCAATTAGAAACCTTAGGTTCTGATGAATTGGTGAATCTTGCTTCTACTGAATACTTTAAGTCAGTCAACACCAAGAAGCTAAAGGGAAAACTGATCACTCCGGTTTTTAAAGATGAGAAAAACGGCAAGTACAAAATCATCAGCTTCTATGCGAAGAAAGCCCGTGGTTTGATGGTGCGTTATGTTGTAGATAACAAGATTACCAAAGCAGAAGACTTGAAGAAATTTGACTATCAGGGCTATCAGTACGCACCTGAGGAATCAACTGCAGATGAGTGGGTGTTTAAGAGGGCTGAGTTGACTCAGTAATTAGTCACTATAAAGTTGGAATTCTATGGGAGCGTTTGCTCCCTTTTTTTGTATTCAATAAAAGGGCGCTCTGTATTTTAATGAGTCTGTACTTTTATTGATGGTTTGGGTATATGAAATCAAACGTTCAAAAAAATAATGATTAATATTGGCAAATTTTGAGTTGATGATTTAATCCTGGTTGAGGTTGTAGCTGAGCTTTTAGTATCAGTTGAAAATTCAGAAGCCTCCTTGGTGGAATTGGCTAATTTGATTCATGATAATCGGGATTGGTGGTCTTAAACTCGGTCTGGAGTGGTTTAGAAATATAAAAAAAACCGGCGAAGTCGCCGGTTTTTTTATAGCTAGGTATTCAGGTATTAGTGACCGTAGATCTTTAACGTAGTATTGGATAAAGCAAGGTCATCAATGGTGAAGGATCCAATAGATGTTCCACCAATGATTACAGCACCAATACCCACGTCAGCAACAAATGCATCACCCGAGTTGCCTGCAAGGCTGATTTGAAGTGCATTGTCTACTTCTTGCGCTCCACCCACATTACCTTGAGCTGTTCTGATATTCAGTCTAGCTACTGCTCCACTGTTAGCGATGTCGAAGGCCCCAAACTCTAGATCTTCATTGAAACCAGCGCCAGCGATGTACATGTCGCGGATTCCCATGCCAAGAAGAGGGGCATCAAAGTCAATGTCATCGATTGCAAAGGAGACTTTCGCGTTAATTTCACCGTTAGCGCCATCGTTCTCGATTTGGAAGAAAGCAGCAGTGAAATAACCTGTCATATTAAAGTTTTCAAGAACAGAGGTACTGGTTAGTCCATCCGCACTAACTAAATCTACAGAGCCAACAGATAAACCAAAGTCAACTGGAATGGTGCCTACACATCCTGGAGTATTACAAAGAGCTCCAACGCTAATAAGTAAATCACCATCGCTACGAACATCAACATCAATCTTTACGTCATCCAACATATTAGATTGTGTGATAGGTAGTACACGGCCGCCCGCGTATTGACCTTCAAAGAATGCCGTCTTATCAGCACCACCAAAAGTAACGTCTTTCAGACTGATGCTACCTTCATCGGTATATCGAAACTCGTCCATGGTGACACGGGTTTCCAGATTGATAGAAATACCAGATTGACCTGACACTGTTCCTAATTCTGTATCCTGAATTGGGGTAAGCTCTGCAAAAGCTTGGGAGCAGGTTAATGCGGCAATGCATGCAGGGAGTAGTTTTAAAGAAAGTGTTCCTTTCATAATTTCTTCTCTTTCATTTTTATTATTGTAATTTCCTGTATACATAGTATACAAAATGTGTAGGTCTTCAAGTTTTTAGCTGGTTCTAATGAAAAACTGTTAGTCGATAAGCAAACAAACTCAACTAACAAACTTTGGTTTGGTTTTATTTGTCTTCTCTGAAAGATAGGTTGATACCTGATAGAAGTGGATCCATATCGTTTTCAAAAAACGTTTGAGAATCCGTAGAAGTCATCACTTTCGTCCAAATTTGTGAATATCTGCGATGGGTTCTCCTGTAGAGACCTCGTTTCCGACAGTACTTTTATAAAGATTATTAGTTTTGTCATCTACTGGATGAGTGATAGTTGCTCTTAATAGCTTATCTTCAGTTAAGCTATTTGTTTCAGCAACTTGATTTTTTACTTCTTCCTGCTGAGTGTTGACTTCCTCAAGAAAGAGCTCGTATTCCTCTGAAGCCTTTTGTTCTACTTCTTTTAAAGCTTTGAAGTAACGTCTAATTGGCTATTAAGGTTATCGATAGTGAGCATAATCTCACTGGCTGAATACTTCACATCCAGGACTTGAGATTTTGAATTCAATTTACTATGTCAGATTAGGTCGTTCTATAACTCAAATTATTTGGAAAAACTGGTCAGTACGCGAGTGAAGAGTTGAAGGCTGTATATTGGAATGACTAACATCAGTATGTTTACAAAGAAACTAAACACGAAAGCTAGCAATAAGTTTCTGTAGAGCCTGCTAATTTCTCTATTGTTATTATGCATTTAACGTCTCTATTCGGTCGTAATAAATGAAAAAGGCCAATTTGTAATTGGCCTTTTTCAATGTTTATAAACTGAGTTCTATTTTGATGTGACTTGTATTCCAGCCATTTCAATCATATCCAACAAGATCTCTCCTGACTCAACAAGAACAGCGTCTTCTTGTGCAGGTTTTTTGTTTGCTTCTTCTTCACTGTTGAATTCGTTCATTTCTTCAACGGTTTTAAAGATGGCTTCGCCTTTTGCTTTTCTTCTTTCGTTCTCAAGCGCCAGAGATGCTTGTTCCAGTTCTTCACGTTCAGCTTTACGCTCGTTGATGTTTAAAGATATATGAGTTTTTTCTCGTTGCTGATTCAAACGCTCAATCTGCTTATTTAGATACTGGAAGTCAGGATCGTTGTTAATACGGGTATTATGGTTTGATGCCAGGGTAGGAACCAAAGTAGAGAAGTCACCGTACTTACTGTGATGAATTGAACTGATAGTGTCCCAAGGTAATGCGTTGTCCAGTGAACTTTCACCAACAACATCTTTGTTGTATAGGCTAGGGAACTCAATGTCAGGAATGACCCCTTTGTTTTGAGTACTTTGGCCTGAGATACGATAGAACTTGGCTTGAGTCAGTTTAATCTCACCGTGATTCAGACGGTGGAGTGATTGTACCGTTCCTTTACCAAAGGTTTGTCCGCCTAGAACAATTGCTCTTTGGTAATCCTGCATCGCGCCTGCAAAAATCTCAGAAGCTGATGCGCTGAGTCGGTTTACCAGGACAGCCATAGGCCCGGAGTAATATACGTTGGAGTCAGAGTTGGTGTGTACCTGTACATTCTGATCTACATCGCGAACTTGTACTGTTGGTCCTTTACGGATGAATAGACCGGTAAGTTCACGTGCTTCAAATAATGAGCCACCACCGTTGTTTCTCAAATCAATCACCAAACCATCGATGCCTTCTTCTTCCAATTCGGCAATCAGATTTTTAACGTCGCGAGAGGTGCTCTTATAGTTTGGATCACGTTTTCTGAACGCTTCAAAATCCATATAGAACGTAGGAATGTTGATGATGCCGACTTTATAAGTCTTTCCATCACGCTGGATTTCAACAATATCTTTTTTCGCTGATTGTTCTTCCAGTTTTACTTTGTCGCGGACAATTTTAATGATTTTAGTCTGGGTGATGTCGGTTGAGCTTGCTGGAATGATTTCAAGACGAACCGTTGTGTCTCGCTCACCACGGATTTTTTTCACTACATCGTCCAAACGCTCGCCAACCACGTCAACAATCTCACCATTTTTACCCTGACCGACACCGACGATTCGATCGCCCGGTTTTAATTCTCCTGCTTTATCTGCAGGACCTGCAGCGATAAGGCGAACAACTTTAGTAAATTCATTATCACTCTGAAGTACTGCACCAATACCTTGTAAAGAGAGGCTCATGTTGATGTCAAAGTTTTCAGCATCGCGAGGAGACAGGTAGTTGGTATGTGGATCAAACGTCATGGTGAAGGCATTCATGTATAGCTCGAATACGTCTTCAGATTTGGTTTGAGTTGCTCGGTTAAGCTGGTTCTTATAACGCTTCAGAAGCGTTTCCTTAGCTTCAGGTAACTCTTTTCCAGCAAGGATAAGTCCCAATAGGGAGTTTTTAATACGTTTTACCCACAATTGGTCGAGTTCTTCTTCTGAGTTTTCCCATGGTGCTTCAGATCGATCAATAAGTAGTTGGTCATCCTGTTTAAAGTTCCACTCATAAGAGTCGTCTTCAATAAGAGCCACAACCCACGACATGCGAGTGGTCAGATTTTTGTGGTAGGTATTAAATATGTCATACGCCGGGTTTAAATCATTGGTCAGTAACGCATTATCAAGAGACAGGCTGTACTGATTGAAAGACTGGATATCAGATTCCGTAAAATACAGACGATTAGGGTCGAGGCTGTTTAGGTAGCTTTCGAACAGTTTCTTCGAAAGTGAATCATTAATCGTCGGGCTGTTGTAGTGACCTTTAAGAAGGCTCAAAACAATCTCTCTGTTGGTGCCAGGGTGATCTATTTCCGGCTTAAGAGGCGCTGAATTACTTGTTGTCTTCGCTTCTGACTCTTCAGTGTCAACAAGGGGCTCGTGTTCTACAAAGGAGAGATCGTTGGAAGAATTGTTTTCGTCAGTAGCTGCAATAATTGGTGGGGAAGAATTGGCTTGATCTGATGTCGGTGAATGGTTTGAGGTATCTTCTGTCGTAAAGGCAGTAATACTGGCCAAGGAAACAACAAACAGCGCTGCAACCATTAGTATCTGTAGAAAGCGGTTTCTAAATGTCATAGTCATTTGATTATTCTAGTAGTGTTAGACAACAAGCCTATTCTGAAGGGAATGACTTAAACAACCAATACTCTCACAGATATATTTGTTCTTCAAAAAGAAGTTGTTCAAGTTTGTAAACAGGTCCTATCTTTTTTGGCTGCTATTTACAGAAAAAGTTTCCGTCTGCTTGTTTTTTCCAGTAAATGCACTGTTTGTCGCGTTTTTTGATTTTTTCGTTGGACACCACATTCCCTGACTACACTTAATTTAGAACGCATTTTTGTCGTAATACGATTTTTGGGATGACTGATCTGGGGTGAGGAGCCAATATGCCGTGGTTTAAGCTGACACTCGATGAACGCGCGTTGTCAAAACGTGCTGATCTATGCCTGGAACGTGAATTTAATGCCGTATTAGCGGAACTTGAGGCAAATCGGTGTCTGGCTATGTATCGAGACAGTCAATATCAAAATACCTTTTATGTGGGCTGTGATACGGTCTGTCAGTTGCTTCATGGTTTGATTCAGTTTTATCAGGGGGAACCATGTCAAAAGCCTGAGCTGTCTGGTTTGCTAGAAGTTACCGGACACTTTGATGACCATCAAATTGATCAGGTTTTATAGCGTCTCGTCTTAGTCGTAACCAAAGATGAATCCCTTTATAATACGCTTATTATCGACGCCGCCTTATCGATGGTTATCTTGAGTAAGATATCGGTGTTGATTGTTTATGTATTGAATAGGTGTATGGCATGGCAGACAAAGCTTCCAATTGGGTTCCGTTAACCAATGAAAAACTCTATTTTGCACAAGTGATTTTGGATTATTTGAAAGACGAGCAAGCCAAAGAATCGGTGTTTAGTAAGAATCGAATCGCGGCCTTGGAAGAAAGTGCGGTTAGTCATCTTTATAACGCCTACATTGCTTTGTTATGTGAACTAGCGGCAGAGCACAACGTACCGTTTCAGGTAGAGCAGCTAACGCTTAATCAACTCAATGAAGCATTGATGCAGAGAGACGATGGGCGTCGTGAAATTGCTGAGTTAATGGCGCTGTTATCTGAGCCAGGTTCCTGGCTGTCTCGTTTACATCAGAGTTACCGAAACCGCTTTGTCGCTAAACAGAAGAAATCGGAATACAAAGGGGAAGAACCTGAATTGTTGAGTTTAGTGGCTATCGATGCTTCAGTAGATGAATCGGAAGAAAACCTGGATTTATTAGGTGCCTATCAGGCGATGAAACAGTTGGTAGATCAGGTTCGAAGTTATCGTTTAGAAGACTAACTAAGAGAATAGGTATTCTTAGGAATTAATACCTTGGCTAAGCTGAGATATTGTTCTCATTCTGGTACCATTGGCAGATCAAAGTATAGGAGCCAATTATGCCTACGGCCTTTTTAGAAATTGTTGAGTTAGAGAATGGCGACGTAGCGCTGCAGAAGACCGAAGGGGATGAAAAGCAGCTCGTTACTATCCATTTCTCCGAAGAAGCGAAAGAACTGCTTCAGGGCGAATACGTTCAGGTGGCCAAAGGAATGTTCCAAGCCGGCTTACAAATGGTCGGTCGCATGCAGGAAGAAGCTGCTGAAATGGAAGAAGCCCCTAAAGTTGTTCATTAATGATTCAGGTCTATTATTGAATTCCTGGAATTTTAGATAATAGACCTTCCACTCCTTAAAAAAGCTAATTGTATGAAAACCGAATTACTTTCACCTGCGGGTTCATTGAAAGCGATGCGTTACGCATATGCTTATGGTGCGGATGCTGTTTACGCTGGCCAACCAAGATACAGTCTTCGAGTTCGAAATAATGAATTTTCGACTCTGGATGCTCTGAAAGAAGGGATTGATGAAGCCCATGATTTAGGGAAGAAGTTTTACCTGGCTGCCAATATTGCGCCGCATAACGCCAAAGTAAAAACCTTTTTGAATGATATTAAGCCTGTTATTGAGTTGAATCCTGATGCCTTGATCATGTCAGACCCAGGTTTGATTATGATGGTTCGTGAGCACTTCCCGGACATGCCGGTGCATCTGTCGGTTCAGGCTAATGTGGTGAACTACGCAGGCGTGAAATTCTGGCATCGCCAAGGTATTGAACGTGTGATCTTATCCCGTGAATTGTCTCTGGATGAGATTGAAGAAATTCGCATGCAATGTCCGGAGATGGAGCTGGAAGTCTTTGTTCATGGGGCTTTGTGTATTGCCTATTCAGGCCGTTGTTTATTGTCCGGCTACTTCAATAAGCGTGATCCTAACCAGGGCACCTGTACCAATGCCTGTCGCTGGAAGTATCAGTTACATGATGCCAAAGAGACGGACACCGGAGACATCATTGCGACGGATCTAGACCAAAGCGATGTCAATATTGTTGATCCTGCCGCGCACCAAGATCCTCAGCCAGATACCTTTGAACCTCACGTTGATGGTTTAGAAGAGCAAACCTTCTTGTTGCAGGAAGGTTCTCGTCCAGGTGAATACATGCCGATCTATGAAGATGAGCATGGCACTTACATCATGAACTCCCGTGACTTGCGTGCCGTACAACACGTAGAGCGTTTGGTGAAAATGGGCATTCACTCATTGAAGATCGAAGGTCGTACCAAATCGCCTTACTACGCCGCGCGTACAGCTCAAGCCTATCGTAAAGCAATTGATGATGCTCAGTCTGGCAAGCCATTCGATATGGGCTTGATGGACGAGCTAGAAAGCTTGGCCAGCCGTGGTTATACCGAAGGTTTCTATCGTCGTCACGTTCACGATCAATATCAGCGTTATGAGTCGGGTAACTCTATGAGTGGCTCTCAGCAATTGGTCGGTGAAATTATGTCGGTTGATAATGGCATGATGAAAATTGATGTGAAGAACAAATTCAATGTGGGTGATAAAGTTGAATTGGTGAAACCCTCAGGTAACGTTGCTTTTGATCTGACTGAAATGATCAATAAGAAAGGCGAAGCCGTTGAGGGGGCGCCAGGTTCTGGTCATGTAGTGGATATCCCTATGCCTGAAGGTGTTGAAGCCAATCAGGAGTTGGATGATTTTGGCATGATTGTTCGTTATTTGCCTGAACAACGTTTTAGCTAGGAGTCCTTAGTTAAGTACACGATGCTAAAGTGAGTTCAATCGTACTAAGACGATACAAAAAAGCCGGAGTTGATCTCCGGCTTTTTTGTGTCTGTGAGAAAGAATTTTTAGTCCTGTTTTGGCTGACCTTTAATCTTTTCTCGTGCTGATTGAAGCATGACATAGAATGCCGGAATCAGCAGCGTACCAATGACCGTTGCTGCAGACATACCGCCGAATACGGTATAACCGATGGAGTGGCGACTGGACGCACCTGCACCCACGGCAAAGACCAGTGGCAAAATACCAAGAACAAAGGACAGTGCTGTCATTAATACCGCACGGAAACGTAGTTTCGCTGCTGTTTCGGCGGCTTCTGTGATGCTGACACCATCATCTTCTCGTTTGGATTTTGCAAACTCGACAATCAAAATGGCGTTCTTTGTTGCCAGGCCAATCAGCAACACCATCCCTACTTGGGCATACAAATCGAACGGTGTTTTAAGCACAAGCAACATCGCCACCGCACCGAGCACCGCAATTGGAACTGCAAGCAGCACCGACACAGGAACACTCCAGCTTTCATACTGAGCCACCAGGAACAGGTAGACAAACAGTAAGGCTAAGCCAAATAGAATCGGGGCAAGGTTACCAGCAAGAATCTGCTGGTAGGCCATACCTGTCCACTGAACATCAAAGCCATCCGGTAGGCTGCCTTTAGCAATGCGCTCTGCGGCAGCCATCGCATCACCGGTGCTGTAGCCTGGTGCAGGAATGATATTGATCGTTACAGAGTCGAACATGTTATAGCGGTTGATTACGTCTGGGCCCAGCAGTGTGCTGGTGGTGAGTAACGTACTCAACGGCACCATATCACCGGATGAAGAGCGAACGTGTAACTTGTCTAAATCATCCTTGTCATTTCGGAACTCGGCTTCTGCCTGCATCATCACACGATACACTTGACCGAATTTGTTGAAGTCATTGATGTACAAAGAACCAAGTTGAGCTTGCAGCGTTAAGAATATCTCGGAAAGTGGAATTTCCATATTCTTAGCCTTGATACGATCCACATCAACAAACAACTGAGGAATGTCTGCGGAATAGGTGCTGAATGCAAAGCGGATTTCAGGTGCCTGGTTAGCAGCGACGATAAAGCCTCTCATGGCCGAAGCCAGTGTTTGAGGATCACGTCCTTGCAGGTCTGAGAGTACCAACTCCAAACCACTTGTCGCGCCAAGTCCTGGAATTGCAGGCGTAGAGAAGGCACGAATGTTGGCGCTGGAGATTGCGCTGAGCTTGGCTTGAACTCGCTGAACAATGGCATTTTGATGAAGCTCAGGGCTAGTGCGATCATCCCAAGGGTCCAGCGTGACAATGGCCAGACCGGCATTTGAAGACACTGCACCGGTTAAGATACTGAAACCACTTACCGTCATCACATTACTGACGCCAGGTTCGTTTTTGATCGCTTCGGTCACTTCATGCATGACTTCCCCGGTACGAATCAGCGCAGCACCAGCCGGTAGTTGAATATCCACCATGAAGTTGCCTTTGTCTTCATTCGGAATGAAGCCCATAGGCAGAACCTTCATAACCCCACCGATAGAGACGAAAATGACCGCCAGAGTAATGCCAACCAGCATTAACTTACGGATACTGATCGCAACTATGCGGCTGTAGGAATCCGTCAGGCGGTCGAATAAACGGTTAAACGCACTAAAGAAGGCATTGGTTTTACCCGTGTGAGGTTTGAGTAAGGTCGCACACAGTGCCGGGCTTAACGTTAATGCGTTGATGGAAGAAATAATCACCGCCACTGAAATCGTTACTGCGAATTGGTTGTACATCTGGCCAGTTATACCAGGCATCATGGAGACAGGAACGAACACCGCCAGCAGAACTAAGGTGGTTGCTACTACCGGACCGCTCACTTCTTTCATAGAAATCCGCGTGGCCTCTACCGGATTGAGCCCTTCTTCAATGTGCCGTCGGACGTTTTCCACCACCACAATGGCGTCATCCACAACAATCCCCACTGCGAGAATCAGACCGAATAAACTTACCGTGTTGATGGAGAAGCCAAGAGCCAGCATAACGGCAAAGGTACCCACCAACGAAACCGGAATAGCAATGGCAGGAACTAACGTAGAACGCCAGTCTTGCAGGAAGATAAACACAACCAGAATAACCAGTAATACAGCTTGGAAGAGGGCCGTTACTACTTCATCGATCGATGTCTTAATGAAACGAGTGGTGTCATAGAGAATGTCGTACTCGATGCCTTCTGGGAAGCGAGAGGAGAGTTGCTCCATTAGTGCATAGACATCTTCCGCTACATCCAACGCGTTAGCATCTGGCGATTGATAGACCGCTAGAATAACACCCGGTTTGTTATTAAGTTCGCCATACCAACTGTAGCTTGCAGAACCCAGCTCAATACGAGCGATGTCTTTCAATAATACGCTGGAACCGTCACTGCGGGATTTTACGACCAAATTCTCAAACTCATCCGCCGAACTTAATCGACCTTTGGCGCTGAGAGTGTATTGGAACTGTTGATCGGCAGGCGATGGTGCACCACCTAGCTGACCAGCGGGAACCTGGACATTCTGCTCGGATACTACCCCTTTGAGGTCATTCACGGTGATGCCTAGCGAGGCCATCTTGATTGGGTCAAGCCAGATTCGCATACCGTATTCGTTTTCACCCAGAATGGATGCATCACTGACGCCATTAATACGCGACAGATCATTCAGTACATTGATGCTGGTGAAGTTTGAAAGGAAGAGCCCGTCATAGGTGCCTTCGGGGGAGTACAGGTTTACCACCAATACCATGTCTGTGGATTTCTTATCCACAGAGACTCCCTGCTTGACTACGTCGGCAGGCAATATGGAGTTAGCACGGCTTACTCGGTTTTGAACGTTGATTTGAGCAAGATCCGGATCGGTCCCGACCTCGAAGGTGACGGTCAGATTGTATGAGCCGTCGTTGGCACTTTTGGAGGACATGTACAGCATGTTCTCAACGCCATTCACTTCCTCTTCAATAGGGGCTGCGATGGTTTCTCGAACAACTTTAGCATCGGCACCTGGATAGGACGCCGTGACCTGAATAACCGGAGGAGAGATTTTTGGAAACTCTGCAATCGGCAGCAGTTTCATGGCAATCAAACCCGCAAGGGAAATCACAATGGAGATAACGAAAGCGAATTTTGGCCGACTGATGAAAAATTGGCTAAACATTAAATGCCCTCGTCTTAATGCGTTTCAGGCAATTGGGCTGGAGTACTTTCAGCCTTACCACCGACTCGGACTTTTTGAAGACCATCAACGATGATCTGTTCACCTTCTTTCAAACCAGAGGTTACAGTCAGCATAGTGCCCTGATTTTGACCGACCTGGATCGGACGTTTTTCAATGACTTGGTCCTGACCCAGAACAAGTACAAATTTACCGGTTTGGTCTTCCTGAATGGCTTTTTGAGGGATCACCAAACGGTTCACCGCGTTCCCTTGCTCAATGACTAAGGTTACGTGTTGACCTGGTAACAGGAAGCCATTCGGGTTTGGAAAAACAGCTCTAACTTTGATCGTACCGGTATTCTGATCGATGCGGTTATCCAGGAAGTTGAATTTCCCAGTGTGTTGGTATTCTGAACCCGTTGTTAATTGCAACTTGGCTACCGGTTCTGAGACGGGTTTACCTTCGGCTTTTTCTTTTTGGCGTTCTTCACGATACTCAATCAATTCACGTTCACTGACCTGGAAACTGACGTACATAGGATCAGCCTGAACCAAGGTTGCCAGAGAGGTTGATGACGTAATCAAGTCACCAATACTTACTTGAGCCTGACTGAGAGTCCCCGTAGTTGGGGCTTTGATCTGGGTGTAACTAAGATTTAATTTTGCGGTTTTTAATGCAGCTTCTGAGACTTTGATTGCCGCTTCCGCTTGTAATTTCTTACTGGTCAACTGATCCATTTGGGATTCGCTGATGGCCCCTTTTGAGAT
Source organism: Litoribrevibacter albus (assembly GCF_030159995.1). Lineage (NCBI taxonomy): Bacteria > Pseudomonadati > Pseudomonadota > Gammaproteobacteria > Oceanospirillales > Oceanospirillaceae > Litoribrevibacter > Litoribrevibacter albus. Next base: position 103,728 of record NZ_BSNM01000011.1, on the reverse strand, counting down.
CAACTCCTTGCCTCGTTTGTAGTTACGGCTGGCTTCGTTCAAGGCCGCATTATCCTGAGCCACTTTCGCTTCGGCTTTGGCTACTTCCGCTGCGTAGGTGTCCTGATCGATTTCGAACAGTAAATCACCTTCGTTGACTTTGGCACCATCGGCCACATGCTGCTTGATCAAATAACCACCCACTCGGGCCTGGATGTTAACGTCCTCTTTGGCTTCGGTTTTACCGACGAATTCTTTGGTTGGACGAACTTCTTTAAATGTGGCAGCAATGGTGCTGACTTTTGGAAGAGGGGCATTGGCTGGAGTTTGTGTGTCATTGCCACCAGAACAGGCAATAAGAAGCATACTGAGAAGTGCTAGGCTGGAACGTTGAAATGTCTTCATTTGGAATCCATCATCCTTGTGAACAGGCAGTCATTAAAGAGGCTCTATCGTATCTTAAAAACAGAATGTTGTGCAGAAGATATCAAAGAGTAGACGAGAACCGTCACATGAAACTAAAATATTAACAATACTGTATTTATGTTCAGTATTTGCGGGCTTTTAAATAGACTTCTGAAATGCCATTGAGTTCCTGATATGGGTGACATTCCTTTAAGAAAGATCATACACATCGATTGCGACTGCTTTTATGCAGCGGTTGAAGTGCGTGATAACCCTAAATTGGCAAACTTGCCAATCGTTGTTGGCGGAAATCCCAATGGTCGAAGTGTGGTGGCAACCGCAAGTTATGAAGCGCGGAAATTTGGCGTTCGTTCGGCGATGTCGTCCGCTCAGGCGCTGAAGCTGTGTCCTGATTTGATCTTCCTTAAAACACGAATGGATGCCTATCGTGAAGCCTCTCAACAGATACACCGTATCTTTGCCGACTATACCGATTTAATTGAACCGCTATCGCTTGATGAAGCGTATTTGGATGTGACTGATTGCGAACTTCACAGGGGCAGTGCAACGTTGATCGCGGAAGAAATCCGTCGACGTGTCGTGCAGGAGGTGCGTATCACAGTATCAGCGGGTGTGGCACCGAATAAGTTTTTGGCAAAGGTAGCCAGTGACTGGAATAAGCCCGACGGACTGTGTGTCATCACTCCGGCAGAAGTGGATGACTTTGTTGCTAAGTTGCCGGTTGCAAAAGTGCATGGCGTCGGGAAAGTCACACAAGCCAAGATGCAGCAATTGGGAATAGAGACCTGTGGACAACTCAGAGCGTTTTCTTTGATCGATCTGGTGGAAAAGTTCGGAAGCTTTGGTCAGCGCTTGCATCAACTCGCATGGGGAATTGATGAGCGTCCGGTTCGCAATGAACGGCGTCGTAAGAGTTTGAGTGTTGAGCACACGTATGAGCAGGACTTGCACAGCTTTGATCAAATTCGAGCGGCCGTACCCGATCTGCTTTCGTCGTTAAATCAGCGTCTTGAAAAGCGCCTGGATGATGATTACCTGGTCAATAAATACATCGTTAAAGTGAAGTTTAATGACTTCGTGCAGACCACTTTTGAAACTCGACTGGATCAATTGGCTCGATCAGCCGGATCGGAAACTGACTATCTGGAGTTGCTGAATGTGGCTTATCATCGACGGGATAAACCCGTTCGATTATTGGGGATCGGGGTTGGTTTGAAGGATATGAAGGATTCAGAAGAGTTAACCCAGATGGATTTGTTCTCTTCTGACCTTTGATTGACGCATGAAACCAGTCATGAGGAAGAATGAAACCAATAACGAGTAAAAAAACTGCCGCTTGGTTCTGTTTCCCCTAAAGTTCGGCTTGGTAAGGCTTTTTGCCAGCCAGTCGAATGACTTTGAATTTCTTGTTGTTGGCCAGTTCATCAACCTTTTTAAAGTAGTGTTTGGCTTTGCTTTCGATGGGAATAAAGGCGTTGACCACAAAGATCGCTGCGCCTCCTGAGACGAGCAATCGTCTGGCTGAAGCCAGAAAACGATCAGTCAGTTCACCTTCCACAGAGAAGCCTTGATGGAAAGGCGGATTACACACCACAACATCAAATTTTTGATCAATGCCCTCAGCACAGTTTGCCGCAATGATCTCACCTTCTAAATCGTTTGCCGCTAAAGTGGCTTTTGCTGCGGTGATGGCCGCCGCATTGTTGTCGGTGCCGACTAAGGTTTTGAAACCAAATTGAGGCATACTCGATAGCAAATAGCCGTAACCACACCCGAGATCAATTACGCTCTGGGTTACCTGATCTTTGGATAGATTCAGTCGTTTCATGAATTCAGGCATTTGCTCGATCAAATAAGCGCTGCCTTGATCCACCTTATTCCAGCCAAAGACACCCGGCTTACTGATCAGTGATAAGCCGTTCTGTTGGTTAATCTCAATCAGTTCCCGGTAATTCTTGTCATCTAAAGACGGTTCATCAGAATGCTGATTTTTCAGTTCAGCGATCCAATCGTCTTTGGATATCTTTTCGATGTGTTTTTCAGCATTCAGGTATTTAGTGGCTTTGTCGACGTAGGTCTTAATGCCTTCGTTCTTTCCGCCCGCCAAAACTAGCTTGCCGTTAGGCTTTAATACCTGGGCCGCTTGGTTGATGACGTGGTGAACAATGGCTTTTTCTTTCGACACTCTATAGAGCACAAGATCAAAACCGGATTGTGGTAAAGCATCAAATTCGAAATCACTGTAGTGGCAAGTAAGGCCATCTTCGGTGAGGGAATTCATTTGATCAACACGGTTGGTGATGAAAGTAATACGGGACGTATCACCCAACTGGCTTGGTGTTAAATGCAGGGCGTGCTCATCGACGACCCACAGTACCGGGCCAGAACAGGCTTTAACTGCCTGGATAAATTCTTGATAGATCAGGTTCACTAATGAATGCTCTCAATTTCTTCTTGGGTCAGAGGTCGGTATTCGCCGGGTTCCAGGTCCTCATCCAGAACGATGTCGCCAATTCTGGAGCGGTGCAGCTCAAGCACTTCATTGTCTACTGCTGCAATCATCCGCTTCACCTGGTGATACATGCCTTCAGAGATAGTAAGCTCAATCTCGGTAGACGTGATGACCTTTACTTTCGCAGGTTTGGTTCGGCGATCTTCACTTTTGAAATAGATGCCGGTTTCCAGGGTTTCGATGGCTTTGTCGGTGATGTCCTGATTCAGCTCTACTTGATAGGTTTTATGACAGTCATGGTTCGGACTGGTGACTTTATGAGCCCACTTACCATCATTGGTCAGTAGCATCAAACCTGTGGTATCCAGATCGAGACGACCAACCGGGTGAAGCCCTTTTCCTGGCTGATCAATCAACTCCAATACTGTTGGATAGAAACCATCTTCGGTGGCGGAAACAAAGCCAGCCGGTTTGTTCAGCATGAAGTATTGTGTGCCTAAGTGTTCAATCTGGGTATTGTCGATGGCAACACTTTGATCAAGTGATACGTGCAGTGCGGCATTGGTAATCACTTTACCGTCTACCGTAACCATTTTCTTTTTAATGGCCCGTTTCGCTTCATTACGCGTTAGGCCAGCATTGTGGCAAAGGTATTTGTCGAGTCTCATAGGGTCTGACTGTTCCTGAATCGAAGGCGCATTCTAGCAGAAACTCAAAAGAGAGATCAGTTGCTTTGACGTTATTTTCGTCGCGATTAAGGACTCCATGGCTTGCGAGTCATAGGGTTCGAATAATCTGATTCGAATCTCAGGACACCTTGCTGATTTCATTGGCCACTGAAATTGAGCCCCGACCGGTGCTTTTCACTTTGTACATGGCTTGATCTCCTGCGGATACCAGTTGTTCAAGCGTGGTTCCGTGCGTTGGGTACATGGCTATGCCGATACTGCAGCCGATACGAATGTGGTGATCGCGGATTTCAAACACTTGCGACGTTACTTCGATGATTTGTGTGGCAATGATTCTGGCATCGCTGATGTGGGGGGTGTTTTCCAGCAGGATTAAAAATTCATCCCCGCCAATACGGGCGATGGTGTCGGTCTCCCTGAGACGTTGTTTCAAGCGTTCAGCGAAACTGATCAAGAGTTCATCGCCGACAGCGTGACCATATTGATCATTCACCGGTTTGAACTTATCCAGATCCACAAACAACAAGCCGAAGCCTGTATTTTCGCGTTTGGCTCGTGCTACGGTCTTTTTACCAATCTCTTCAAATAAACTGCGATTAGGTAATTTCGTTAAGGGATCATGATGGGCCATATGATTGAGCTGCTCGTGGAGCTGTTTTCTTTCATGAGCATAGAGACTGTTGCTGCACAGCTCAGACAGCGAGGCAAGGAAGAGCTGGAAGAAGGAAACGCGCTCTTTTTGTTCTGGCAAGAATTCTGTTATGAGTGCACCGCTGACGGTATTGCTAATCATGATGGGGCTGATAATCGCTTGTTCATAGACCTTAGTGCCTAAGATAGATTCGGTGATTTCTGAATTGAGGTTAGTAATAAAGCTCCGTTGTCGGATAAGCTTCTGAAGGAGATTCTTGGTTAATCGAGTGTGCTCAACTTTGGTGCCCGCCTCTATGTTGTCTCCGTTTAGGCTGTAACAGGCATAGCATTCAGATACTTCTATGTTTTTATCCATGAGCCAAATGCTGGCACGGGTGAATTTTGTTTGGTTGATGAGTGTTGAAAGGATTTTATAAAACGACTGATGTAAGTGGCCTTCGGTTAGGTCTTTGTCGTTGGCGAGTTCAAAAAGAATACGGTTTTGTTGTTCGATACGAACCTGATTTGCTTTTTCTTGAACCATATTTCGATTTAGCTGTTCTATGGCGCCTTTCAATATATGAATCAGTTTTTGCAGTTCGCCACTCTGAGGGGAGACTTCAGATATTCTCGCCCGATCCAGCGACGCTGCTTGCTCGATCTCTCTGATCAGTTTGGAGATCGGGGTAGATATATGCTGGCGAAGATAGTGAAACGCGAGCAAGGCAACACAAAAGCTGACCCCGAGTTCTATGGTGAACAGGGCGGTGAAATCTTTTTGACTCTGTTCAAGAATGGTTCTTGGCATAATGCTGGACAAAATAATGTTAGATTTGCCATAGGCGTCCTGGAGTCGCTTTAATACGGTGACCTGGTCAGCTTCAAGATGAAAGACTTCTTGGTTTTTAAGATTGGAAATATGCGGGGAGTCGCTTGCATAGAGTTCCAGGGGTTTCAATTCTGAAAAGGAATCCAGCCCGGAGTTATTGGTAGGGAGGAGTTTCTCTGGTGCTTTTCGCAGAGCCATTAACCAGCCATTGGAAGGTCCCGTTCCGTCGCTCGACAGTACCTTTGATAATCCTACTAAATAGATGCTTTCGTTAAACACTAGCAAGGCACTTAAGGCTTGCAGATCGGAAGGTGCTTTGAGCTCAAGTAATTGATTAATTAAGGTTGGGTGTTGGGATAAAAAGTCACTGAGTAAACTTTCCGAGGGCATATAGTTGTTATCAGAAAATACACCGTGGATTAGTTCCCGATCGATATTAAACCAAAGGAAAGCATGAATGCTGATGGTTTGAAGGGAGCTTCGGTTTAGATTTTTTTGGATAAAATCTGGATTTTTATCCATCAAAAATGTGTGACTGTCATCCCATGTGGCCCAATCCAAGGTTAAGGCGTTAACCTGTTCCTGCTGGTTGTTTAGGAAGGACTCGCTGTGCAGTAGCTCACGTTGAATAAATGCCTTTTCCAGACTGTCCAAACGATCAGAAACCAGATAAGTATGGTTAAAGTACTGAATCGCCAGGAAGGTTATAAAAGCCGTAGTAATCACTGTAGCTATCTTGGCAACGAGCGTCATAGATCCCTACCTGTATTTATATTCACACTTACAGAGATGGTTGCACTTATCTTTATTAACACCGCTTCATTCCGTGTGTTTCTTAAGTATTGTTTTAATCCAGCGTATAATCTCGCCGCCAGCGAATAGTTCGTTGGCATAGAACAGCATTGTCTACCCGACATAAGTTATAAGTGTAGACAGAAATTGAGGTGATACAGTCAGTGAATTATCAGGATCGATTTGGTGGAGTGGCACGGCTCTACGGTGTGGATGAGTCCAGTATTTATCAATCAGCACATGCTTGTATTGTGGGTGTGGGGGGCGTCGGCAGTTGGGCCGCTGAAGCCCTGGCTCGTTCAGGTGTTGGTAAAATCACTTTAATCGATATGGACGACATTTGTGTCACCAATGTTAATCGACAGGTTCATACGTTAACGTCGACGGTAGGGCAACTGAAAGTAGATGTGATGGCAGAGCGCATTCGCGGGATTAATCCCGACTGTGAAGTGATTACTGTGATGAACTTTGTGGACCAAAAGAATGTGGCCGAGCTGATTACCCAGGAGATGGATTGTGTGGTGGATGCCATTGACAGTCTCAAGTCTAAAGCGGCCCTGGTGAACCACTGTAAGCGTCACAAGATTCCGGTGATTTGTACCGGTGCTGCGGGTGGGCAAACCGATCCGACCAAAATCGAGATTGCTGATCTAAACAAGACCTACAATGATCCTTTGATTCGTCGAGTGCGTTCCTGGTTGCGGAGGAATTATGGGTATTCCAGAAATCCGAAGCGGGTGTACAGCATTCCGGTGGTCTATTCGACGGAGCAGTTGGTTTATCCACAGCCTGATGGCAGTGTTTGTCAGCAGAAAGCGATGGAAGACGGTTCCACAAAACTGGATTGCAACAGTGGCTTTGGTGCAGTCACTATGGTGACGGCTTCTTTTGGGTTTGTGGCAGCGACAAAAGCGTTAGAGTTGATGAGCAAACATATCAAAAAGAAACGGGCTAAACTCGATCAGTCAGGTACGCTATAGCGTTCTATTGGCATCGTATTCGATTTATACATTAAGGATCAGATAATGATTATCGACATGGATTCGTTGGTCGGCCCCCAAGCCTATCATTTAATGACTCAGACGATTATTCCTCGTCCAGTGGCTTGGGTGTTGACTCAAAATGAAGGTGGAAATTACAACCTGGCGCCGTATTCGTTTTTTACTGCAGTTTGCAGTAATCCTCCCATCATTATGTTTTCTGTGGGGAAGAAGCCTTCCGGTGAAGTGAAAGATACGCGAAGAAACATTGAACGCACCAAGGACTTTGTCCTTCATATTGCTGGTTCGCATTTAGCTGGTCCGATGACTGAGACAGCAAGAACCTTGGATTACGGTGAGTCTGAAATGGCGCATATTGACCTGACTCTGACCGATGATTGGGGGAAAGCATTACCGCGTGTGGAACAATGTGATGTGGCGATGCATTGTTCACTCTATGAAATTCAAGAGATGGGCAACAACGCTCAAGGCTTGGTATTTGGTGAGATTCAGTCGGTGTATTTATCGGAGCGTGTTGCTACTCTGGAACCGAGGCTGCAAGTGGATGCGAAATCCGTTGATCCCATTGGTCGTTTAGGGGCCAGTGAATACGCATCGTTGGGGGACATTATTTCCGTGCCTCGTCCGGAGTAATCCAGGCTGTTTGGCGATCTGTAAAAGCTCTTGGTATGTAAATGTACTTGGTATGTAAACGCTTGTGGTATGTAAAAGAACCTGATATCAGCTGATCGTATTAGCCGTTCAGCTGTTTAAGCCAGGAAGCACTTTTACTGAAAACAATATCCAGTTCTGGTTGAGTGAAGGCTTCCAATCCCTCTGCTAAACGGGTCACGCGAGCCGGGTCCAAGTGCTCAAATAACTCAGCTAGCATCCCTTGCTCTTCTCTTTGCTCATGGTGTTCCAATACATTTTTAAGGGATTTTTGTTGTTCAAAAAGATCGATCACCCATCGTCGATATTGTTGTGGAGTCGTGCTTTGATCTTTGAGCAAGTTTTGAGTTTGATTTAGGGCGTTAACGTTTTTATCCAGTAAATCACGTACCTTGTTGTGTTCATGAACGTACAGGGTATGTGGCCAACGAGTCTCTGGTAACTTCGCCAACTCGGGCAGTAATGTGTCATTTTCAAAGGTTAAGTGTGCTACTTGAAGGGACTTGTAGCTGTAGAAGATTTCAATGGCCAGCTCAATGTTTTGTAGTAATAAGGCTTCTTGATGCATGACGAACAGTTCGCCAAGCTGTTGGTGTTGCTTATCAATGGCTTGGTAGAGAGGGTTGGAATTTAGCATAGGCAGTACTCGGTCAAACTCATGATGGATGATGCGATTGAGGCAACAATACGGAGGAACATACTGATACCTCTCGTTGATTATATGCGTTTTGCCTGAATGAGAAGGTTGCGTGGTGTCAATGATCGCTCACAAAAGGTGCCGACCTTAACCTGATAGCCACTTTCCGCAAGAAATAATGCCCTGTCATAAACCAACCAGAGTTCCAGCGTTCTCCGAAAGGCTTGTCGGCCAAGCTCCAGCCGTTCAATTTGATGAAGACGGCGTTCGGCCTGATCAAGATACTTCTGGTAATCGCAGTCTCCAGGAATTTCGATATCAAGGTGCCTGGCAAAATCAGCGACCAGCGCTGTGAAACCCTGTGGAATAATCGAGTAGGGCGTTGATGGGCATGGCGCATACTCAGAATTGCCGGTAACGTCTCGCTGTAGTAAATCAAACGCCAAACGCCAATGCTTCAAAGTGCGCCGATTACGTTGATCACGTGAAGGTGCGGTGACTGTTTCCTGCACGGCGAGTTTGAGATCTTGTTGCGATAAAGACAGCTTTCCTTGAAAGGAGGAAATGCGTTGGTACAACTTGTCAGACGTTAAATGATAACAACAAGGTGAAATGGTTAAGCTGTGAGCCTTGTTTTCCACTGACTGACGTAACACCGACTTGTGTAAATCGCCACAGGCATGGAGTGCCGTCTGGTGGCCCTGAAACACCGACCTGTCTGAAATAACGTCTAAGACATCCTGTTGAATAATCTGGACTTGGCTTTGGAACTTCTCTGACAGCTGATTGCCTTTCTCGCACAATGACTGATCATATTCCAGCCCTGATACCGGGCATTGGTGTTGGGCGTGTATCAGGCGAGCTAAGTGGCCTTTTCCACAGCACCAGTCGGTGTATCTGTGTGCATGTGGAAGCTGTTGAACAAAGGCTTCTATTTGATGCCACTTACGCCCAGGAATACCAGATTTCAATCGATCCGGAATTTGATTTAAGTGCGATCGATTGGCCAACGAGGGCACCTGCGTCGATGAGAGCAGCTGTTCGTTGAGCGACAAACATTCGTCGACTAACGCGATCAATTGTTCCGGTTGGGTTTGCAGTGTGTCTAATTCGTCGTTCGTTAATGCCAACAATCGTTCAGACAGTTCTGGGTATAAGGCTTGCCAGGGCAAGTGTAGATGCTGAAAGGGCTCTGGTTTCCAGATCGATTCATGGGTGTGGAGCAGTTGATCCAGCCGAGTAATGATCGGAAGAAGATCTTCGGTGGTTTGCCAATGGTCGTGTTGGGTTGTGCTCATGGGGATGTTTGGTGTCGTTCAGAGTGGTCTGCCATAACTCAAGGTCGTTGTTACCTTGGGTTATGCGCTGGTAGACCACTCTTTGTAGAACACAGAAAGGGTTAATGGAATTAATTACACCAGAGTGAAAACCACTTGCTTGCGATCCCAGTTAACGTCTTTCACTTTTACGGTCACAGGCATCTGCAATTGATAACGTGTGGTTTCGGTAGTGTGTTCCATCAGTTCCTGATTGAAGGTTGTGTTCAACTCTTTTGCGTTGATAAAGCCTTCAATGCCATTGTCTTCAATTCGAGCGTGGAAGCCCGCACTGTTAACACCACAGATCTGTGCGTCGAAGGTTTGACCTTTCAGTGTTTCGGAAAATTGGCACTTCATCCATTGTTCTAGGTCATTAGCTGCGGATCGTGACTGCAGTTGTTGCTCCTGAATCGACTGGGCAAGTTCCACTGAAACTTTTGGTTGTGTGGATTGAGTCAGGTGCGCCGATAAAATTCGGTGAATTACCAAATCATTGTATTTACGAATTGGTGACGTGCCTGTGGTATAACATTCAAGCGCCATTCCTACGTGAGGCTTGGCGTCGAGTGTCATTTCACTGCGTTCCATATTGCGATTGATCAGCTGAGCCAGAGGGATTTCAAGATTCAGCTCGTCAGCTTGTTGAAGAACTTGCTGATACGCTTTTGGTGTTCTCAGTTGATCACTGGAAACGTCTAAACCGTGTTCTTTGGTGACTTTTTGAATCAGCTCGATTCGGTCTTCACGGATACCCGCGTGGTTGATGTACAACGCTGCCAGTTGGTTTTCATTTAGGAAAGACGCAATCTGGAAGTTTGTGGCGACCATACATTCTTCGACCAACTTATGCGCCGATGTTTTGTTAATGCGCTCGATGTGACTGACTTTCTTATCGTCATCCAGATGGATACGAAAATCTGGTCGATCAGGCAGTACTTGTGTTGGGCGCTGCTGCTTAAGTAGTTCTGCAACCTGCTGAAGTGTTTTCAGGGAGGTAACTACATCATCACTGTGTTCTGTAATGGTGCCGTTGGTACCTTGATCCAGGAACTCAGCTACATCGCTGTAACTTAGTTTTGCATGAGATTGGACCGCGCCTTTTGTAAAACTTTTCTCGACGATGACGCCATTGTTGTCGATCTGGAAACTGGCTAACAACGCCAGACGAGGCGCATTAGGTACCAACGAACACAAATCGGTTGATAGCTCTTTAGGCATCATCGGAAGTGATTGATCCACCAGATAGGTTGAAGTGGCTCTGCGTTTGGCTTCTAAATCAATCGGGGAGTTTTCTTCTACTAGGCTACTAGGATCGGCAATGGCAACCTTTAATACATAGCCATTGTCATTGGCTTCAGCGTATAACGCATCATCCATATCTTGTGTGTTGGCAGAATCAATCGTGACAAAAGGAATGCTTGTGAAGTCTTCGGCTTGGGAAACCAGTGCTTCCAAACCGGCTTCTTTCAGTTGAGCGGCTTGTGCAATCACGGCTTCAGGAAAAGCATCGGCTAACTGATAGCGGCGAATGGTCAACGCTTCTTCGATTCCCGGCGTTGTATCGTTCCCGAGTACAGAGACTACTTCTGCTTGTGCCTTCCCATCGTTCTTGAAGGGATGACGAATCAGTTTACATTCTAAATAGTCGCCTTCTTTGGCATCTTTACGTTTGTTGGGTGGGATAAAAATCCAACGATTGGCACGGCCGATTTCTGCATCGATAAAGTGACCTTTGCCTTTCACAATGTATCGACCAATTAAGGTTTTTACATCGCTCTTAATTAACTTCTCAATTTCTGCACTTGGTTTGTCTTGATCTGCATTTAACAGCGCAACTTCTACGGCATCACCCGGTAATACTTTTTGATATTCATCGGGTGGCAAAAAGATTTCACGATCATCTTCGAGAATAACGAATCCAAACTTGGTGGAGGTGGCTTTAATGGTGCCTTTAAAGACGGGCTTGCTTGCTTTAATTTCTTGCTTGAGTTGCTTCAATTGAGCCAATGCGTCTGGATTGATCATGATAATATAGGTCTGCGTATTAAGTCGTGTCTGTGTAATTTGCTAAGAATGCTTGGTAGGACGGGGTATTGTGCCAAATAGGCGGGTAAAGCTTGTGTCCTAGATCAGGTGTAATTCAATGGTGCGCATGATAACGTCTGCTATTCGGATAAACCAGTGATGAATGATGAAAATTACTGGTATCCGGTCAGTTGTATTTTAGATTGAGAACCGTATGGGAAATGTCATTCAATTCAAACGCCCCGACCCTAAACAGAAAGCCAAAGAAAAAGCCAAGGGTAAAACCTTGTGCAAAAGTGGTTTCCATAAGTGGGAAATAGATAAGAAAAAACAGTTTGATGTGAAGTCCGGTAAATTAGTAACCGTCTATCGTTGTGCCCGCTGTGGTGAAGTTAAGGTAAAGGCGCATTAATGGCCCGACGAAAATCTCACAAAGATCATTTTGCAGAGCTATCCGTAGACTCTCTTCACTGTCCGTTGTGCTCAAGTTCAAAGCCTCAACCCTATTGGCAGGATCGAAAGCGACCTTACTTGCAATGTGGCGAATGTCATTTGGTGTTTGTTCCTTCTTCTTATCATTTATCTCCTGAGCAAGAAAAGTCTGAATACGATCTTCATCAAAACGTGTCTGACGACCAGGGTTATCGAAATTTTCTATCAAGAGCACTGACACCTGTGGTGAACCGCGTTACTGCACCGGCTTCCGGTCTCGACTTTGGCTGTGGCCCAGGGCCGGTGTTAGCTGGGATGTTGAGCGATGCTGGGTATGCGATGTCTGTCTACGATCCGTACTATGCGGCAAACCTGGATGTATTGGCTCAAAGCTATGACTTTATTACGTGCACCGAAGTGATAGAGCATGTAGCTGCACCTGATCAGGTGTTTTCCAAATTAGTTGAGTTGGTTAATCCTGGTGGGATCATCGTTATGATGACAAAGCGGGTGATCAATCGTGATGCATTTGGCCAATGGCACTATAAGAACGATCCAACCCATATCTGCTTTTATAGTGAGTCGACGTTCGAGTGGCTGGCGCAGCACCATCAGTTGGATTGTGAGTTTGAAAGTCAGGATGTTGTTGTGTTTAGGAAGGATGGTGAATAAAGAGCGGATAATAGCTTGATATCTATATCAATTTTTTTCGATTTATAGCCTTTTCTTATAAAGGGAGTAGTTTTAAGAGTTTGTTGGGATGCCGTTTATCCACAACAAATGACTCCTTTGATCAAAATGAGCATTAATTCACAATTATCTAAATTTTTGGCTTGAAGGACTCAAGTGCAAGCATTAGTCTTAGTGCTGAACAAGATATAACAACAATATGTTCCAAAAATAATAACAATACGGAAGCATACCAATGCGTGATAACTATAAGTGGATCGGACCTATCTATGACTTTCTTGGCAGAGTCTACAGTGGTCAACAAATTGAAAACTGTAAAATTGCCAATCTGGATCGCCTAAAACCTGGACAGAAAGTACTATTTGCTGGTGTTGGCCACGGCCGAGATGCTATTCATGCGGCTAAGTTGGGTGCTGACGTTACGGTTGTTGATCTGTCTAAAACCATGCTGGATAACTTCCAGAAGCTGTTAGAGAAAGAAAATATCCAAGTGACGGTTCGTCAGGTTCACAATGATATTTTCAAAGTTGATGAAATTGAACAGTACGACATGGTGGTTGCGAACTTCTTCCTGAATGTTTTCAACAAATCAATGATGCCAGACGTTTTAAATCATTTAATCAGTCTATGTAAGCCGGGTGGTCATGTGGTTGTTGGTGACTTTATGTATCCAACGGGCAATGTTTTGGTTCGTACCTTGAAGAAAGCTTATTGGTATGGCGCTGTATTGATTTTTGTTGCCTTCACCAAGAATGCACTGCACGAAGTGTATAACTACCCAGAAGTTATGAAAAAAGCCGGATTGGATATTGAAGACAAGAAACCGTTCAGCTTTTTAAAATTTAATGCCTATTGGTCGATTTTAGGGCGCAAAGCTGCCTAAGCAGTAATGGCATAGATCTGAGTCTTCAGGACTCTTAAAAACAATAAGAATAAAAATAGAGGGCGGAACAATGGAAGATCAATCAATTCTTGTCTCGGGGAAGGCGCTCACTGGATTTAGTGGCTTCTCTCTTTCTGAACGCGTTGAGTACTTAAAGCAATTCGGTGGTCATAGCCAGTCTTATTCTGCTATGCAGCCAGGTATGAAGTATTTTGATCTGCCAGGTGTTGGTTTCATTGGCTACAAACAAAAATTTGGTGTGTCTTTTGTACTGGGTGACCCGATCTGCGCTCCAGAGCACAGAGAGCATTTGGTTGCTCAATTTTTGAATAAGCATCCAAACACTTCCTTTGTTCAGGCATCTGAAGACGTAGCCGTTATGATGCACAACCGATTTGGTTATAACTCAACACAGTTTGGTATCGAGTCTTTTATTGATCTGACGAAGTGGTCGCTTAAAGGTAAGAAGAAGCAAGTTTTGCGAACTGCGCTTAACCAAGCGGAAAAGCGTGGTATCGAAGTAAAAGAAAGTTATGCAGAGCAGCGCACGAAAGAGATTTCCAAGGCGTGGTTGCAAACTCGTAAAGTGAGTAAGAAAGAAATTAATTTCCTTATTCGTCCTATGAGCATGGACTATAAGGAAGGTTCTCGTAGCTTCTATGCGTATCAGGATGGTGAGCCTGTTGGCTTCATCTTCTTTGATCCGATTTATGAGAACAATAAAATTGTTAGTTATGTGCCTAACATTTCTCGTGCATGTGCGTCTTTCAAACAAGGTATCTGGTATACCTTAATGTTACATGCGATGGAGGTGTTTAAAGAGGAAGGTGTAGAACGTATTGACCTTGGTCTGATTCCTCTTGCGGGTCTTGATGCACCTGCTTCACATGAGTCAAATGTGTTGAAAGGCATCATGAAGTTTGTCTACGACAAGTGTAATTTCCTATACAACTTTAAAGGATTACATTTCACGAAAAGTCGTTTCCGTGGTGAAGAGTTTAAAATTTACTATTGTCACCGCCGCTCATTGCCAACGCGCGATATTCTAGGCGTGCTGTTGCTATCGAATCTGCTTTAACCTCGTTTGGAGGCAGATATTCCGCTTTTGCGTTATTACGTTTTTAGCCCACCATTGGTGGGCTTTTTTATGGGCGGCTCTTTTTTGGGGGCTCTTTTTTGGGGGCTCTTGTGTAAAAGAGTCTTTTGGGATGCCTTTACTCGTTGAGTTTCAGGTATAGGGCTTCATTGTTCAGTCTTTGGGGTCGATTGTTCTTTTTGTGCTTGGGTTGCTGTTCTTGTGCTTGAGTTACTCATCTTGAATCAACACTTCTTGCGGCCACATGTCGGTGAACGCAATGTCTTCGTCTATGGCATTAGGGTCTGAAATCTTCTGAGCAAAGGTCCAGAGATAACCATCCAGGTCTTTGGCCGTGTAGATCTGATCGCCCCAAAAGGTGTCTATCAACTCAGACAGAATGGTTGCTCCGCAGGATTGAGCGCGTTCAAAGTGGGATTCAATGTCCGGGATGTAGAGATAAATACCGATACCTTGTTGAGTCCCGATTTGTTTTGGTGTTTGGGAAATGCTGCTGAAGCTGCCCTGGCGTTGAATCATGATTCTTGCTTCCAGACAGAACATTTCAGCAAAGATAACCAAACCTTCTTTGACGATGGGGTTGCCTATCGTTTCAAAGCCAAAAGCCAGCTCATAAAAGTTGATCGACTTCTCTGGTTCTTCAACCGTAAGACAAGGCGTTAGCTGAGGTACATGGTTCGGTTTGTAGTGGGAAGACGACATAGGGCTGTCCATTAAGAAGCCCAATGGCTTCGGATAGGGGTTAGCGATACACTAACTTTAGAACAGCCCTAAGATCTATACAAAGTGGATTTATTCTGCGCAGCCAATACAGGTTGTTGCAAAAGGAAGTGCATCTAAACGGGCTGGATTAATCTCTTCACCGCAAAGACTGCAAAGCCCATATTCACCGCTTTGTAAGCGATTGAGTGCGCTTTTGATTAGTTGGAGTTCTTCTTTACCTTCGTGTTCGAGTGCGTGCAATACATCCAGGTTTTCTTGCTCAGTTGCTTGTTCACTGAAGTCCTGGCTCATAGGCTCAGATCGATTTAAGTCTTTACTGATTGCGCTAACTCTACGTTCAATTTGCTCTTTTTGTTCCAGAAGCTTTGTTCTGACATGATCAAGATCCATAAGCCACCTCCTAGATTCTGACGTTTGCTGAATCATTCCTAATTGAAATCATCATCTCAGGCGATTGATTAGCGTGTATTGATATATATCAGATGAAGAATAGGAAAAGTCATTGTCCTACTTTTTAAGTATATCTGATGAAATGAAGTACGCAGGGGGAAACGCTTAATTCTAGGGGGCAAGGGATGATTCTGATCAAGAGTGGGCCTTATCATGACCACTAAATATGGTCATGATAAAGCTGGTATTGTGGGCTAACGAGTAGCGGCTAAGTTAGTCAAAAACCCGTTCATCCATGCATTGATCGAAGGTCGCAATACTGTCTCCATTTCGCATGACGTTTCCTTTCCAGCGATAAATCTGACGGAACGCTAGGGAACAGGCATCTTCCGGGTAATACCGGCTGAAGCTTAAGGAGATAATGTCTCCTTTTTTCACATCAATACACTCTTCAATGGGAAGATAGGCATGCTTCCAGCTGTCTGAACAGCTGCGCTTAACTAAACAGTCACCGGAAATATCCAGAGAGATGTTGTCGCTCAATGTCGCTATGAAGTAACACTGAAAACCTGTTAATCGAGCATCTTGTTCAATCACAAAGGAACGCGATTTATGGTAGGTGGAAGATTGACTCCAATCACCATGATATCGCTGAATCGCCTGAGGCTGACTGAGTCGGGACGATGCTGGCAGCACAGTATCGTAGTACAGGTTAAAGCGATTATTTATGGCCTTCTGTTCCAGCAGTTTATCCAATTGATAATTGGGGTTAAGTGTCTTGATCTTTCCTTGTTTGATGGCGTTGTGTGCCACTTCCGAAGTGACCGGCGCGATAAACGAGCAGGCATCTCTGGGCAGGCACTTTCCATCAGGTTTCAGAAAGCGCTCAATGGCATCGCAGATGATGGGTTGGAAATCTTCATTATCGGCGATATTGCCAAGGATCTCTGAGATCAGAACATCGGCACGTTCAGGTAATGTTACATCATAGGAAAGCTGATTGAGGGCAATGAAACGATCAGCGTACTCTGTTTTCGCCATCGATTGTTCGGCAAGCTTTAGGATATCGGAGTCGAGGTCAATTGCGTAGACGCGACTGGCGCCTGCTTCTAATGCCCACAAACTCAAAATACCCGTTCCGGCACCAAGATCCACCACCACATCACCGGCTTTGACCGTCTCTTTGATTGCTTGCTCATACGCCTGCATTCGCAGGCGATCATTGAGCATTAGCTGGTGGAAGGACTCATCCCAATCGAGTAACACCTCGGAAAAGGGCAGCCAAGGTTGATTCGTTTCATACTCGGCATAAGGGGAATGATTATTCACAACCGGCCTCCTTCCTTAATGGTTGGACAATGCCTTGGCTGGACTTAATTCATCCACTAGGCTGAGTTTGTTGGATTCCAATGCGTAAGCACCAGGCCCTGTCAAAGCCACTGCTGCCGCAATGAAGGAAAGGAATAGAGGATATTCCCAGCCACCGTTTTCAGCTGTAAATAACCATCCGTTCCCACTGTGTGCCCAGGTAGCTCCCAGAAGAATCGGAACAACCAAGGCTGCCGAAAGACGGGTCTTAAAGCCGATGATCAGTGATATGCCAGCAATGGCTTCGACAAAAAAGACCACATAGGCAAACCAACCGGGTAATCCGATGGAATCAAAGTAGTTGGCGGTCCCTGCTAATGTGAATACCACCATTTTTAAATAAAGGCTGTGTGATAACAGAACAACGCCTAAAGCGATGCGCATCAGTAACAGACCATATGGACTAAGGTTTGTATTCATAGTTGTATCTCCGTATTTATGGGTTTTGTTGTAAGGTTCCGTTGTTGTGAGGAGTTGATTTTAGATTACTGCTTTTAGGTACTGCGTGTTCATCAGAGACTGATGAGATTTCTACCGTTAAGCTGCCACACTCGGGGCCTGCGACTTGCTCTCCTGTATCAATTCGGAAAACGGATTGATGCAGAGGACAGGCAATGGTTTTTTTCTCCCAATTGACCTTGCCGTGATCAAGTCGACCCGCACGATGTGGGCAGTGTCGCGGAAGGCGATAACACTTGCCTTCATGCGACAGTAGAAATGTTCCTTCCTCCCGATACTCCTGGCTCTCAGCCATCAGAGTAACTCTGGATGTGTCTGTCACTACGGTGTTTGTTCGAGCTGTTTCTGTCATAGCCGTATCTGTCATAGCCGTATCTGTCATGGTTGTGTCTCCGTAACAGACGCTCGCGCGTGCAGTTGAGATACGCGCTGGGCTTTAAGCACTGCTTGTTCAAATGCCTGATTGGTAACTAAGCTAGCCAGATTCACACCCTGCCAGGCTTTTTTCACATTCAGAGTGTCGGTTTGATGCATAGCTTTGAGGATGCGAAAGCATTCTTTGGCGTGAAAATCATCAATGTGACAGTGCTCGCTGTAATAATGATGTTGCTCAATACCTAAGCGTTGGCAGGCTTCGGTATAGCAAGGAAACACGGCAGGAATAATGCTTTCAAGGTAGGTGAGCGCACCAACAAAGTAGGATGGATCATCGGCGCGTAATGTCAGCCAATAGAACATGTTAACAAAGGCATAACTGCTGCTTTCGATCTTATCGAAGTAGTAGTCCACCTCGGTCGGCATGGTGAGTTCTTCCAGCAGTTTACGATACAACTTGGTATGCGTTTTGGCAGGGTTGGCTGAACCAAACTCATCGATAAGAATTCGCAACATCGGCAGTTGGGCTGCTAATGACAAGCGGGGCATGATCGCGTAGAAGATCTGCGCTTCGGTCAATCCATCGAGGGCAAATTCTTGTACCAGAATACGAAACTGTTCGAGTGAGATCCGCTCCGAAACAAAGCGGGCACTGTCGGGTTCGTCGGCGGATTCCATTGTGATCATTTGTTTTATTTCACTCACTAAATGCTCATAGCTATCAATCACCGGTGTGCTAGAAAGTGAGCTGAGCGCCGCATCAATCCATTGCTGCTCAAAGTCTAAGAACGATTGTTCATGGGGTTTGGCATGGATAACCTGATCGCGGTTGTAATGGTACAGTTGTTGTTGATTGATCATATGCTACTTCCTTCAAGACGGATCAAAGCAGTAATCACTTGAAATGACACCGGTGCTATTCAGAAAGTGTTTGATGTGTGCGTACCAATCTTCAGCGAAAATCTGGTGGCGTTCACACAGTTCTCCGATTTGGGACTTCAATTCATCCGATGGTGCCTGAGTGGCTTGCAGACAGAGTTGAGGGTAGACGTTGCTCAGCGAGCAAATGTTTCCGTCTGCAAATCGGTCATCGACGATCTTGTCTTCCCAGCCTTGATAGACCTTTACGCCGTTGGATTGTAAGTGCGCTCGAATGGCGTTGAATTCCTCTGAATTGCTCGATTCCTTAATGCCAACGACTCTTGGCAGTTCAGAAATTCTGACCAAGGTTTCAGGCTGTGTTGTATTCAGTGAAAGCTCAGATTCGTTGTAGATGTAGATATCAATCGAAAGCTGATCATGAACTTTGCGATAGTGTTGATAGATGTCTTCCTGGCTGATGGCTTCATCAAATGGACTGGTAATGATGATGCCATCAATGCCTAGCTCGGCGCCAAGTTGTGCAAAGCGAAGCACTTCTTCGGTGGTAGGCTTCTCAATACCGGCGACAATACGATGAGTCGGAGCGTATTTTCGGGTATAGGCCACCATATCGCACCAGTCTTCTTCGCTGAGTTTCCAGCCTTCGCCTGAGGTCAGGCACGGAATGTAGCCTTCTGTATAACTTTTGGTACGCTCAATTAAGGCTTTAACACTGAACTCACACACCTTTTTCTGTACATTCAGAGGCGTTACCAGAGGGATAAGAATAGATTTATTAGACATACTGTTCACTTCCTGAGGCACTGGATTTAAAGGGCACAACCAACACTTTTGATGTTTCGTAAAGCGCATCCAGAATCGTTGAAAACACCGGTTCCTGAGGCATTTCAGGGGTAGGTATTTTCTCTGCTTTGGTGATTGTGATTGATGGTGTTAGATGCTCTTCAAACTGCCCTAAATATTCTTGAAATGAGTTCTGGGCATGAAGCGCTTGATCATGGGTGAACAACACTCCGTTTTGATTAATTACTTGCGCGATCAAGAGCTTCTGTTGAACAGATAGGTGAGCACTTGCAAACCTATCATCCTCATTAATACGAGCGATATCCGCTTCGCAATAGCCAACACGCTGAACATCCATTTCGCTGTGCAGAACGTCCATGAATGGGTAATAAGCGTCTTGTATCTGACGCTCATATTGCCAAACGTGCTCATCACACAGCCCCACCTGTTCAAGGTTCATGAATACTTGATCCTTGAAGCAGCTTGCCATAAATCCTACTGATCTTTGGCGAACCGTTTCGTTTTCGGAGTGCATACCCATAAAGAGCGAAGCGTCGATGAAGACTTTGTTATTTCTCAAGTTCATTGATTACTCCTGCCGCCACTTTCATTGCGCCCAAGAACATGTCCGAGTTTCGCGCGAGTGCTAAACGAATGAAGCGTTGGCCTCTTTCCGGATGTGCCCAGTAGAAGTATTTACCTGGTAACACGTAGACGTTGTGAGCCCGTAGTGTTTCCTGAAGCTGGTCTGCATTGATGTTGGGATCGGTGATTTCAAACCAGGCCACGCTGGATTTGATTTGGGGAGCGCAATAGCGGAGCAGGCCTCCGTCTAAGTAATTGATGGCTAGTTCCCGGTTTACATCCAAGACATTACGTACAGATGCAAAGTCGTCCTTCATGCTGTCTTCGACGTATCGAGTCACCATGTTCAGAATGAACGGAGAAACATTGAGTAGAACACTGGTCAGGATGTTATACACATCGTCGTTAATGTTTTTGCTGGTTTGCAATGTCGAGCACTTGGCGTCTTGAATAGGCCAGGTTTTACCTGTGTCTTCCATTGCAATGAAGCTTACCTGACTGCCTTCAAGGATTTCATATACATCGAAGCGAGCACCACCAGATACCTTGATGAAAGCACTGAAACAGAAATCCATGATGAGCAGCTTGTTGTAGTCTTTACAGAATCGAACCAGCTCCATGAAGGCTTCAGTCCCGTCTGAAAAAATACTGAAACCGGTTGGGTTGTTTGGGTCAACGATGAAAATGGCATCAAGACCCAGAGCGTGCTTCACCATGTTGTCATAGATGGTGCTTGGGTCTGTAAATAAGGATTCGTCTAAGGGGGATAGTGGAACACGCATGTGTTTCATCAAGTCGTGTAGGTTATCAAAACAAGGCTCAATCAGACCAACGCTCAGACCTCGTTGCATTAGGTAGGTTGCCGTAATGTGCATGGAAATAGAGGCGGCATATACCAGGTAGATTTCATCTTTACGCTTCAATGCGGTGGTTTGTCCGTGCATTGTGTAGAACTTTTCGATGAACTCTTGTTCGCATTCGTATTGGGTTTTCTTTTCTGCCGTATACCAGAGGTTTGGAAGGCTGTTAACGATTTGCTTTTGGGATTCGCTCTGGCTTTGATGGGTGTGGGCGTCAGCAAGGTTGTATTCTGTTTTTAGCGCTTCAATTTCGTGCTGAGTGATATCTAAGAGCTCTGACTTGTTGCTCGTTTCAAGGTTTGAGGGTTGTTCAAGAACTGTATTATCCATAATGGCCTCCTATTAAATTTACTGGTTACTTAAGATGAGTTAGTCATCATTAAAAAACTGAAATGGTGATGAGGTTACAGCGCATATCCCTTGCAAATAAGTGAACAACATGCTTCTCAATTCGAGATTCATACTAGCAAGTAAATTTTTTAAATGATTGATTCTTAGATGTTTTTTTCTGCAAAAGGGGATTGCAAAAATGCCAGCGTGAGGGTGCAAAAAGGGTCACAGAAATTTCTGGCCATTCTGCATTCCCATAGATTTCTGAAATGCAGAATGGCCAGATACGTGTTGAATGTAGAGATGAGGTTAAGCGTGATCGAGTTCCGCGAATTGGGATTCAATCAAAGAGGACAAGTGGCTGTTACGGTTGAGCAGAAAAGTGGTTAGTCGCTCGGGATAGTCGGCTGTCACTGCTTGCTTAACGGACGCCCGCTCGGAAAGAACGTTGCGCCATTTTTTAACCTTATCAAGACCTGAAAAGAGATCAGTATCCAGGTATTCATCAATCACATCAAAGTAGCGAAAAACCGGGCCAAATGCGGCGTCGGTCATACAGAAATCAGGCCCTGAGAAGTAGGGAAGCGTGATTTCCTGTTCCAATCGCTCAAACTTTAATCTGAGTTGTTCGGAAGCATCTGTAAACGCTTGAGGAGTCTTTGCGTTATAGAGTTGCCCGATGTTATTCAGGATTTGAGAGGCAAATTCGTTCCATGAACGATGTTGTGCCTTCCGAAGACTGTCTTCCGGATGAAGGGAGCCGGGTGTTGTTTCATTCAGGTATTCGCAAATCACCATAGATTCAAACAACACATCGTCGTCATTCACTCTTAAGAGCGGCACTTTTCCTGTCGCGGATATTTTTTTGAACCACTCCGGTTTGTTGCCTAGGTCGATGTAAGTGCGTTTATGCGGGATATTTTTCTCAGTCAACACAATCACAGAGCGCTGAACGTAGGGGCATAAGTGGTGGCTGACAAGTTCTAAGTCGGATGATGTCATATCAATAGCTCCGGTCGAAATATTAAGAAGGGAGAGTTGTGCTTGTTGTGTAAGAAAGATGAGTATCTGTTCTATCTATTGACAATTTTATCTGAAACTTCTTTCGACCAGGTTTGCAATAATAACGACTGCGTTTGCAGTTTTACGTATTGACAGATATGCCTAATCGTTAACGGGTTAGAGTTTATTAGGGTGATAGACTCGAACGCTTCACGGGGTATCAATGTTAAAAGATTCAATATGAAAGGAATGTGCAAGGGATAGCCGTGCTTAATACAGTTGGCATAGAATAATGAATAACTATTAATTATCTCGGTTCTGATAGAGAGCGTTTCAGGGAAAGAATAAGGATAAGCAATGATTAAGTTGGATAACTTAAACTGGGACGATTTAAAGTATCTGGTCGCTGTGTCCCGAAATGAATCGTTAGCCAAAGCCGCGACGGCATTGAAGGTGAATCATTCCACGGTGTTTCGGCGAATCAATCATTTGGAAGAGGCATTGGGAGCCAAAGTCTTTATTCGAAGTTCCGACGGTTATCATTTATCCGAGTTGGGAATGGATATCTTAAATTATGTTGAGGATATCGTAGATCGGGTGGCTGATATCCAGCTGGCTTTGGATAACCAGAATAACGGACTGTACGGGCAAATTAATCTCACTGTGCCGCATAACTTTGGTTATGCCTTTTTACCCAAATACATTGGTGATTTTCAGAAAGAACACCCTGAAATCATCGTCAATTTACACGTGACTAACAATGACTGTAATTTATCCAAGCGTGAGGCTGATCTAGCCATTCGTGCGTGTCCAGCGCCGCCTGACTATTTGGTGGGAAAACACCTCTTCTCTCTAAGGTGGTCTGCCTATGCGTCGGAAGAGTATTTGGCTGAGCATGGTGAACCGGAGACTGTTGATGATTTGCCTCGTCATAAATTGATTTGCAGCCACATTAATTTAATGAACTTGCCTGCCTTTAAGTGGATCAGGGAAAACATTCCTGCAGAAAACATTGCTGCCCGGAGTAATGATTTGGTATCCATGTCGGCACTGGCTGTAGCCGGAGTCGGAATTGCTCTGTTACCGGATGATCAGGCAAAACCTTCTCTTAAACGGTTATTTACCGTCGATTTTATCAACCCGAGTAATATCTGGTTGTTGTATCACCCGGACATGAGAAATTGTCGTCGATTAAAAGTATTCAAAGAGTTTTTGATAGATAAGCTCCGAACCGAGCCTTTATTTATTGAATATAATTGTCAGGTTGATCGTTGATTTATAGCGTGGTTCGCGCTTTGCGGATCATGTGGATTACAGGAGCCAACCTGTTCAGGTGAGCGTTTGGTGGTTATCTTTTAGTGATGACCTGTTAGCGGTTAGCTCCTGATGTGTTTCTTCAGCCTAATCTTTCACTGAATGAAAAATTAAAGACCTTCACGTTTAGCGTTGCGTAACGTCCATACGTAATCCAAACCAACGTAGGGAATAGCATTGCCGTTTTCATCCAAAAACAGAGTTGGATTAAGAGCGCCAATGTGGCCCATCGGTAAACCTTCATCGTTGGTACCTTCAGTGATCGGAATTGGCATGGAGTCTCCTGATTCTCCCTTCACCGCAAGAGCGTGACAGGAAACACATGACATAGACCCTT
Organism: Litoribrevibacter albus; assembly: GCF_030159995.1. Taxonomy (NCBI): domain Bacteria; kingdom Pseudomonadati; phylum Pseudomonadota; class Gammaproteobacteria; order Oceanospirillales; family Oceanospirillaceae; genus Litoribrevibacter; species Litoribrevibacter albus. Next base: position 79,786 of record NZ_BSNM01000011.1, on the reverse strand, counting down.
GATCGAGCACACCTTCAAGATGGGAGTTCACCAATACCGTCGGATTTCCTCGGTTGTCCACAATTTCTGTTTGGGTCCCGCGCAAACGATAGTTTTCCCACTTAGTGCCTTCCAGGCCAAAGCCTTGAGGAATCTCATTACAAGACAGGTTTGTTGGCGGACACGCAGCACTGTCTTTGGATGGTATGACCCAGCCTTGGAATGCTTCCGGGTAAACTTGATTCCAGCGAGTATCGTTATCGACATGCTCGAAGGTAGCCCAGAACCAGGTTGGGTAGTCTTTAGACGCAATGTGCATGGCTGAAAGACCATAGATAATGGTTTCCCCGTCACGCTCAACTTCTACCCAGTGGTAGTAAGGCTTGTCAGCTTCCGCAATTTTCACCCAGCCGGCTTTAACGGTTTTGGAACCCAAAGGAAAATCAATGTCTCTCACGCCTGCTTGAGCAAGGCGTTCTTGTTCATCAAGGCTGTATAGGTGGTTTTTACGAATGAAGCGATAGGCTTTTGGGTTAATACGAACGGCTTCATCATCAAAGTTACTGTAATTGCCAACCGGATACGAATAGAACCCGCCGTTTGCACAGCCATCTTTCCAGCGAGGGGGCTTTGCTGCACCGTCAAGGAAGGTTTCTTCACGAGATTGCCAAACTTCCCAAACGGTGAGTCCATTATCTCCGAGTTGCTTGTCGTGATCGGGTTTGCAATCTGAGAGCTTGGCTGGGTGATTCAAATCGGTGAACAGTTGCCAGGCATATTCATCTGAGTGGTTGAGTGCAGCGTTGGTGTTGTAGCCAGAGATGGAGCGCTTCAGCGTGTGGTTTTCTCCCGCCATTGATTCGCTTGAACATGCAGCGCCTAGCATGAGGACGAGGGCAGGGCTAAGTATTCTCGAAAGTAATTTCATTATTGTACCTATTCCGTTAGTTAGAGGTGGCAAAAACACTAACAAGGTTATATGGATGAGAACATCATCCGCAGATGAAAGCAGTGCAAAGCTATTTTGCATATCTGCAAACGTCCGATAGGCTTGTTGTAGCGAGCAGGAATGCTTGGGATTGTGTGGGATTTTCAGTTGCCACGGGCTTTCATTCTTTTTTCTTACTTCGCTTAATAATGAAGACCCGGTTGGTAGCGCTTTAAAGGAAGCGGTTGAAATGCAGGATGCTTCCAAATTTAGCACCAGTCATTCAGCGGATGGAATGGAACTGTAAGCCGAATGACTATTCTAATTAACATAAACGATGAGGGGATAAACTATGGCGATTGAAAGCATAACATTAGGTGGTGGGTGTTTTTGGTGTGTGGAAGGCGCATTGCAACTGATTAATGGTGTTCAATCTGCCAAGTCTGGATACTCAGGTGGGTCAATGTTAAACCCAACCTATAAAGCGGTTTGCACCGGTGAAACAGGGCATGCAGAAGTGGTTCAGGTTGAGTTTGATGCTTCTAAGGTGGATCTTGAAACATTGTTAAAGGCGTTCTTCGCCATTCATGATCCTACCACGTTAAATCGGCAGGGCGCGGACATTGGTACTCAGTATCGATCGGTGATTTTCTATCACAATGAAGACCAGAAATGCGTTGCTGAACAGGTTATTAATGAACTCAATCAATCGGGCATTTGGAGTGATCCTATTGTTACTGAGGTGAGTCCGGTTGATCACTTTTATGAGGCGGAAGACTATCACCAGAATTATTTTTCTGAGAACCCGAATGAGCGGTATTGTCAGTTCGTTATTCAACCTAAGTTGAGAAAATTCGTGTTAGAGCATAAGGAACTCATCGAAGGCGAATAAGCAATTATTTCAGTGGTGATTGGATGCACAGGAATAAAGAAATTTGAAACCAAACTGATGTTGATCAGGGGCAGAGTGCTCAAGAAATACTATGCTCTTAGTAAAGGATAGTAAGCAAGAGGAATTAAAGAATGCCAAAACAAACCTTAAAAAACGCCTTGTCTGAACTTAAAGAAAGTATTGAGAGTGATGACTTGAAAGATACCACGCAAGTGGAGGATTTAGCGGAGCGGATCGAGCATCAATTAGAATACAAAGATGTGTCAGATTGGGATGAAGATTTGATTACTGAGTTAGAACAACAGGTGATTGAATTTGAAGAACAGCATCCGATGATTTCTGGTGCTTTGAAGAGCATTGTTAATGCGCTTCAATCGATAGGGGTGTAGAGGGTAAGTAGTTTTAAATTGATTCTTTCGTTATTGGCTGTGCCTAAGAAGGTTAATGCTTAAGCGCAGCCAACGAACATCCCGGACTTACTTCAAAGAAGCATAGTAGGCAGCGATGTTTGCGATATCTGCATCGCTCAACGGTTTTGCCATAGACCCCATGATAGGATCAGCACGCTGGCCTGATTTGAATGCTTTCAATTGTTTTGCAATGTAAGCTGCTTTCTGACCTGCAAGGTTAGGATACGTATCCATAATACCAATGCCGTTAGAACCGTGGCAGCCTGAACATGTTGCTGCTTTTGCTTTACCTGCTGCTACATCTGCTGCTTGAACTGAACCTGCGGCTAACATAGCCAATGCAATCACGCTCATGATTTTTTTCATTATATTCTCCTGATCAAAGAAAGTATCCGATACCCAAATATCAGTTTGAAGAGTACCAACGGATGCGCTTTTGTTTTTTGTTACAGATCAATGCTTCCTGATATAAGGTCATTTAATGGCCCTGGTTTGGCAATGCCATAGCCTTGACTGTATTCCACACCAATCTCATGAATGATGTTAAGTACGGTGTCATTCTCAACAAATTCCGCAACGGTTGTCATGCCAAGTGCTTTGGCAACCTCATTGATCGACTTCACCATGGTTTTGTCGATGTGGCTGTTAGCAATATCACGTATAAAACAGCCATCAATTTTTAATGTGGTGAAAGGTAGATTCTTCAAATAACCATAAGATGCGAAACCTGATCCGAAGTCATCGAGTGCAAGATTGAATCCTTGATCCCGTAAAGAGCGCAACAACGGCAGTGTTTTATCCATATTAACAATCGCACTGCTTTCCGTTACTTCAAAGCAGACTTTATGCGTTGGAATATTGTGCTTGGTGAAGTATTCCGTAATGGTATTCACAGTCGAGATATCGTTAATGGTTGCAGGACTTAAATTGATAGAAACACATTTCAGTGCTTCTAATTGATCCGGATGCTTTTCTAACCATTCGCAATAATTCTTTACAACCCACTGATCGATGGCTGGCATCAGGTTATAACGTTCAGCCGCCGGTAGGAATAAACCTGGTGGTAGTATTTCGTTCGCTTGATTGGTCATGCGAACCAGAATTTCATAATACTGGTCAAATCGAGGCGCGCCCGTAGGAACAATGGCCTGTTGGAACAACACAAAGTTGTTATTTTCCAGTGCATGATTGATCTCGGAAACACGGTGCATTTCTGATTTTAACGCTTGTGCCTCACCTTTAAGGTGGTCATAGATGTGGATGCTGTTTCTACCCTGATCTTTTGCAGCAAAACAAGCGGTATCAGCAAGACTCAATACATACTCTACGGAGCTGCAATCGTCATTTATGCTCACAATACCGATACTGGCACCAAGCGAAAATACGTGATCGTCCCACGAGAACTGATAGTCGCTGATGGTTTGACGCATGTTCTCGGCAAAATGGTAGCTGGTGGATTCGTCATAACCTGAGAGCACAATCGCAAACTCATCCCCACCTAAACGCGCTAAACAGGAACCGAGAGGAATCAGTGCGCTCATGGTCGTGGTTAGATCTTTCAGAAGGCTGTCACCTGCCGTGTGTCCACAGGTGTCATTGACGACTTTAAACTGGTCCAGATCAATGTAAACCACTGAAGATTGGAGCTGTTTGTTACGGTAACCCTGAATGGCATCTTCAAGTGCCACCATCAATTTGCGACGATTGAATAGGCCTGTCAGAGGATCATGTTCGGCCAGGTATTCAAGTTTAATCTGGCTTTCTTTGGATTCGGTAATGTCCAACATAGCACCGGACAAAACTTCCATGTTGATGTTTTTACTTTTCTCTTTGCGAAGATAAACCGCAGCCCAGAAGTCTTTTCCATCGACCCGACGACCTTTCAGCTCGTAGCCTTGTACTTCACCTTTATCGGCCACTATTTTCAAAATATTGACCAGATCTGTTGTGTTAAATATTTGGTCGTTTTGAATGGTTTTTCTTAGCTCATCCATATCCTGGTAGCCCAGCATATGACAAAACGCAGGGTTGGCTTCCACCAGTTCACCTTTTGTGGTGATAGTGAATACGCCTTCTAATGCATTTTGGAAAAGGTCATAAAACTTTTCCATCAGCTTGAGTGATGTTGATTGTGCTTCTTCCTGACTTTGTTTGGCTCGGTTAATTCGATTCGCCAATGAGAACGACAGCAGGAAAAGCCCAAGCAAAGCGGTGTATACCAATAGATATTCGGTAGAATCGTTCCGTGGCAGGAGGTTCAGGCGATTAAAAATCAGTAAAGTGCCACCAAACAAAAAGACGCTCCAGGATACGGCAAATAGCCTCACGCCAGGGACTTTGGTGATCCAGAAGTGAAAGCTAAGCAGGGTGATGATGAAGATCGTAAAGAGAACGATGCAAAAGGCGATGCTGATACGGGTTGAGTGATCCAGTATGAACGAGGAGAGAATAATCCAGCCGCCCAATACAGCCATTGTTAAGCATATGTAGTAATAGGTTCTGGAGAGTATCTTCAGCTGCATCGCGACGACAGGAAGCAGGGCGCTGGAAATGGTCATGATGCCAAGACAGATCGTCATCCACTTTTCGTTCCAGGTGTGAAGATCCAGACCAAGGTATTGGATCGATAAGCCGGAGGAGATACTGACGATTATCGACGTATTGATAGCAATGAAAGCAAACAGTAAGTAGGTCTTTTCGTTAACCGATAAGAACAAGAAAATATTGTAAAGGCCCAGCGCAGCTAAAATGCCAATGACCGCGAAAAGGATCGACTGACTAATTAAGCGATCTTCATAAAATGGAATTTCATTCCAGATCGTGATCGGAGCTTGAATAAATCCATCGTTTTGTAGACGTAAATACAAATTCAGTGTTTGTTTTGGCGCTAACTCGATGGGGAAAGCAAATGCAGAATCCCGAATTGGGCGAGTGTCGAAGGGGTAAATGCTGCCTGTTCGATATTGCTTGGAGTAGCTAGGGTCATCGTTGTATTGATAATAAATTTCAACGAAGTCCAACAGTGCGTAGTCAAGATGAAGGATTTTGTTAACGGCTTGGTCTTCTGCATTTCTCAGGGTTAATCGTAACCAAATATCGCCATCAACCAATGAAAAGCTGGGAACAGCCTGAGTGTTTGGTTGCCAGTGATCACTGTGTAACGCCAGAATGTCAGCGATATCAACTTCGTGTGGAACCTGATGGTATTGACTGTACAGCCCAAGATTGTCGCTATCGACGTCCTTTTTGACGGGATAGACATGGTCAGTCAATGAGCTCGATAGACTCAAAGTGCTAAATAGCAGCAACCAAAAGATCATCATGATCATGATAATGTGTTTAAACATCTTGAAAGCAGCGTTGTGCAGACACAGAGGGGCTACAGGAACGTCTTTCTGAGGGAAAATTGAGAGCATGAGATCTTTTTGATTCTTATAAAAATTATCACTAACTATATCAGTTAGCAGTGCTAGACTGAGGTTAACGCATTACGCCCTATCAGGGTAGTCTAAAAACACGGATGTTTATGTTTTAATAGGACTTTTTGTGAAAACTGATCAGTTGCTCTCGTTTCTTCCCTATCGTCTTATCTGTTTCACCGTCATAGCCCTGCTGGCTGTAGTGTTATATCAGTTTCAACCACCGTTGCTGGAGCGGGTTGCTGCGGGGTTTGATGACATCAAAACAGTTGTTCGTCAGCGAATGCATTTGGCCCCGGAGGCTCACCCCGAAGTGGTGGTCGTCACCATTGATGAACCCAGTATTAACGAATATGGACGTTGGCCCTGGGATCGAACTCTGATGGCTCAGTTGTTCAAAACTCTGCAACCGGCCTCTGTAGTGGTGTTGGATATCGTGTTTTCTGAACCGTCAAATGAAGTGTCGGATCAGACGATGATTGATCAGATCAGTGATAATCAAAATGTGATTCTTGGCTATTTTTTACGCAATGAAGCCACAGAGACTAATGATGATGAAGCGCTCGATTATCTCGAAGAGTGCTCTTATTTTGATTATCAGCTGCTGTCAGACTCGGTGAAGATACGAGAGTTTCCCTACTCAGAACTCAATATCTCTCCTGTTGCCGATGCCGCAATGACGTGTGGGGTTTTTACAACCGAACCGGATGCGGATGGCCTATATCGCCATTACCCGATTGCCTATATTCACGAAGGTTTTTTACTACCACCTATTGGGATTCAAGCGGTTAGACAGCACCTCAATCGTGAAGCCAAATTGGTTTTGGATGAAGATGGTGTTCGGTCTTTTGAGCTTGGTGATTCGAAGCTGGAAGCGCAGAACTTTATCCGAATCAATTTTACCGATCATGTGAATCAGTGGTCAGCTAAGGACGTGATTTCAGGTCAGATTGCTCCTTCTGATATAGAAGGGAAGGTCGTGATCATCGGGGTTACAGAAGTCGGCGTGTTTGATATGCGTCCAACACCCATCGATGCTGTGACGCCGGGGGTTTTCTTACACGCGATGGCCACCAGCAATCTTCTTAATGGGAATCTCCTGAAAGAATGGCCTGAGCTGGATCTATCTGGGTTGGTAGTCGGTCTATTGGTGATATTCCTGCTCAGCTTTCTTGCAAACCCGAATCTGCGAGTTAGTTTATATGTGCTGAGCATTGTTTCTGTTGCCGCTATCTCCTGGCTCTTCTATTTCAAGGCGAATGTCTGGTTACGTGAGTTTTATATGATCTCACCGATGATGGGGCTCGCAGTTGCCATTGAATTATTTTCCGCCATCAAAGTTGATCGTCAGCACCGTCAAATCAAGGGGGCGTTTTCTTCTTACGTTTCCTCTGAACTGGTAGGGGAGATTTTGAAGGACCCTGATAATTTGAAACTGGGCGGCGATGAAAAAGAGATTTCAGTGTTGTTTTCAGATCTTAGAAACTTCACCTCGATGTCTGAGAAGTTAACACCCATCGAGTTAGTTTCCTTACTGAATCAGATTTTTGACCCGATGACCGAAGCCATTCTGAAAGAAAAAGGAATGTTGGATAAGTACATTGGCGATGCCATTATGGCGATCTTCAACGCGCCTATCTCGGTCGAAGGTCATGCTGAACGGGCGGTTCAGGCGGCATTGGCGATGGTGGAAGTGAAAGAAGCGAAAAATGCCGAGTTGATTTCACAAGGGCTGCCTCCCATTGAAATCGGTATCGGGGTGAATACCGGCCCGGCCGTTGTCGGGAACATGGGCTCCCGGCTGAGATTCAGTTATACCGCCATTGGCGATGCAGTTAATCTGGCGTCTCGTTTGGAAGGTATGAACAAACCCTACGGCACGCGTATTCTAATCAGCGAGAATACCAAACAAGCCTTGGATGAGCCTTATTCAGGGTATCTATTGCGTTTGATGGATCGTATCCGGGTGGCTGGTAAGTCAGAGCCGGTCACTGTTTATGAAGTCATGACAGACTCCGAACTGAACAGAAGCTTGGCTGAAAGTTTTGATGAGGCGCTACAACTGTATTTCGATCAGCAGTTCCAACAAGCAAAAACCTGCTTTGAAGTTTTGTTCGACCGCTATCAAGACAGCGCATCAAGCTATTTTGCTGTTCGCTGCCAACAATGTATTGATGTTCCACCAAGCGAGGCTTGGGATGGCGTCACCAGCTTTAAGAAAGGTTAGTGTTGTGGTTGGATGAGGAATATGTCTGACTCGGAAAAACAAAAGGCAGTCTCTTTGACTGCCTTTGTTCGTTGTCTTTAAGTTACTGAATGCATTACTGCATCAGTTTCTGACGAGTAATTTCTGCTTGTTCTTCCAACTCTTTAAAGAGTTCATTGTAACGATCTGGCATCGGGTAGGAGGTCAGTTCATTACCAGAGATAGACACTGCGGTACCGGCTTCCATATCAAATGAATTGAGATAATCGACGAATTCTCGCTTCATGTCTTCAATGCCTTGTTGCATTTTTTCCTTCTCTTGTTGGAATTCCTGCATCATTTGCTGGCTGTACTCATCAAAACTCGCCGTTGTAACGGCTTTATAGTGCTTGAAAGAGCCTTCTATCGGATTGATCTCTACGTTCCCTTCATTGAGATAAACATCCACTTGGTTGTCTTCATCTTTGACCAGGAACTGTGTGCCTTTAACGCCAATAACCGCTGTTTTGGTTGCAACGGTGAGCCCTTTAGATTGACCGCGCTTACGAATATCAAACAACACTGTGCCTTCTTCAAGACTGAGGGATTGCAGACCTTTCAGGTGCAATGAAGATTGTTCCTGAAGCACAATGGTTGAACCATCAATCAGTTGAATCACTGCGTTCGAATTACGTTTGGTTCTGAGGATATCCTGAGCTTTTAAAATGTCACCGGATGACGCTTTGATGCCACGGACTTCACCTTGCTTGTGAAGCATGGCTTTACCATTTAACTCACGAATGGAACCTACGACCAGGTTCTCTGCAATGACCATTGGGGTAGTTTCTTCGGAGGCTGAATCGCTGGATTCCATCTGTTGGGATGGGAGTTGAGATGGCGTAGAAGCTGACTCGGTATTTAGCTCTGACGACCCTGGTGCTGACGAAGACGCCAAAGCCGGGAGAGAAATGCCGGTTAACGAGACACTGGCTAATGAAATACAAAGCGTTGTGATTCCAATAAACGATTTATACATTGAGGTCTTCCTGACGAGATCAAATTCACTACCAAGTCTAGCTTAGCCAACCTTATAGGTCAGCTATCTAGAGCCAAAAAAATAGAATTCGATCCAGCAGTATTGCCAGGAACAGCCCAAGTAAATAGACGATGGAATACTTAAAGAGTTTCTGCGCTAAGGTCATGGACTTTTCTTTGTATAAGCGCCAAGCCAAGCTCATGAATTTTATGTTGAGGTAGCTAACTGAGACTAAATACAACCAGGAAGAGAATTGGCTCAGCCACGGTAAAGCGGTCACAATCACCAGTAGCACGGAGTAGAGCAGAATGTGTAAGCGAGTAAATGCTTGGCCGTGAGTCACGGGTAACATAGGGACTTCCGCTTTTTGATAATCCTTCACCCGATACAGTGCCAATGCCCAGAAGTGAGGGGGTGTCCAGGCAAAGATGATTAAAACAAGCAAGAGTGCATGGGCAGAGATGTTCGGCGAAATGGCTGTCCAACCTAATAGTGGTGGAAGCGCGCCAGCAATCCCGCCGATGGTAATGTTCTGAGGCGTTATGGGCTTTAATACCAAGGTATACAATACGGCGTAGCCTAACGTCGCGAATAGCGTGAGATACAAGCAGAGTAGATTCACTTGCAGTAAACATCCGCTGCCAATAATGAGTAACGCCGACGCAAACAGTAATGCCTGTTTGCTGGCGATCTGACCTTGAGCTACTGGCCGACGTTGGGTGCGTTGCATTTTTTGGTCCCGCCACTTATCCACAACGTGATTGACGACGGCAGAGGATGCCGCGCACAAACTGATGCCAACCGATGCCAGAATCATTTGACCCACTTGATGGAAGGTTGGGATTCCCGGCAAAGCCAGCAACATTCCTACCCATGCGGTAATGAGCATGACGAACACTACTTTCGGTTTACACAGCTCCAAATACTGAGGAGCAATAAGGGCTATGTTCCTAGGAGTTACTTGGGATAGCGTTGCCATCTACAACCTCCTGACTCTTTCCAATTGATGATGTGGTTGAATGACTTGATTTGAGAGGGTCTTCAACTGTAATCGGTACCTGAATGACAAAATGAAGCGTCGTAATAAACGACCCGAACAGTAACGCTGCTACCAGGTTATGTGCCAAGGCAATAGGCAAAGGTAACAGCCATACTGCCGATAAAATTCCGAGACCGATTTGTAGACCTAGCAGTGAGGCAACAGCCAGGGTCAAAGGCTTTCGTAAGGAGTGTTGGCTTCGCATTAATAGGATTAAGAATACGCTCAGCAACACTGTGGTGATCATGGCACCGATTCGATGGAACACTTGAATGGACACTCGGGTTTGAGCATCGGTACGTCCGTGCAAAAACGAGAGGTCATCGTATGTGGGAATACTGAAGGCTTTCTCTAACGAGGTGTGTTCCAGCCATTGATTCTGGCAGGTTGGAAAGTCCGGGCAGGCCAGTCCTGCATAATTACTGCTCGTCCAGGCACCCAGAGAGATCTGAGCAACCAACACGATAAACACCAATAGACCGAATGTGTGCAGTCGTTTGAGTGGGGGCTTGGTAGGAATTTTAGATGTACTTGATGTTTCTGGGACGTTAGTGGATCGCGAGGGAATCAAGGTTAACCTTAACCAAATCAGTAAGCCAAAGGTCATGAAACCACCGAGCAAGTGCAAGGTGACTACCGGCGGCCACAGTTTTAAGGTTACTGTCCACATGCCAAAGGCCGCCTGAAGAATCACGATGAGGCTGAGTGCTGTGGTGATGAATCGCACCCTGGGAATGGAAGGTTTTTTTGAGCGATATCCAAGCCAGGTCAGTGTGAAAATAATCAGCCCCAAACTGCCTGCTGCATAACGATGTACCATTTCCATCCAGGCTTGATGGCGTACTACTGGCGTTTCCGGGTACAAGGATTCTGCAATTTCTATGTGCTCGGAATGATTGGGCGGGGTCAGAAAGCCGTAACATCCAGGCCAGTCAGGGCAGCCGAGGCCTGCGTCCAATAATCGAGTCAGTGCGCCGAGTCCGATGACTATGAAAACCAGGACTAAGGCAATGTTAGTTAATCGAATCATGTAAGCGCCTCCTTAGCCTAACTTGCTGTATTTCAGTAGTCGTTTGAGATCTTGATAGATGGCTCGTTGATCGGAAGATGAGTCATATACCATGATCAGTTGATGGTTTGGATCGACAATGCCTGTCATTTCGGTTGCCTGAACGGCTTGCAAAGGGGAGGCCGGGAGACAGAGGTAACCCGAAGTGACGCGGTGAGATTCTCGCCCAAGTGCTTTAATGATTTGTTCGTTCTCATGTTGCATCGATGTCGGTGATGCTGAAACAGGGGGCGTATTAGGATTGTTTTTACATTCGGCTTTAATGTCTATTTGAACGAGTTGCCAAGAGCTTTGTTCAGATACCCTATTCTGGTTTTCCGGATGTTGAAGAGGTTGCTTGGCATTTACCGGCAGTGGCGGTGTGATGAGCTGACCATGATGGGTGGTCTCCAGCGAAAAAGAGTCGGGCGGCCAAAAAAACAGCACAAACGCCGAGAGCAAAGGCACTAACGCGCAACTAAAAATAGTGACTAAGGTTAACCAGGAAGACCACTTGGTTCTCTCAATTGTCATTGTGTTCTCCTTGCATTTCCTTGTTATGTAATTGTTGTTATTAATTCGCTTGTATTAACACGTTGTTATTGTTTTGGCGGATGTTGACTCGATATCGTGATAGAACTGCTGAGTAAGATGACAAAGGCGACAATCGCCACGGAAAACCATTGCATGGCATAACCCAGGTGGCGTCTTGGGCTCATTTCCAATTGATTGTTTTGATCTTGCCAATGCTCGGTGGTTAATACGCCATTGCCTGATGTGGCACGAAAGTATTGTCTCGGTAATGCCAGTGTTTCTTGCACCTCGGGGTTTAATGCCTGGATGCGATACACGGACGGCAAAATGTGCTCGATGTTTGCCGTTGGAATTCGGGTTGACCAAGTATCAGGGAAAACTTCAAGTTGGATCTTGGACGACGTTGGCTTGGGGATGTCTGGCAGTTCGTGACGGTCGGCTGTTGCAGCGATCCAACCTCTATTGATCAGCCGTAGTGTGGTGCGATTTGCTGATTCTTTGGTTTCAAAGACGTCGATGACTTCATAGCCCACTTTCCCCAGGTAGGTCTTATTATCGAGATACAGTCGGGGGCCAATAAAGTGACCCGTGATATTGAGCGGTGTTGTATGAGATTGCTTTTCTTCGATCTGAGATTCTTTTTGTTTCATGCGATCCAGTTGCCAGAAGCCAAGAGAAATTGCCAGGGCGATGATGATCGACATGATGCACCAGAATGCCGGGATCACTCTAAGATGCCAAATATGGCCAAAAGCATTACACTCAAATAACAGGCCGCGCTTTTCAACGTCAGTGCGCTCAGGGTGTTCTTGAGTACGAACGGAGTCGGAATCTATGATCTTCAAATTCATTATTGTTGTTATGCTCCTTGCTGTTGTGATCAGTCTCTTCTGGTCCTTTTGGCATTTAATTCGCCACCCTCAGCCAGGGAATAAAGTACTCAAAGGGCTGGCCCTTCGAGTACTGTTAAGTGCGATTACCTTGTTGCTTATCTTCCTCTATCTTGGATATCAAACCGGTCATCATTGGTGATCCGGTGGTTTCATTTCAGTTATAGCTTCGTTTATCTGTTCACGCTGTTCAGAGCGCATTGTTCAAAGTGCATGGTTCAAAGTGCATTATTCAGCGAGTGTTGCTCAGCGCTCATCGTCTAAAGCACATACACGAAGGTAAATAACAACAGCCATACCACGTCTACAAAATGCCAATACCAAGCGGAGGCTTCAAAGCCGAAATGCTTCTCTTTGGTAAAGTGACCTTTCAGAATTCGAATCAGAACTACCGTCAACATAATGGTGCCAATAGTGACATGGGCGCCGTGAAATCCTGTCAGCATGAAGAAGGTAGAACCATAAATCCCTGAGGACAATGTTAACTGTAGCTCATGGTAGGCATGACGATACTCATACAGCTGAAAGCTAAGGAAAATGACACCTAGGGCGACAGTGAGTGCTAACCATTGGGCACAGCGCGTGCGTTTGTTTTCTTTCAATGCATGGTGTGCCAACGTAACCGTAAAACTGGATGTCACCAGAATGACCGTATTCAGAAAGGGAATTTGCCACGCTGGAATGGTGCCACTTGGCCCAGGAAAGAGTTCCGGATCAGGGTTGGACAGTAATGGCCAATGAGCGCTGAAGCCTTCCCATAGTTGATTGCTAATGCCTTTTTCTCCTTCGCCACCGAGCCAGGGAACAGCCAGTACGCGTGCGTAGAAGAGGGCACCGAAAAAGGCGGCAAAGAACATTACTTCAGAGAAAATAAACCATGCCATACCAAATCGGAAGGAGCGATCCAGTTGTAATGAATACAAACCTTGTCGGCTTTCCTGAATTACGTTCGAGAACCATCCGTAAATCATGTAGACGGTTAAGCCAAGGCCGGTCAGCATAATCCAGCTGGGTATGGAACTCATCCCGCCGACTTGAGAATTGTGCAGAATGGATGCCAGACCGAAGAGCAATGAAAAGACAGCGACGGTGGCGATGATGGGCCATTTACTCTGATGGGGCACATAGTAATGGGGCGGATGCGTTGGATTAGGTGTTTGGCTCATGGTTGCCTCCCGTAATCATGTCTTTTGCATCAGGGGTGTCTGAAGCGACGTGTGCTTGTTGATTCTTTGCATCTGTTTCCACTGGATACAAAGAATATGAAAAAGTGACTTTATGAATGTGTTCAGGTAATTCATCTGAAACGGAAAAGGTCAGTCCCATTTCCCGTTGTTGTCCGGCTGCCAATGTTTGCTGTTGAAAACAAAAACATTCCATCTTGGTGACATAGATAGCGGCTTCTGCAGGGGAAATGCTGGGAATTGCCTGCAAAAATAATTCTTTGTCGGTGGCGTTTCGGGCAATGTAGGCCGTGGTAACGGCTTGATTGACCTTGGTACTCATCGTCACTGACTTAGGATAGAAGTCGCCTGAGAAACCGGATTGCGGTTGGGCAATGAACTGTACCTGGATACTTCTTGCTGGCGTCTCTTGTTGTGGTGCTTTGATTGTGGCTGATTGTTTTACGGAGGGAGGTATATCCTCCGTAGCAGTAGCCGTTTTTCGTTCAAACCCTTTACCGTTTATGCCGGTAATATCACAGAAAACGTCATAGAGCGGGACTAACGCAAACCCAAACCCAAACATCAAAACCGCCGCACCAACCAGCTTGGCTGGTAAGTGCTTCACCTGGGTGGTTTGCGGTTGTTCTGTATTTTTGTTCATGGTTAATCAACCTTCGGTGGTTGCTCAAAGGTATGCAAAGGGGCTGGCGATGGCACTGTCCACTCCAGACCTTCGGCACCTTCCCACGGTTTTTGCGGTGCCGGCTCGCCTTTGCCTCGTGCACACTGAATCACAATGTAGAGGAATAGCAGCTGCGTGGTGCCAAACAGAAATGCACCTAAGCTGGTAATCATATTGAAATCAGCAAATTGCAACGCATAGTCCGGGATACGTCTTGGCATACCCGCTAAGCCGAGGAAATGCATCGGGAAGAAGGTAAGATTCAAGCCAATGAACGACAACCAGAAATGAACTTTGGCTAAGCCTTCGTTGTACATGTAGCCGGACCACTTGGGAATCCAGAAATAAGTCGCGGCTATGATTCCGAAGATTGCCCCTGGCACCAGCACGTAATGAAAGTGAGCTACCACAAAGTAGGTATCGTGATATTGGAAGTCTGCTGGCGCAATCGATAGCATTAAGCCGGAAAGCCCGCCAATGGTGAAGAGCACGACGAAAGCCACGGAGAACAGCATGGGCGCTTCGAATGTCATGGACCCTTTGAACATGGTGGAGACCCAGTTAAAGACCTTCACGCCGGTAGGGACGGCAATCAGCATCGTGGAATACATGAAAAAGAGTTCAGCAGCGGCCGGGAGTCCGACGGTGAACATGTGGTGTGCCCAAACAATGAAGGAGAGGATGGCAATAGAGGCTGTGGCATAAACCATCGAGTGGTAGCCAAACAGTTTCTTGCGTGCGAACGCCGGAATGATCTGAGACACCACACCAAAGGCCGGTAGAATCATGATGTACACTTCCGGGTGACCAAAGAACCAGAACACGTGTTGGAACATCACCGGATCGCCACCACCTGCCGCGTTAAAGAAGCTGGTGCCAAAGTGAATGTCCATCAGCATCATGGTGACGCAGCCTGCCAAAACCGGCATCACGGCAATCAATAAGAAAGCGGTAATTAACCAGGTCCAGACAAACATTGGCATTTTCATTAAGGTCATGCCAGGTGCGCGCATGTTCAACACTGTGGTAATGATGTTGATTGCACCCATGATGGAGGACAGCCCCATCAGGTGAACACCAAAGATGAAAAAGGTCGTGCTGGGTGGTGCGTAGGTCGTGGATAACGGTGCGTAGAAGGTCCAGCCAAAGTTAGGGCCGCCGCCGTCCATGAACAAGCTGGATAACAACATGGTGAAAGCAAATGGCATGATCCAGAAGCTCCAGTTGTTCATCCGGGGCAGAGCCATATCCGGTGCCCCGATCATCAATGGCACCATCCAGTTAGCTAGCCCGACAAAAGCCGGCATGACCACACCAAACACCATGATCAAACCGTGCATGGTGGTCATCTGATTAAAAAATTCCGGTTGAATGAACTGCAGTCCGGGCTGGAAGAGTTCCGCCCGAATGACAAAGGCCATCCCGCCGCCAATGAAAAGCATGACAAAACTGAAGATGAGATACAGCGTGCCAATATCTTTATGGTTAGTCGTGAACAACCATCGGCCGAGCCCTTTGGCATGCGGCTCGTGGTGATCCAGGGTGTCGCTGCTGGTAATGGTATCGCTCATATCAATTCCTCCCTGAATGGATTAACGCAGCTCTGCAACGTCGGATGGTTGTACCGTGTCGCCACTGTTCTGGCCCCAGGCATTTCGTTCGTAGGTCACAACGGATGCGATCTCGGAATCTGAAAGTTGTGCTGCGTAAGAGGCCATTGCTGTACCAGTTCGGCCATGAAGGACCACTCGGATGTGTTCGGCAATGTCGCCTTTGATAATGGCGCTGCCTTTAAGTGCCGGGAAGACTGGCGGTAACCCTTCACCTGTTGGCTGGTGACATGCCTGACAGTTCTTCTCATACACTTGCTGACCTTTGGTAACCAACTCGTTGAGGTCCCAGGTTTGTTCGGCTTCCGCCGCCGCTTTGGCTAGCTCTAATCGACGCTGTTCTTTCTTCTCATTCAGCCAGTCCTGATACTCTGATTCCTCAACGGCTTTGACCACAATAGGCATGAAACCGTGGTCTTTGCCGCAAAGTTCGGCACATTGGCCGCGATAGGTGCCAGGCTCTTTAATGTAAGTCCAGCTTTCGTTGATGAAGCCAGGAATCGCATCTTTCTTAACCGCCAGTTCAGGGACCCACCAGGCATGGATAACGTCGTTGGAGGTCAGCAGAAAACGGATTTTCTTATGAATGGGAACCACCAGAGGCTCATCGACTTCTAACAAGTAGTGTTCGCCTTTGGTTGCTTGGTTGTTGATTTGGTCTCTGGGGGTGGCGAGGACAGAAAAGTAATCAATGTCTTCACCGATGAATTGATAGCGCCATTTCCACTGATACCCGGTGACCTGAATATCAATGTCGGAATCATCACTGTTGTACATGGCAAAAACGCCTTGCGTCGCAGGAATGGCCATCACTACCAAAATCAGGAGTGGAATGGCTGTCCATATGATCTCGACAGTGGTGCTTTCATGAAAATTAGCCGGTTGATGGCCTTTGGATTTTCGGTGGTGAATAATCGACCAGAACATCCCCCCGAAGACAATGACAGCGATCACCACACAGATATAAAAAATAATCATGTGGAGGTCATAGACCGTTTCACTGATTGGGGTTATGCCCTTCGGCATATTTACTTCCCACTCGGCGTGAACAGCCCAAGACATAAGAAGTAAACTGGCAATAACGGCAAGTTGTTTCGTCACTCGGACAAATGCTGACAGCATAGGTATCTCCCTGATCCCAGTTAATCAGCTCTTCCTTGAATCTGGCGGCTGCCTGTCCTGCATGCCCATTCAGCCCAAAAGTCCATTTACATTTTTGTGCTTATTTTTTAAACAGTATAGACAGGGGTTAAAGATTGACAAATATCAATAAAATTTAACTTTTTAGATTAATGGATATTTGAATATCTTTATGAAATTAAAGGAGTTATTCTGTTTTTTGTTGGTTTAGTTTATTTTCTTTGGAGGATTTAGTGTGAATTATTCAGTTAAGTTAGCTAACGTTAATAAGTTATGCTTGTCTTGTTTTTATACAGTGTTTGGAGTGCTTTTACTCACTTTGATCTGGGGCTCAGGCATAGCTCATGCTGGTAAAGTGTATTACGAAAAAGCGCCATTGACGGGTTCCAGTCCTGGTGTTGTTAAGCAATATGAGGTTAAGAAAGGCCCGGTAGGAGAGTCGCAGTTTAAGGAAGCTGAAAAGTTTCGATTAGAGAAGGACTATCGACGGGCTGAAACATACTATACCCAGTCCGCTGAGTTGGGCTATGGAATGGCGCATTTCAGGTTAGGGCAGATGTATGCAACAGGTAGAGGCAGTGTGCGAAGCTTGGTAGAAGCGCACATGCATTACAACTTGGCGTCTTACCTGGGTGTCAATGAAGCCCGAACCGCTATGCTGGTACTTGAAGATCAAATGACCGAAGATCAGGTTGAACAAGCCATGCGCCGAGCCGTTCGATATCGAGAACGACATAACCTCTGATCATCCTGTAAGTTTCTGTAGATTATAAGTACTTTTGTAGATTATAAATAATTCTGTAGTTAGCCGTGATTAGGTCTAATGTGATTAAAACTGGACTAAACTGAACTGATGTCGGTTTAGCTCAAATTGAATTAATTTAATTTGAATCTCATAGCTCATGCTTAACAGTCCTGGAACGAACTGCCCAACCATAATTGAGATACTGCTTCAAGAGAGCTGTTACTGCTCGATATTTTCATTCGTTGTACAACAGAAATCGGAGGGTTCATGTCTTCTGTTGTGATCTTACTATCCGTTGGATTATTCGCATTATTGTTACTTCTTTGGGCATTCTACATTCGTATTCTTCGTCTCAATCACAAAGTAGATCGTCTCAGAATTTCCGAACAGAACTTCAAACGTTCTGAAGAAAAATACGCACTTACTTTTCATGCCAGTCCTGATGCCGTATTGATCGTGCGTTTCGAAGATATGAAAATTATTGATGTGAATGAAGGGTTTGAAAAAACCTTAGGGTATCGTTACAAGGATGCCATTGGCAGTACGACGGTGGCATTGGATATATGGGCAGATCTTGGCAAACGCGACACCATGCTGAAGCAGTTGGTGGAATTTGGTGAGGTCAGTGGCATCGAGATGCAGGTGAAGACGAAAGACGGCGTCTTGGTGGACTCTGAGGCCTCTTCGAGTCTCATTCATTTGGATGGCGAGTCTTGCATTTTAACCATGCTCAGGGACATCAGTGCCCGAAAGAAGGCCGAGCAGGAATTAAAGCATGTGAGTGCGTTACTTGAAGCTGCATTAACAAACTCGCCGGTGGGCATTGTTGTTGCTGATGGTGAGAACGCAGAAGTTCAAATCATTAATGAGGCGGCTAGACGAATTCGCAGAATTTCCCGGGGACAACACCTGGGGGGCGACGATGACCATTGTTTTGTGATGGATGAAAAAGAATCTCCGCTGTTCGGAGATGAGCTTCCAATTATGAAGGCGCTCAATAAAGGCGAACATGTCATTAATCAGGAAGTGAAAATAGTTTATCCCGACAAGTCTTTTTGCTGGGTGATCGCGAATACCGCTCCGGTGTACGATAACAAACGAAAAATTATTGCAGCGGTAGCTGTGTATCTTGATATCACTGATATGAAGACAATGCAGCAAGACATGAAACGCCTTAATCATGAGTTGGAGCAACGGGTTCAGGATCGTACCAAAGCCCTGACAGCAACTAACATGCAGCTCAATGAGGCCATTCAGAAAGCTGAAGTCGCGAGTAAAGCGAAAAGTGACTTTTTAGCGAATATTAGTCATGAACTTAGAACCCCAATGAATGGCATTCTGGGGATGACTCAGCTGGCTATTAGTCGTGCTGAGTCCGGCGAAATTCAAAAGTTCTTACACAACATCGAAAAATCCGCAGAAATTTTAATGCACTTGATTAATGATGTATTAGATTTTTCACGCATCGACAGTGGTCAAATGGTTATCGAGCGTGCACCGTTCAATTTGTCAGAGTTAATTGATCAGCTTACTCATTTTGCGGGGAAACGGTGCCTTGAAAAAGAACTCGATTTTGACTGTGAAATTGAAGATCAATTGCCCGAAATTTTGTTTGGCGATGCTCTAAGAATCAAACAAATTTTGATTAACTTACTTGATAATGCGGTGAAGTTTACCCCGGATGGATACGTCAAGTTGTCGGTCAGTTATTTCAAACCTTCCTCTTCTGATACCGGTGTGGTTAAGTTTATGGTCATTGATTCCGGGATCGGTATCAATGAGTCTGACTTACCTTTGCTGTTTGATTCGTTTGCTCAGCTGGACAGCTCCATCACGCGTCAATATGGGGGCACAGGGCTTGGTTTGGCCTTGTGTCAGAAGTTAGCAAGTCTTATGAATGGCGTGATAGAGGTAGACAGTAATCATGGTGAGGGAAGTGTGTTCAGCCTGGTGGTCGCATGCCCCAGCCCTGTTTCGGCGAGTCAGGAGGATAGCCCGCAAGCCCCTTCTGATTCAAGAGTAGGGATCTCTATAGGGGTAGAAGGAAGTAACGATCCTCTGATTTACGAGGCCCCTGTTTCTGCCGATGAAAGTCCAGAACAAGATGAACGTAATGTGTTAATGGAGCTCAAACGTGTTGCTAACTTTGACTTGATTCAATTATCAGAAAAAGTTGGTGAGAATTCCGAAACAGTCATTCGTCTATTAAAAATGTTTTGTCAGGATTACAGTTCGATTCTTGAAGAAATTGAACCTCTGATTGAGTCCATGCCTATCTCCAATGAAGGCGTGGAGGCATTGACTCAAAAACTGATTGAACGAGTCCATGCACTTAAAGGTGTGTCTGGTAATCTCTGTAACAATTACATTCATACCATTGCAAAAGATGTGGAAAGCGCTCTCAGGGAGAGCGGTTTGACTGACGTTCATGTGGAACATATCAAGCTACTATTTTCTCTTGCTCAAAAAGAAGCTCTGGAATTAAAAACTGCATTACACGATATGATTACGGTTAAAGAGCCCGAAGCTGTAATGGATGTGGATGACGAAACCAAGCAGTCGTTCCTTCATTTACTTTCAGAAATTGCAGAGAAAATGTCCAACTCTTTCATGATTGAGAGTGATGAACTTCTGCTGCTAAAGAACCTGGGTCAGAAACTGGGTATTCACTCAGCTGTTGAAGAGCTAGAGCAATCCTTGAGCTCATTTGATTACATCAAAGCAGAACAGCTCATGCTGGGGATTTCAGATCAGCTCGAATTTTAACTGAAGCTTTGAACCCATCGAATAGGCATATAAAAACCGAGATAAGAATCTCGGTTTTAGAATCTGGTTGCGGGGGCCGGATTTGAACCGACGACCTTCGGGTTATGAGCCCGACGAGCTACCAAACTGCTCCACCCCGCGTCATTGAGGCGCCCATTATGGCGATTTTTTATTTAATGTCAAATGATTATTAAACTTTTCTTACATTAATTATAAAACATTCTGAATGTTAAATTGATTCTTGGCCTCGATATTCTCTTTGATCGTGGTAGGGCATGCTGATAATGGCTTTGAAATCCGGCAGGCATAATCAATAAGGAATTGTTCTCAAGCTCTAAGGAGAAACGTTGTTTAGACTCGCCAATTTTTCGTAGAGAGAATCGTCTGGATGCTCCGAAAGTAAGAGAAGCTATAACAGGGTTTGCTCCTAATTCCGGTTCGTTGTCACTGTGCCACCCCATCGCGTCGTCACCGTCTCTGTATAGATTACACAACACACCGTTAAATGGCTGGTTTGTTATTTCTGATACAGCGCGCCTTAACCTCTCTAAACATGGTGCCCAAGGTGTGGCTTTAAAGGTTCTTCCTGAATAACGATAGTTGACGCCATCGTCACCATAGAAGCTTTGTAACCTGGGGGAGTTAATCGTCTTTCCAAATATTTTGATATGTTCTTGTTGCCAATGTAACTCTTCCAACAGTGCTAAACACATGTTGTGTACTGCAGTTGGTGAAAACACTTGACGGTAATAGTCTAAGTAACTGTTATCGAGGTTAATTCGCTGCTTGATCATAACAAGAGAGCTTAATTAAGGGACTAACGCCATTGCACGTAGAAATTCCATTGCATAGGGAAGTACCAGCGCTGTGTAGGCTCCTGTGAGACCCATAGACAGTGCAGAGAAGGCACCGCACTGCGGGCTGATTTCCAACGCCTTTGCTGTGCCTACTCCATGAGCGGAAATACCAATGGCCATACCTTTGATCCCGTCATCCTGTTCGTTGATGAGGCGGAATAAAGGTTCTGCAACCACAGCGCCAACAACACCGGTGATCAGAACGAACGCAGCGGTAAGTGAGGGGATGGCATTGATACTTTCGGCAATGCTCAACGCAATCGGAGTAGTCACCGATTTAGGTGCCAAAGAGAGCAATACGTCGTTCGTTGCGTTCAGACACCAGGCAATTGAGACCGCAAAGAAAATGGCCATGCTGCCTCCGATAATCACTGCTGAAAACAGAGGAATGGCCAACTGACGTATTCGTTGTTTGTTCTTATACAGAGGAATAGCGAGGGCAACTGTTGCAGGACCAAGTAGGAAATGGATGATTTTGTTGTGATCAAAGTATTGAGCGTAGGGAATCTCCAAAAATGAGATTAAACTAATAATCAGGACGATGCTTATCATCACTGGTTGCAATAACGCTGTATGGTTAAAGCGCTTATAGAGATTTAAACAAAGGTAGTAGCTGAGAATGGTAATGATGAGACTAACTGTTGGGTTTTGAACAGCCCAGGTATGAAGGTCAATCATTCGTTTCATCCTGCTTATCAATTTTAATGAATTTTCGGGCAAACCAGCTGATGAAGAGCATTGATAGGATGGTGCCGATGATTAATGAGGCTGAAATCGCCAATGCTTGGGTTTGAAGTAGTTCCAAGTATTGAATGACACCAACCCCTGCAGGGATAAGCAAAAGTGGTAAATACAAAAGCAGCGTTTCGCTCGTTGTAATTAGTGCTTTGGGGGCTTTATCACGCCAGCAGAGAAATGCGAACAATAACAGCATTCCTGCGACCGAGCCGGGTATGGGACTGTCCAATAGAAGAACGAGTAATTCACCAAACAGGTAAAAAACGAAAAGAATGGAAAAGCCTTGTAACATATGATTACTGTCTTTCAGATGGAACGAAGATTTTTAGTTTTGGATGTCAGCGATGTGAAGTTTAACTTTTATCGAGGTTAAAGAATAGAAGTAGCCCATCGGACTTTTTACAGGATGTAAATTCGCAAGAAATAGGAGTTTGTATGCGAGGTCGAGACTTAAAACACATTCGTGTAGGAAATGAAGTTTTCCTTAAAACTCAGGTACTTAAGAACCTATCTAAAGAAATAGGTGTATTGGTTGATCGGATGGCAACTTTATATGCCTCTGGAAACGGCGTGAATGAAGTTGTGCGTTTGGAACGCATGATTCAGCAAAGAGCGGATGTCATTAACCAGTTGACAGATATTGATTAGCTTCATTGTGCAATAAGGTCGTGACTTTGTCGTCATATTGTAAGACTTTGGCTATTAGTTGTTCTATGATTGGTCATAGGTAACGGATGTATGAAGTAGAGGTGAAGTCTGATGGATTATGAGATTGTTTTTGCTTTGGTGTTAATCGTACTTGCGATGGCAGTTAGTGGTGTAGTTTTAAGGAAGCAGTGGGTAGATTATTGTTCCCGTATTTTTAACAAACGCTCGAATAAAACAACGCGCCGCTCTAGCAAAACACACGCTTGAGTAGATTTTATAACAGGTATCGTAATGGTAGCTGTTGGAGATAAACGCTGGCTATTGCCAGCGTTTTTTTATGCGCCTTTAATACTTTCGTATTCTTCAAGAGTCAATTGGCGTGCTTCATGTTCCAGCATGACCGGAATGTCGTCCTTAATTGGATAGGCCAGTTTACTTTTCTTACACCATAACTCTTCTGTGTCAGCGTGATAGGTCAATTCGCCTTGGCTAACAGGGCAGACCAACATGGCCAAAAGTTGTTTATCGATCATCTTTGATTCCTTGATTTGTAGATTGTCTGTTGCAATGGCAGGGCGATGACACGTCTGCGTTGTTGTTTCTGACAGATGTATCTGAATCCAGCGGTTCTGTACCTGGCACATAGTCAAAACCGCCTTGATTCCAAGGGTGGCATTTACTGATACGCTTAAGTGCCAACCAGCTTCCTCTGGTTACACCGTGAACTTCAAACGCAGTCAAGGCATATTGAGAGCAGCTAGGATAAAACCGGCAATGACTTCCAATGAAAGGACTAATGCAGACTTGATAGAATCTGATTAGTCCTTTACCAATAAACTGTGGAAGTCGTTTTAGTGTATTCATATCTTTCAGCGTATTCAGGGCTTTTTAAGCTCTTTGCCAGCGTGTTCCGTCGCGTGTATCTTCCAGTTCTATACCAGCAGCTTTTAGTTCGTCGCGAATTTGGTCGGCCCGGGCAAAATCTTTGTTCTTCTTCGCATCGATGCGCTCTTGAACGAGAGTATCAATTTGCTCGTCAGTAAGGCCACCTTCTGTTTGTTTCCCTCGCGACTTAAACCATTCTTCGGTCGTATGAGTCAATAAACCGAGTAATTGAGCAGAGGCAATTAACTGTGCTGCAATTTGGCTTTTTTCTTCTTCTGAGTCCGATTTGTTGATTTGCTTGGCTAGATGATGAAGTTCCGCAATAGCGATCGGTGTATTTAGGTCATCATTCAGTGCTTCAAGCAGCGTGGTGGAGACGGCAGTGGTCTCAACTTCTGATACGTTGATATCGCGCAGCGCTGTATAAAGCTTATCTAAGGCTGTGTACGCTTGTTCGATCAAATCTGAAGACCAGTTTAATTGAGAACGGTAGTGTGCCGATAAGAGTGCAAATCGAACCACTTCACCTGGAATTTCAGACAACAAATCACGTACGGTGATGAAGTTGCCCAAGGATTTAGACATCTTCTCATGGCTGTCCGAATCTTTGTTCTGAATGGTGATGTATCCGTTATGCATCCAGTACTTAACATAGGTCTCACCATCGTGTGCACATGTACTTTGTGCGATTTCATTTTCGTGGTGAGGGAAAGTTAAATCCTGACCGCCACCGTGAATGTCAATGGTGGTACCGAGGTGACGCTCGATCATTGCTGAACATTCAATGTGCCAACCAGGGCGACCACGGCCCCATGGGCTGTCCCAACCTGGTAGCTCGTCAGTAGATGGTTTCCAAAGAACAAAGTCACCTGCATACTTTTTGTATGGGGCAACTTCAACTCGGGCACCCGCTAACATGTCTTCAAGAGATCGATTGGATAGTTCACCATACTTTTCATAGGCTTGAACATCGAACAATACATGACCTTCAGCTGCGTAGGCGTATCCTTTTTCGATCAAGCGCGAAATCATGTCGATCATTTGATCGATGTTTTCAGTAGCGCGGGGTTCTACATCAGGAGGAAGTACATTCAGTTGATGGATGTCTTCGCGATAGGCATCGGCGAACTTATCGCTGATAACGCGAATATCGACGTTTTGCTCTAACGCGGCCTTGTTAATTTTGTCGTCTACGTCCGTAATGTTGCGTGCGTAGGTCACTTTAGGAAAGTGATGTTTCAGTAAACGATACAGAGTATCAAAAACCACCGCCGGACGAGCATTCCCTATATGAATGTAGTTGTAGACCGTAGGACCACACACATACATTTTAATGTTGTTTGGGTCTGTAGGTTGGAATAACTCTTTCTTTTGGGTCAGTGTGTTATAAACAGAAATACTCATAATGTCGTTTTGAATCCTAAAGATGTGCTTCTTGGCGGCTATCATATCGAAGAGTAATACAAGGTCAATACTCTGCGATAGCTCCCTTACGGTAGCCTTCAAATGCTTTCACTTTAACAGTGGAATTAGGGTGTTGCTGATGAATCGTTTTAGCTATGTGATTGGCAATCCATTCTACAGTTGAGTCAGTGTCAATGAGGTAAACCTGATCCCGATTCATTGAAAGTTCAAACTCTCCTTGAGGTGCTTGATACTTAAACCTGATCGTATCAGGCGTTTGATCAGGTGTATCAACAATATCTTCTCGCGTCCCAATGTAGATGTCGTTGAATGTGATGGCCCACTGCTTCTCCAATATTTGATCTCTTTTTCCATCAATGTAGATCTCTATTGGAGATCGATGACCATGTGCTATGCGTTGACAGTTGCCATCATGTTTTTTAAGACCGTGGCTGTAGTGATAGAACGCAGCGTTTATTGCTTCTGGATATAGGTCCAGTGATACACCGGTCACATTATCAGGAAGAATGTTCATTAACTCCGTTTCCATCAGGCGAGCAAGTATTTCTTCAGTAATGCATTGAGCATCGATAAACAAAAACGCATCTGAAGGTGCAGATGTGTTTAGGAATCGAGGGCCATTCTTCCACTCGATACTAGTTCGATCTTGCTGTTCAGTAGTGATGGTTAAGTTCGGGGTTTGTGTAGCAATGAGCAGCTTGTGGTCAGCAAAGTTATCGATAAATTGCTTGATGGTTTTTTTAACATGCCCAAAGTCAAATAACATGCCTTCGTCGTTAAGCTCACCACTAAGCTCACAATTGACGAGCCAGCTTTCGCCAAGCAGACCTCGGTTGTGATCGAGGTAAGAGAAATCAATGACGGTTAATTGGTCGACGAACAGCCTGGTCATGTTAGTTTTGCACCTAGAATAAAGAGGCGCTTATGATACCTGATTTATCGACTAATGTATTTCTAATCGATGAGTGAACACTGCATGCTTAGACTGGGTTAGATCGCTTTCAGCAACACAATAAAAAAGGCGCCGAAGCGCCTTTTATTCAACCGGGAGCAATTATGCAAAGTTTGCAGCAGCGAAATCCCAATTTACTAGAGCCCAGAAACCTTTTAGGTATTCAGGGCGTACATTACGGTAGTCAATGTAGTATGCGTGTTCCCATAGATCTACAGTGATCAATGGTGTTACACCTTCTTCAGTGATTGGTGTGCCAGCGTTAGACGTGTTAACGATGTCTAGAGAACCGTCAGCTTTCTTAACCAACCAAGTCCAGCTAGAACCAAAGTTGTTTACTGCCTTGTCGTTGAACTGAGCTTGGAAATCTGCAAAAGAACCAAAAGCTGCGTTGATTGCGTCAGCTAGCGCACCTGTTGGCTCGCCGCCGCCGTTTGGAGAAAGACTATTCCAGTAGAAAGTGTGGTTCCAGATTTGTGCAGCATTGTTGAATACACCGCCTTCAGAAGTTTTGATGATTTCTTCTAAAGTTTTGTTTTCAAGATCCGTACCTTCAATTAGGCCATTTAGCTTTTGCACGTAAGTGTTGTGGTGCTTGCCGTGGTGGAACTCAAGAGTTTCTTGTGAAATGTGTGGTTCCAAAGCATTTATTTCGTAAGGTAATGCAGGCAATTCGAAAGCCATTGGTTAACTCTCCATATCAAGTCAATTTTCTTTGGTGTCATTTAGGCTGATCGCCTGTGTTTGACACTCTGGTGGTGGGGATATTAGCACTGATTTAATGAGTTCGCTATTCATGAAAAAAGTGTGGGTATTTCCATATCTGCTTTATATCTATCCGTACATATCGCCAAATCGAATAGAGCTGCAACCCGGTATGTTTTCCACCAATTTCCAGGTCATTAATTCTGTTGGCGTATAAACTCCACCGCTGCGGTCATGTTTTAGTAAATAACCTGCGATGTAGATTGTGGCGTCGACTGTGAATTGATAGATGTCAGGTGTAGAAACTCTGGCAACCATTTCGCGCTCGTCCGGTGAGATTCCTTTCGCCCAATAATGACTAATACCGCTTGGTTGACCTTTGTTATGACTGAACAGCTTGTCGATCATTTGATGCAGGGGCTTGGAAATTAACAAACCAGGAAACCAGTTCAGTAAACGTACGATAGGGGTAAATTGTTTAGTGATTGCAAAGTAGCTTCGTATATTGGGACATTGGGTACTGCGGTGAATGGCTGCGAGATCACCTGAGGGGACTTGGCTAACATGCTTGAGTCGGCTGGCAAAAAGAACACGCTTGGCGTTGAAGGAATATTTGGTCGCTTCAGGTGAATGATTGGTTAACTGTATATTGCCTCTGGATAGGCGATTTAGTGTGGCTTTTATGCTGCCAGCGGAAAATCGGTGGCTAATGTCATAAGCAATTTCAATATTCGTTAGCTCTTTGAGGTTGTGCTTAATACTGCCTGCTAGACAGTCTCCTGGAATGCATTCGGCTCCGATACCGGCACAAATAACAGAGTCTCCCTCTTTGGCGATGTCTGACAATGAATATAACGTGGTTAACGTATGATACTGACCACCAACGTCCAGGTAGTGACAATGTGAATTTATTGCAGCTCGTGCTATGGGTTCCGGGTTATTTACTAAGGAGCCTGCACAGTTGATGAAAATCTCGGCATCCTCAAGGTGTCGTTCAATGGTCTTGAAGTTAATAACATCAAAACAAACGTAAGGAAGGTTGGTTTTATTGGCGATTTGTTTCAGCTTTTTGAGGTTTCTTCCGGCAAGTAGAGGATATATGCCTTGTTTCAATAATTCTAACGTAACGGCTTTGCCTATTTGGCCATAGGCACCGTATACAATAATCCCAACACTTTTGGACACAAGACCTCCCATCCAAGTGAATTTCTTCGTTTATTCGACTTGAGCGAATAACTATGACAGGCTTTGTATGGGATTTCGAGCAGCATCTGCTTAATAACCTAGGTATAATGCTTCGTTATTAGAAAATTGATGGAATAGTGTGAACTTTTATAGGTAGTTTATGGCACACGATGATTTATTAGATTTAAAAGCCGAGCGTGATGATTGGCAAACGACTAAGCGTTCGCCTAAAAAAGTAGAAACCACAGTTAAAGAATCTCCTTCTGGATCGGGTGGAATGTTCGCCATTATCGTTAGTTTGATTTTGGCTGTGTTACTGGCGGGGATGGGGTATTGGGTTGCGGATCAGTTTGATCGAGTGTACGACCAGTTCGATCGAACAAACCAGCAGATTAATCTTCTCTCTCAGCGAGTGCAGGTATTGGAAGGTAAGCTGGATATTTCGAACGATTCGGTGGCCTCCTCTGAAGCAGCTTTCCGGGCTACTCTAAAAGAGCATGATTCAGAGATTAGAAAGCTTTGGGGTGTGAGTTATGACAGGAATCGTAAGAGCATTCAGGATCAGGAAAAAGAGATTGCGAGCTTAAAAGCATCTAGCAAGAGTGTTAAGTCTCAAACTGACAAGATTTCTGCTTCGCTAACTAAGGTGGATCAAAAGGTTAATGAGCTTACCAAACTAAAATTAAGTGATGCATTGGCTTCAATCAGGCAGGACATTAAACAAAGTTCGGATTTAATTAATGCGCTGTCTCAAAAAATAAATCCATACCTTCCAAAGCTGGAAGAATATCAGGCTTCTATTACAGCGAATACAAAGCAAATTAAAGACTTGAATGATGAGTTGCTTCGCTCAGTAACGGATCTTCAAATTCAATTGAATGATGATTCACTAGATAAGGAAGTTAATAAATTGTCCAAGCTGATCGAGTCAATTGATAAAAACCGAACTCGTGTCAATGCAGAATTGGTCAAGCTTTCAGGTAAAGTGAATGACTTGCAGAAAAAAATAGGAAGTCAAAAGTAGCGAAGGAAATTAAGACCTGCCGGATGGCAGGTCTTTGTATGATTAGCTTTTGCCGTTCATAGTGTCGAACTTATTAACCAGTGCTTCTGGGTATTTCTTTTTGTTTCCTTTGTTAAGTACAAATACCACTGTTTCACCATTCGGACCGTAGCCGATTTTTGCATGACGGTAAGCAGCTTCACCGGTTTTGCGAACCGCTGCCATGTCTTGGAATGCACTGAAAACATAGATGCGACCATGAAGGTGCATTTCTGCATAGAAGTCATCAGCGGCTGGAAGGCTGCCATCAAGAAGTTCCACGCTTGGAATACCTTCACGCTTTTTCTTGTCTTGTTTGGTTAAACCGAATACAAGAGTTTCACCCTTAGGGCCAGCACCAATGCGGTTATACATGTAAGCTGTGTGGCCGTGTTTTAGAAAATCTTCGTAAAGAGTGTGATCGTAGAATACATAAATGCGGTTATCCTTATGAACTTCATAAAGCTCTGCATTTCGTAGACTTTGGGCTTGATGTGCTTCAGCATTAACTGAAGAAGTATTTTCTTGAGTTGTTTGACATGCTGCAGTCAGTGCAACTGACGCAGACAATAGGGCAACTTTTAATAGTTTCATTGTAGTCTCCTTTTATATTTGGCTATAGGCTAAAGAGACGGTGTTTCAGATTTATTACAAAACCTATGTTAATTAATGGATAGAGGTTATGTGGCGAGAAATTAAATACACTATTGGTGTTAATCGAGGTGTTTCTGAGCAAACTGTTTGGATTAGGGATGTGATAATCAAGCGTCTTCCTGGCCCTATTGCTGAACAGGTTTTTTTATCCGGTACGTCAAGTAACTCTACCTCTTCTGCATTCTGGTGTGGCTATCAATCGGCGATTCAAATGTTGTTTGGACGTTTTCTTAATAATGAAATTGCATCCATTGTAGTTAATGAGCATCGAAGCTTTAAACCATCGGATTGGATTACTGAAATTGAAAAGAAATCTGAAGCTTTTGTCTTGGTGGGCAAGAAGGATTTTATAACAGCACCGGATCAAATTGATTTGCTATTGGTTGCCGCCAATGAGCAAGGTTATGAAAGTAAAGCTTCTAAACTATGTAAGGTTAAGAGAAATATTGATGGACTCTCATTGGTTGATTTGAACATGCCCGTGTTTAAGGATTTAAAAAAATCGAAGGGTGTATTTAGTCGGTTGGAGTTAGCACATGACGAGGTTTTACCTGGTGATGGATATGATTGGTTTGTAAAGCCGTTTCGTGTTGTTGAAGATTTTTATGTCTCTCTGTCAATGCTTGGATATCTTATAAAGATATTGATGAAGCATGAGTTGGATCTCACTTCATTCATTCCTCGGTTAACGCTTGTACTAAATGGAATAAGCTCAGCTGAGCAAGAGCTAAATTGTTATATAGCGAATGGTGGGGAGACTGGTTTATTTTTGGAAACTTTTATCAAAGAGGTTGGTGAGAATATTCAAGTTTTAATGCAATATTTTAAAGATAATGGGGCTTTGAAGGATTATCAGCAGGATATGATGATATTTAAGATAGGTGAAAAGGCTCGTGACATAAGATATCAACGAGCCTTAAGCAAGGAACTAGAAGTTAGTATTTCTTAGATTGGTTTGGTTAAAAGTTGAGACCGAGTTGGTTGTGATCCTTGATGATAATGTAGCGGTAACATTAACGCCTGAAGCATTCATCGTTCCTATGTTATTTGAGGATGATGAGCCTCTATTTTGATTTCGACTCAGTTGCTCAAGCGCTTCTTTTACCCTTTTGTTGAGATCTTTTTTATTGAGAGCTTCTTTAAGCTCTTCAATATCTTCATCTTCAAGCTCTTTGTCCATATCATCAATTTCACTGGTATCTGGAACGACTACCACGGTTTTCAGGGTGGTTGTGCTAACTCCACCAGCTGCTGTTGCATCTAATGCACCTTCTACCACTAGATCGGACATTTCATTGCTTTCCATTCTGGCGAGATTAATAGATGCAATTTGATCGGCTGGTATATCGAGTGAATCTGATGTTGTTGTGTTTACCTTGTTGATGGCTTCCATGATGTCGGAACTGTAATAGGAGTCCATTTGCCTTTCTGGGGAAATATAATTGCCGTAATAGTGATTAGTTACTGGATTTGCTTGTACAGGTGTTTCTACTGGAAGATTGGCTTGTGCCGTTTTTTCCGCACTTGGTGCAGTTGTGATTAAACCAGGTGTAGTATTATCTGCTTGAGATTCGATAGCTTTGCTTTGATCTGCGATTGCTGGTGCGCTAGAAAATTCCTGATTCACAGTATTTACAGGGTGTGACTTTTCTTCTGCAGCTGTAGTGGTTGGTACTGTTGAGGTTGCTACGGCTTTTTCTGAGGCTTGGTTATCTTCAGAAACTTGGTTTTCGATCTGGGCTTCAGGTTTAATTTCTTGTGGTGTCTCAGAAAGCGTTGGGACGTTGCTTTGGGTAACTTCAACCGGCTCTTTCGTGGCTGCTGATTGCTCCTTAATGGACTCAGTTCTCGGCACTTCCGTGGTGTTTGTTGTCTGAGTAGTGGTGTCATTGCCAATCTTGGTTGCGGCTACTGCTTTTTGATTTTCTTTCGATGGCTCAGTCTGTTTGCTATCAGGGTTGGCTAATGACTGCTCTTCTTTATTTGTGTCAGTGGTACTGGTAGTAGTATTTTTTGACACGAGTTGCTCATCACTTACTTTATCTTCTTCACCGGATTTCTCAGATGCTGCTGTTGTTTGGCTTGATCCTTCGGTCGTAACATCACCAATAACGTTTCCTTCATCATTGGTGTCTGATGAGTCTGTTTCTTTTCCTGGTTTCTTAACAATAACGATCGTTAGTTCTTCATCATCCAACTCAATGCCTGCTTGTTTGGCTGCTTCCGCAAGCAATCTATTTAGCTCAGCTTGTTTCTCTTTTGTAAGTTTGGACGTTTCACTGGCATAGGTGAAGCTTTGTCCCGCTATTCCTAGCGAACAAATGAGAGCAGTTGTTAACATTGAGTTCAGTTTTGAAGGCATGGCTAAGCCCTATGTATAGAGTTTGTATTATTATTGTTAGCTTAGTTGTACATGGTATGAAATTCTGTATAAATATCAATCAGTGATGCAGAATTGCCCTTAAAAGTGTGAACAAACTCCACAAATGTGCTCAACCCCATTCTTTTAGTTGGTATTCATTGATATAGTTTTGATCACAATAACAATAAAAGCCATAACTAGGATAATGTTATGCCTATCAGTCTAGCAAAACGTATTATATTTCTCTCTCTTGTAATTTTGTCTGTAGCCAATCTTCAAGGGTGTCGTATCTATCAGTCTTTGGGGAAAAGTATTCCCGGCTCGTGGTTGCATCCGGTAAATGGGCCTGAGTACTCTTTACCTGAAGATGTGGATATGGAGCGAAACGCTCTGATTGTTATATATCGTCCGAATTCACAGTGGGCATCGGAAGAAATTGAATCTCCGAGTGTATATATTGATGATATTAGAGAATTTGGTATTAAAAATAATGCGCACTACTGGTTTGAAGTGGAGCCAGGTAAGCGTCATATCGTTATCCGTAGGCCTTTATTAGGGTTGGAAGGAACAAGTCACTTTAGCTTGCGTATTATTTCTGACTTTACTGTTAATCTTCAGGCTGGAAATACTTATTTCTTGCGCTATTCCGAGTTAACGCCACCTCCAATGGATAAGGCTGTATCTGAAGAGGAACCTGTGGGTGATGGCGCTTTATTCTTAATTCCAGAAGAGTTGGCTTATCGTGATTTGTTGACTACTAAGTTTGATGATCACAGTGGTAGGTTTTTAACCTATAAAATGGAGTATCACGAACCAGAGAAGTATGAGGAGTTACAAGCTCAGAAAGATGATGGTTCTCGGTGGTATTGGCCCTTCTAATAAAAAAGCTCCTTAAAGGAGCTTTTTTATTAGGTGTTAGATTTCAAGGCTTGATAATGATTTGCCTTCTGATAGTGCTTGCTCAACCCATTTAGGCTTTCTGCCTCTTCCTGTCCAGGTTTCGCTGTTGTTTTTAGGGTTTTGATATTTAGGGGCCACTTTTGCCTTCTTTTTAGAAGGGTTCTTTAATCCATCAAGAACTTCATCTAGATCTAATCCGTGTTCATTAGCGATGTTGTGGATTTGCTGAAGAGCCGTTTTCTTTGCGTCTTGAGCTTTGGATTTAATTGTCTTTTCTAAATCTTTTTGAATTTGCTTTAAATCTTCAAGGCTGTATTCACTAAAGTTGATAGACATTTATTAAGTTTCCCGGTTGTTTTTAATGGATGGCAGTATTATAGATAATATGGCTGAGTTTTGAATATTTTCAACTAAACAAATGCATTAAATTTATTTTATAAAGAAGCGGTGGGTAGAGCGCTGTTTGATAAGGGGAATAATAAAATAAAAAACGGGCTTGATAGCCCGTTTTTTATTTAAGTGGATTGGTAATTAAAGTGCTTCGATCGCTTTTTTAATTCTAGCAATAGCGTCTTCTAATATTGCCATACTTGTCGCGAAGGATAAGCGCATGTTGCCTGGGCTTCCAAAAGCAGAGCCGGGAACTACTGCAACACCTGACTCAAGAAGGTATTCAGCCAGGTCTAAATCGTTGGACAGTTTGTCAGAGCTATCGATAACTTTCTGAGCACTTGGGAATACATAGAAAGTTCCGTCTCCTTCTATACACTCAACGCCTGGAATCTCATTAAGCGCTGAAACTACATAGTCATGGCGCTTTTTAAATTCTGTCACCATTTGCGCTACGCAGTTTTGATCTCCGGCTAATGCTGCTTCGGCTGCATATTGAGCAATCGAAGTTGGGTTTGACGTACTTTGAGACTGGATTTTCTTCATTGCGCCGATTAGTTTAGCTGGACCGCCTGCATAGCCGATTCTCCAACCGGTCATGGAATAGGCTTTTGAAACACCATTTAGGACGATAGTGCGGTCATACAGCTCAGGGCAAACATTCAGAATGTTGTTGAAACCTTCCTCATTCCAAGTGATGTGCTCATACATGTCGTCAGTGGCGATCAAAATGCTAGGGTGCTTCAGTAGGACGTCAGCCAGTGCTTTTAATTCAGCTTTTGTATATGCAACGCCCGTAGGGTTTGAAGGGCTGTTGATTACAAAGAGGCGAGTTTTGTCTGTAATGGCGCTTTCTAGTTGCTCAGCAGTTACTTTGAAACGAGACTCAATGGTTGTTTCAATAATAACGGGTTCGCCTTCTGCCATGCGTACCATGTCAGGATAAGATACCCAGTACGGTGCAGGAATAATAACTTCGTCGCCTTTGTTTAGCAGCGCAAGTGCTAAATTGAAAAAGCTTTGCTTTCCGCCGCAGGAAACCAGAATTTGATTGGCTTCATAATCCAAGCCATTATCTTGCTTGAATTTGTTGATAATCGCCTTTTTAAGAGAAGGGGTTCCGTCAACTGCAGTATATTTCGTGAAACCATTGTTTAGTGCTTCAATGGCAGCCTGTTTAATATGATCCGGCGTATCAAAATCAGGTTCACCTGCACCTAATCCGATAATGTCTTTACCGGCTGCTCGCAATTCTGCAGCACGGTTTGTTACTGCGAGTGTTGGAGAAGGTTTGATTTGTTGCACGCGGTCAGACAGTTGTACGTCCAATCTTAAATCCTCTTACAAAAAGGCCGTATTTAGTAGGTCTGCGAGAACTTATTTTTAGCATAGTAATCAATACATAAAATTAGTATTGAGTTATCATGCTTTGTCTGCAGATAAATCGGCCAGATGATACCGTAAAATAAGGGTGTCGTGAATAGTTATAGGCTTGGATCCTGCGAAAAATAAGCAATTATCCGTCCGTATTTTGTGAATGTGTTGAGTCGTTATGTCTAATGTGATTGATCTTTCTGAAAAGCAGAAACCTATTGAGGTCGTTTCTAAGTATCAGCCAGCAGGTGATCAGCCTGAAGCGATCAATAAATTGGTTGAGGGGATTAATGCAGGGTTAGTGCATCAGACGTTGTTAGGGGTAACGGGTTCTGGAAAAACGTTTACCATGGCGAACGTCATTGGACGTCTTCAGCGTCCGGCAATTGTATTGGCTCATAATAAGACGTTAGCAGCGCAATTATATGGTGAGTTTAAGGAATTTTTTCCAAACAACTCTGTGGAGTATTTTGTTTCCTATTATGACTATTATCAGCCTGAGGCTTATGTCCCAAGTTCGGACACCTTTATTGATAAAGATGCGTCGGTAAATGAACATATCGAACAAATGAGGCTTTCAGCGACTAAATCACTTCTGGAAAGGAAGGACTGTATTATCGTAGCGACAGTTTCTTCGATTTATGGACTTGGTGATCCTAAATCGTATTTAGGAATGATGTTGCATTTGGTTCGTGGGGATCAAATTGATCAGCGTAAAATAATACGACGCTTAGCCGAGCTGCAGTATACGCGTAATGATGCAGATTTTAGGCGTGCTACTTATCGGGTTCGGGGGGATGTTATTGATGTGTTTCCAGCGGAATCAGATAAAGAAGCGGTTCGTATTGAGCTGTTTGATGATGAAGTGGAGCAACTTAGTTGGTTTGATCCTTTAACGGGAGAGATTCTTAATAAAGTGCCTCGCGTTACTATTTATCCTAAGACCCACTACGTGACTCCGCGTGAAACAATTTTAGAGGCAATCGAGCATATAAAAGTTGAATTGGCGGAGAGGCTTGAGCAGCTTCGAGAAAATAATAAGCTTGTAGAGGCTCAGCGATTAGAACAGCGTACTCGCTATGATCTGGAGATGATGCAGGAGCTGGGCTATTGCACGGGTATTGAAAATTACTCGCGTTATTTGTCCAAAAGAGATCCAGGGCAAGCGCCGCCTACTTTGTTTGATTATATTCCTTCGGATGCGGTGTTGTTTATTGATGAGTCTCATGTAACAGTGCCCCAGTTAGGGGCGATGTATAAAGGCGATCGAAGTCGTAAGGAAACTTTGGTTGAGTATGGTTTTAGATTGCCGTCTGCACTGGATAACCGACCAATGCGGTTTGATGAGTGGGAGCGAATCGCTCCTCAAATGGTGTTTGTTTCTGCTACGCCTTCTCACTACGAGGCGGAACATGCATCGCAAGTTGTTGAACAGGTAGTTCGGCCTACAGGATTGCTTGATCCTGAGATTGAAGTGCGTCCTGCGTCATCACAAGTCGATGATCTTTTATCTGAGATTCGTCAGCGTGCTAACCGAGATGAAAGGGTGTTGGCGACTGTATTAACCAAACGTATGGCGGAGGATCTGACTGATTATTTGTTGGATCATGATGTTCGCGTTCGATATTTGCATTCGGATATTGATACGGTTGAGCGTGTAGAAATTATTCGTGATCTGCGTTTGGGTGAGTTTGACGTGTTGGTGGGGATTAACTTACTTCGGGAAGGATTGGATATGCCTGAAGTTTCTCTTGTGGCAATTCTTGATGCAGATAAAGAAGGTTTTTTGCGTTCGGATCGTTCTTTGATTCAGACCATTGGTCGTGCGGCCCGAAATGTGAGTGGTAAAGCTATTTTATATGCGGATCGTGAAACAGGTTCGATGAAACGAGCTATTGATGAAACGTCGCGTCGCCGGGCTAAGCAGCAGGCCTTCAATGAAGAGTATGGGATTATTCCGAAAGGCTTGGATAAGAAAATTACTGATATCATGGAAGGGGTGGTTCCGGGAGGGAGAGGGAAGTCTAAATCTCGTAAGGTTGCGGAACCTGCTCAAGAATACAAAATGTCTACTGATGCCTTGACGCCGGGTGAAATTAAGAAACAAATCACTCGGCTGGAAGATGAAATGTATCAAGCGGCTAAGAACCTGGAATTTGAGAAAGCAGCCCATATTCGTGATGAGTTGGTGCGTTTAAAGCAGAAAATACTGGTGGAGTAATCTGCTAAAGTAATAAAAATTAAGAAGATAGCTGGTGGGTGCTTGCATTTCGGAAGGATGTAAATATAATGCCCACCTCAATAACCTCTGTCTAATATGTATTAGATTCTTTTAGTCCCGTAGCTCAGTTGGTTAGAGCGCTACCTTGACATGGTAGAGGTCACCAGTTCGAATCTGGTCGGGACTACCAATCTCTTTGATTTTTCTTTGTTTTCCTGTTGACACTTATGAGTGTCGATCTTAGCATGTTTTCCCTTTGTATTTGGATGTGCTTGTTGCGAGTTAATATGTGCTTGCTGTGAGCTTAATTTTTCATGTGGCCTTTGGTATGGGCCACCACTGATGGGGATTTTATTGTGCCTGTTATTACCCTTCCTGACGGAAGTCAGCGTTCTTTTGATCAAGCTGTCACTATTATGCAAGTAGCGGAAGATATTGGCCCTGGTTTGGCTAAAGCTACAATTGCTGGTCGTGTAAATGGTGAACTTCAAGATGCGTGTGAAACCATAGCAGAAGACGCTGAGCTTCAAATTATCACGGCAAAAGATCAGGATGGGGTGGATATTATTCGTCACTCTTGTGCTCATTTGATCGGGCATGCGATAAAACAGTTGCGTCCTGATGTGAAGATGGCAATTGGTCCTGTTATTGAAGATGGTTTCTATTATGACATCGAAACCGAAGAGGCGTTTACGCCTGAAGATCTGGCTGAGCTTGAAAAGCGAATGAAGGATCTGATTGCCAAGAATTACGATGTTGTTAAAAAGTGGACGCCGGTTGCAGAAGCAAGAGCTTTATTTGAATCTCGTGGTGAGTCCTACAAGGTTGAAATTATTGATGAGATGGACGATTCCGTTAAGGAAGTGGGTCTGTATCATCACGAAGAATACGTCGATATGTGTCGTGGACCGCACGTTCCAAATACGCGTTTCTTGAAAGTCTTTAAGTTGATGAAGTTGGCGGGTGCGTACTGGCGTGGTGATAACAACAACAAAATGTTGACGCGTATTTATGGTACGGCTTGGTCAGATAAAAAAGAGTTAAAAGCTTATATTCAGCGTATCGAAGAAGCTGAAAAGCGTGATCACCGTAAATTAGCTAAGAAGCTGGATCTTTTCCATATGCAGGAAGAGGCACCAGGCATGGTTTTCTGGCATCCAAAAGGTTGGTCGCTGTATCAGGTTCTTGAGCAGTATATGCGCCAAAAACAGCGCGAGCGTGGTTATCAAGAAGTTAAGACGCCGCAGGTGGTTGATCGCTCTCTTTGGGAGAAGTCTGGTCACTGGGATAAATTTAAAGAAGATATGTTCACTACCGGTTCTGAAAATCGCGACTATGCGATTAAACCGATGAACTGTCCGTGTCATGTTCAAGTCTATAATCAGGGCTTGAAGAGTTACCGTGATTTGCCATTGAGACTTGCTGAGTTTGGTTCTTGTCACCGGAATGAGCCGTCAGGTGCGTTGCACGGTATTATGCGTGTTCGAGGCTTTGTTCAGGATGATGCGCATATCTTTGTAACTGAAGATGCGATTCAAAATGAAGTGTCAGAATTCATCGACTTCTTACATGAAGTCTATGATGACTTCGGTTTCGAAGAGTTAATTTATAAGTTATCGACTCGCCCTGAAAAACGAGTGGGCTCTGATGAAATCTGGGATAAGGCTGAAAAAGCATTGGCAGAAGCTTTGGATGCAAAAGAACTGCCGTGGGAAGAGTTACCTGGTGAAGGGGCTTTCTATGGACCAAAAATTGAGTTCTCTTTGAAGGATTGTTTGGGGCGTGTGTGGCAGTGTGGGACGGTTCAGGTGGACTTCTCAATGCCTGGGCGTTTGAGTGCTGAATACGTTGATGAAAATGGTGAAAGAAAAGCACCGGTTATGCTACACCGTGCTATTCTTGGTTCATTCGAACGATTCATCGGAATTCTGATTGAACATTATGAAGGGAAATTCCCTGTTTGGTTGGCGCCGGTTCAGGCGGTTTTGATGAATATTACGGATCGTCAGTCTGAATATGTGCAAAATATTGCGAAAAGATTGACTGAAAACGGGTTTAGAGTGAATGCGGACTTGAGAAATGAGAAGATCGGCTTTAAAATCCGCGAGCACACTCTACAGAAGGTTCCTTATCAGATCGTTGTGGGTGATAAGGAAATGGAAAATGGAGAGGTGGCGGTTCGTGCTCTCAATGGCGAAGACTTAGGTGTAATGTCTGTTGAAGCCTTTGAAAATCTGCTAAATGAAAAGATTGCAGAGCGTGGACGTAAGCAATAACTGGAGATATGGCAATTAGAAATCCAAGAGCACGTGGCGGTAAAGAACAACAAGCTCCTATCAATGAAAATATCCGCGCGAAAGAAGTTCGACTAATTGGAGCAGACGGTGAGCAGGTGGGTGTAGTCTCAATTAATGAGGCGTTAAGTGCAGCATCTGAGGCCGAACTAGATTTAGTACAGATTTCCGATGGTGATCCGATCGTATGTAAGGTCATGGATTACGGAAAGAAATTGTACGAAGATAAGCAGCGACAAAAAGCGGCGAAGAAAAAGCAGCAACAGACGCAGCTTAAAGAAATGAAGTTCCGTCCTGGCACTGAAGAAGGGGATTATCAGGTAAAACTACGCAACCTGGTACGTTTCCTTGAGAAGGGGGATAAAGCCAAGATATCTCTGAGATATCGTGGTCGCGAAATGGCGCACCAGGACATCGGTATGCAGTTGATGTTAAGACTTGAAAAAGATCTTGAAGAATTCGGCACCGTAGAACAGCGCCCTAAGATGGAAGGTCGTCAAATGACGATGGTCTTAGCCCCTAAGAAGAAGAAATAGACTGTCTAATTTACTGAGTCCTTCATTACTTAGTGAATAGTGTTTATTTCATATTTTGACTAAGCCTCCAAAGCTGATTTCAAATGCTCCAATGGTTATCTGTTGGAGCTTTGGTAGTTGGATTTTGTGTTGGCTAAATGCGGAGTTATTCCAAATGCCTAAAATGAAAACTAAGCGCGGTGCAGCTAAGCGCTTTAAAAAGACTGCGAACGGTTTCAAACACCGTCAATCTCATACCAGTCACATTTTGACTAAGAAGAGTACTAAGCGTAAGCGTCAACTTCGTCCTAAGCATCAGGTTGAAAAGTCTGATTTGAAGTTGGTTCAACGTATGGTTCCTTTCGCGTAATTTCTCTTTAACAGAGTTATTACCTTAATCAATATTTCTGGTAGAGGGTTAAGTTATGCCTCGCGTAAAACGTGGTGTTCAGGCGCGTCGTCGTCACAAGAAGATTCTTAAGCAAGCAAAAGGTTACTACGGTGCTCGTAGCCGTGTATTCCGTGTTGCTAAACAAGCAGTAATCAAAGCAGGTCAATATGCTTACCGTGACCGTCGTCAGCGTAAGCGTCAATTCCGTGCGTTGTGGATTGCTCGTATCAATGCAGGTGCTCGTTTGAATGGTCTGTCTTACAGCCGTTTCATCTCTGGCCTTAAAAAGTCAAACGTTGAAATCGACCGTAAGATTCTTGCTGACTTGGCTGTAAATGACAAAGTTGCATTTACTGCGCTTGTTGAGAAAGCAAAGACTGCATTGGCATAATATTGGTTTTTTAGCCAAATATTAGCGACTAGTGTTTGTATAAAAGAGGGAGCTTAGGCTCCCTTTTTTATTGCCTCAAGAAACTGATGGTCAGTTTCTTCCCTCATCCCCTCGGATTATCAGGGCTTTTTAGTGAATCTCTGTACCATTTTAGCTTGTGCTCAGGTAATATTATCCGTCCTATTTTTCGACTCAATTTTGTTTCGTTATTCATTAAAATTTTTAAATACGGGAACCTTTCATGGAGAATTTGAAGCCCCTCGTAGAGCAGGCATTAAATGCAGTTAAAGAGTCTGATAATGCTCAGGCTTTAGATCAAATTCGTGTTCAGTACTTGGGTAAAAAAGGTGAGCTTACCCAGTTGTTGAAGGGCTTGGGTACCTTGAGTGCTGAAGAGCGCCCTCAAGCGGGTGCCAAAATTAATGAAGCGAAACAAGAAGTTCAGCAAGCAATTAATGAGCGAAAAGATACGTTACAAGCTGAGGAGCTTAATAAGAAGCTCGCTTGTGAGACGATCGATGTAACCCTTCCAGGGCGTGGCCAGTCCGTTGGTAGTATCCATCCTGTAACTCGTACGTTAGAGAGAATTGAGTCATTCTTTGCCAAGGTTGGATTTAATGTCGAGCAGGGCCCAGAAATTGAAGATGATTATCATAACTTCGAAGCCTTAAATATCCCTGGTCATCACCCAGCACGTGCAATGCATGATACCTTCTATTTTGATGCTAACACTTTGTTGCGTACCCATACCTCGCCAGTGCAGGTACGTACCATGGAAAGCTCTGAACCGCCAATTCGGATTATCTGTCCAGGTCGAGTATATCGTTGTGACTCTGATATGACGCACACACCGATGTTCCATCAGGTTGAAGGGCTATATGTTGATAAGCAAGTGAGTTTTGCAGACCTGAAAAGTTTGATTGAAGACTTCCTGAAGGTGTTTTTTGAAAGAGATTTGGCCGTTCGTTTCCGTCCCTCTTACTTCCCGTTTACTGAACCCTCTGCGGAAGTGGACATTGAGTGGGGCCGTAACCCAGATGGCAGCATCAAATGGTTGGAAGTTATGGGCTGCGGAATGGTTCATCCAAAAGTATTTGAAGCATCGGGTATTGATTCAAAAGAATACTCAGGCTTTGCCTTTGGTTTAGGTGTAGAGCGTCTGACGATGTTGAGATATGGCGTAAACGATCTACGTATGTTCTTTGAAAATGATATGAAGTTCTTAAATCAATTTAAGTAACTTCAGGGTTAAGAGAAGCAGCAAACTCAAAGAACAGTCCATAACAATGGGCTAAAGCAAGGCAAAGAATTTAAAGGTTAGGAATAAAGATGAAATTCAGTGAAAGTTGGTTAAGAGAATGGGTTAATCCTTCCATTGATACAGCAGAGTTGATGCATCAGTTAACCATGGCTGGTTTGGAAGTCGATGGTCATGAAGCGGTTGCTGGTGAGTTTAGTGGGGTCGTGGTAGGACAGATTCTGTCTTTTGATCGTCATCCTGATGCAGATAAGCTGAACGTATGTGTTGTTGATACTGGCGACGAAGCTCCAAGCCAGATCGTTTGTGGTGCACCTAATGTTAAACAGGGGATGAAAATCCCAGTGGCAAAAGTGGGTGCGGTACTGCCGGGTAATTTCAAAATTAAGAAGGCTAAACTGCGTGGTGTAGAGTCTTTCGGTATGTGTTGCGCGGAAGAAGAGTTGGGTCTTTCTGATAGCTCTGATGGTTTGATGGAACTGCGAGAAGATGCGCCTGTAGGAACTTGTTTCCGTGAATATATGGGCCTGGATGATGTCGCGATTGATGTGGATCTGACTCCAAATCGTGGTGATTGCCTGAGTATTGCAGGTTTGGCCCGTGAAGTAGGTACATTGACGCGTACAGCAGTTACTACGCCAGAAATTCTTGCAGTTGAGGCGGTTAGCCAGGATGTGCGTGGTGTTACTTTGGAGGCGCCTTCTGCATGCCCTCGTTATGCCGGACGCGTTGTTAAGAATGTCGATGTAAAGGCTGCCACGCCAATCTGGATACAAGAAAAATTGCGTCGTAGTGGTATTCGTAGCATTGACCCTATTGTTGATATCACCAACTTTGTGTTGCTTGAGCTTGGTCAGCCGATGCACGCGTTTGATTTGAATAAGTTGGAAGGTGATATCCGGGTTCGTATGTCAGAAGCGGGCGAGAAGCTTACTTTGCTGGATGGTCAAGAAGTAGAGTTAACCGACGGTACTTTGGTTATTGCTGATCAGAAATCGGTATTGGCGATGGCCGGTGTTATGGGTGGGGAAGCCTCTTCTGTGACATCTGAGACGAAAGATATTCTTTTTGAAGCGGCTTATTTTGATCAGATTGCCATTGCTGGTAAGGCGCGCTCCTATGGTCTTCATACGGATTCATCACATCGATTCGAGCGCGGTGTAGACTTTAAGTTACAGGAAAAGGCAATTGAGCGTGCGACTCAATTATTGGTTGAAATTGCAGGTGGTGAGCCTGGTCCGGTGTTTGTTGAAGAAAACACTGAATCCGTACCGGCAGAGCGAAAAGTTGTTCTGGCTTCACAAAAAGTTGAGTCATTACTCGGACTGAAAATTTCCGATTCAGAGATTGAAGAAATTCTTACTCGTTTGGGCTTGGTTGTTTCTGAGAAAATCGATGCTGGTTGGGTATTTGAAGTGCCAAGTTATCGATTCGATATTAGTATCGAAGAAGACTTGATTGAGGAGGTGGGTCGTATATATGGCTATAACAATCTTCCTCGAACTTTGCCTGTTGCTGATATGCAGTTGCTGTCTGAGCCGGAAGTTATTTCTCCGTTGTCCAGTGTTCGTGCTCAGTTAGTAAGTTCTGGTTATCAAGAGGCAATTACCTATAGCTTTATTGAGCCAAAACTTCAGAAGCTGTTTGATCCTGAGATTGAACCGAAAGCATTAGCAAATCCTATTTCGGCAGATATGGCGGTTATGCGCACAAGTTTGCTACCAGGTTTGGCTAAGGCGCTGCAATACAATGCAAAACGTCAACAAAGCCGTATTCGCTTGTTTGAAACAGGACAGGTATTTATCCCTCAGGAAGATCAACTTCGTCAGGTAGATCATATTGCTGGTGTTGTATATGGTGCGCGACTTCCTGAGCGCTGGAATAGTGGTAAAGAAAGTGTTGATTTCTTTGATGTGAAGGGTGATATCGAAGCAATTCTGGGAATTACTGGGGCTTTGGATTCTATAGCTTTTGAACCGGCTTCTGATAATGCTGCCTTTCATCCTGGTCAGACGGCTAAGTTGATGAAGGGAGAACAGCTGGTAGGTTATGTCGGTACAATTCACCCTAATGTCGGTAAATTGGCGGAATTACCTGGAACGGTAATTGCTTTTGAATTAGAACTGGGATTAATTTTAGAGGGTAATATCCCTGAATTTAAAGATATTTCTAAATTCCCGGAAGTTCGCAGAGATTTGGCTGTGATAGTTGATGAATCTGTAAATGTGTCTAAGATTAAGAAGTGCATTGAACAGAATTCAGGCGAATTCATGAATTCATTGTCCATTTTCGATGTCTATCAAGGCAAAGGTATTGAGGAAGGTCATAAGAGTATTGCGTTGGGCTTGACTTGGCAGCACCCAGAGCGCACGCTAAATGACGAGGAAATTAATCAGTGTGTTGAATCAATCGTCAACGCATTAGATCAAGAGTATCAAGCCAAGCTAAGGAGTTAGCGCATGAGTGCTCTGACAAAGGCTGATATGGCCGAGCGCCTTTTTGAAGAGCTTGGCCTCAATAAACGTGAGGCCAAAGAAATTGTGGAAATGTTCTTTGAAGAAGTGCGTGAGTGCCTTTCGGAGAATGAGCAGGTTAAGTTATCAGGTTTTGGTAACTTTGATTTACGTGATAAAAGTCAGCGTCCAGGACGGAATCCTAAGACGGGGGAGGAAATTCCTATTTCTGCTCGTCGTGTTGTCACATTTAGGCCGGGACAAAAACTAAAAACAAAAGTAGAAGCCTATGCTGGAAGCCAGTCATAATAATGAACTCCCTGTGATTCCAGGGAAGCGCTACTTCACTATTGGTGAAGTAAGTGAGTTGTGCGGCGTTAAGCCGCACGTCTTGCGCTATTGGGAACAAGAGTTCACCCAATTGCAGCCTGTAAAGCGACGTAATCGTCGTTATTATCAGCGA
Organism: Litoribrevibacter albus; assembly: GCF_030159995.1. Taxonomy (NCBI): domain Bacteria; kingdom Pseudomonadati; phylum Pseudomonadota; class Gammaproteobacteria; order Oceanospirillales; family Oceanospirillaceae; genus Litoribrevibacter; species Litoribrevibacter albus. Next base: position 35,214 of record NZ_BSNM01000011.1, on the reverse strand, counting down.
CAAGATGTGTTGATGATTCGTCAGATACGCAGTCTTTTGTATGATCAAGGTTTTACTATTGGTGGTGCTCGTCAACGTTTGGCGGGTGATGATGCCAAGGGTGAAGAAACTAACTTTAAGCAGTTAATTCGCCAAACCATCTCAGAACTTGAAGAAGTCCTTGAGGTGCTAAAAGCTTAATGGCTAATTCTAGTCTTAGTGCTTGAAATTTATAAAGAAAGTTCTATGATAGGCGTTCGTTGTTACGAACGCCTTTCTTTTGCATGTCTTATTTTGCTTAATAGGGTCAGTGCAGAATATTCGGAGTATAGCTCAGCTTGGTAGAGCACCGTCATGGGGTGGCGGGGGTCGCTGGTTCGAATCCAGTTACTCCGACCAGTGTTACTTAAGTCTTGTAAGTTTCCTGGTCCAGTCTTTTAATCTCGTCTTTCATTATTGACCAGCATTTTTCTCTTAATTCATTTGTATCTGACAGAGTTAACCCTTGTGTTGGGATTGCTGGAAGTTCATTTATTCTCACGGAACCTGAATTGAGCTGGTTGAGTTGAAGGTTTTTTTTGTAGCTGCTCACGCAAATAGGTATGACAGGAACCTGAGCTTCAATAGCCATTCTGAATGCGCCGCTTTTAAACGGGAGGATATTATTTCCTCTGTTTCGCGTTCCCTCGGCAAAGACCCAAATGGATGTGTTTTCTTTTTGAAGAGCAAGAGTGGAGTTATCCAGTGTTTTAGCTGATTTATCGCTGTTTTTTCTATCAATGAAGATGTTTCCAGCTAGCCAATAAAGTTGGCCGAATAATGGTAGGTACTTCAGGCTTTTCTTTCCAACGGTCACTGTTCGATAGGGGACAACGGCTCCACACACAAACAGATCAAGATTATCTTGATGGTTAACAACGTAAACTGCGGTGTGTTCTTTTTTGAATGAGAAGCTCTCGATTATTAATTTAATCCCTAGCAGCTTTAGCCCGTATTTTGAATAAATGTTTGCAAAGATGCGGGTATTGTCTGGATTGAATGGCCTTAGTAGGCAGATCAAGATTCCTAGGGCTGCTGTGAACAGAAAGAACGTAATTACTAGAGGAATTCTAAAAACTAACATGGTCGACTCTTTTTTATGGCGAGCTTACATGTGTAAGCTACTTGCCTCAAGAGCTTTTGCGACAACTTTCGTTTAGATCAATTAAGCTGGCAGAGGGTTTATCTGCTTCTATTGTATTTAATTTCCTCTGAATCGCTTGGCTCCATAGTTTTAAATTTTCTGGAGAATCAGGATCAGACGTAAGCGCTTTGTCAATCAGGGCCTGCTTGCAGCTTGAGACTGCGATCACATGTTTTGGAAAGCCTCTTTGAGTAAGGACATAGGCTTTTTTCAGTTCTTTTTCTTGAAGTAGCTGGATGTAAAAGCCAAGCTCAATTTGAGTGAGTAGGTCATGAGCTTCTTCATTTCCGTGAAGACGTCGAATGTAAGGACGGCATTTTTGATGCTTGAGCATTTTTTATCCTTTGCGTGCTTTTTCTGTCAATTATATGAATGATTATTTTTTGGTCTATTTTTATTTTGATAAATGACGGAGTTTTGACACTGGAATGTGATCTAATGCTCAAATTGATGGGGATTTATTCTCAATTTTGAAGGGATATGACGTAAGTTGTCATGAAATGGTATTGAAAGACTAAAAAAGCCAACGTTCATCGTTGGCTTTTTTAGTTGATAGAGTGTTGGATTAGTTTTCGATTTCGTTGAGCAGGTCATTCAGGCAGCGTTGAACTTGATTGGATGCACTCTCCATCATGTGTGCCTGATTGATGGCTTCTGATTCATTTCCTTGGTTAAAGGCTGCAATAGCTGCTTTACCGTATTCATGCATTTGTCGATGAGGTTCATCGAGACGTTGGAAAGATCTTAGGTGACTGAATTTTTGGTTACCAAGACCGTGGTTGCACCATTCCCCTAGTCGGCATTGGTTGTGTCCTTCAATGTCGTTGTCAGATAGGCGAATTTGATTAGATAAGTGATCGTATACCTGTGATTTCCAGATGATGTGATCAAGAGAGGCTGCTTGGACAAAGGATTGTTCACTGCAGCCATCAATGGTTGTCAGCATTGTTTTTGCAATATCGATTACCTGGTTTACGGAGCTGATGATCTGAGTGTTGTTAATTACAACATCTTCACATTTTTCAGCCATCTGTTGGCTACGGGCATCAACGTCACGGGTTTGCTTATCGATATTTTCTACCAGATTTGAAATTTCTGAGGCCGCTTCACCCGCTCTTTGAGCCAGCGCACGAACTTCATCTGCTACTACTGCGAATCCGCGCCCTTGTTCACCAGCACGGGCTGCTTCAATTGCAGCGTTCAATGCAAGTAAGTTGGTTTGTTCTGAAATGTTGTTAATTGCCCCAACAAAGGTACTGATTTGTTCTGCAACTGTTCGAAGTTGTTGAATACTGGTGACGCTGTCCATAGCGGTATCCCGAATAGATTCAACGGCATCTTTGGTACTTGTTAATAGAGTAGAGCTTTCTTCAAATAGTTGTTGTGACCCGTTTAAGCGCTCTCTTTCCGAAATCATCTGATCGCTGGTGCTGGCCACGGACTGACGAATTTCGTCAATGCCTTTGGTAGACGTCGAAATTAATTTTACGACGTCATTTTCTTTTCCTTTTTTGGTTAAGCTAGCGAGCTCGTTTTTTAGTGATTGGATTTCTTCTTCTTTTTGCTGGCAGGAAACTGAAAGCTCATTGATTTCTTGCTGCAATTGCGAATTCTTACCCTTGAGTTTTTCAACTTCTTGTTTATTACCAAACCACATATGTATTTCCTTGCACTGAAGTGCGGAGCGCTAGCGCTACGCTGGTTTAACCGTCTCTAAACGTACGTCTTTTGAGTTGATAAATATTAGTCTAGTTGTCGGCGTTTGCTGGAGTTTCTTTAAGGTTATTTGTGGCTAATGTAAGTACCTAATGGTTCTGTTTGGGGGTTATTTAAGCAGTTCTTGTAATTGGGGGTGGATCGTTGGAACGGAAATCAGAAGCTGCTTGCTCATTAGGTCGGGGATCAAATCACTGTCTTGTATTTGGTCGCCATAGTGTCCGGTATATGCTCCTGCTTCTTTCGCGATAAGTGTACCGGCTGCCATATCCCAGGGTTGAACTGTTTCGAAATACGCCTGTAAACGGCCGCAGGCTACCCAGCATAGATCAATGGCAGCAGAGCCATTTCTGCGTATATCCCGCGCGTGCGTGATGATGGTGTTTATGTTTGGGAGGAGATTCTGGATGGTTGATTTATCGTAAGGTAGTCCCGTGGCTACTAAGGCATTTGACAGATCATCACATTCTGAGACTTTTATTGGAACTTGATTGAGAAAGGCTCCTTCGTCTTTTATTGCATAAAATGTTTCATTCAAAAAGGGGCAGTGAACGATTCCAAATTGCACTTCGTTCTTTTCAACATAGGCAATCGAAACGGCGACTTGGGGATGTCCGAGAGCAAAATTTACGGTGCCATCAATAGGATCTATAACCCAAGTGGGAGATGTGTAATCAAATTCATCCTGGCCTGGAATGTAACTTTCTTCAGTTAAGAATTGATCTTCAGTGAAGTGGCTTTTCAACTCTGAAATTAGAAAGTCATCTACTTGTTGATCGATGCTTGTAACCAGTTCGTTATGATTTTTATAGGACTGTTCGAAGCTGTTATTTTTCCTGCCTGCAATGATTAGCTCACCGGCAGTTTGTGCCAATTTGTATGCAAGTTTGAATCTCTCTGAGTTGGCTTTCTGATAATTCATAATACTTTTCCGATGAGTGGTGTACAAAAAATGAGCGATTATGGTGGTGCCTGCTAGCTTTAAGTATGTAGCAAGTAGAAGTTTGGGGGAACTGATATGCCACAAGTGATAAAAAAACAAGAAGCGGCAAGGGTTGAAACGCCGAGCGCTGCAAGACCCTTATCAATGCATGATATACAACAAGCTATCCACCATGGATGGATTGACTTCCGGGCAACCAAAGCTGTGAGTCTTCTTTACGGACTGGTCTTTACCTTGGCCGGATATGGCATGGTTGCATTAACTTTTGCCTCAGACAGACCTTATCTGTTCTTTGCCTTATTTATTGGTGCGATGTTGGCTGGGCCATTATTCGCTGTGGGTATTTACGATTTGAGCCGTCAACTGAAAAAAGGAAAAGAACCAACGTTGTCTCATTCACTTCAGGCGATGAAGTCCGGTGCTTTCTTTGATGTTGTGGCGCTTGGGTTTGGTTTAATGCTGATCATGATCTTCTGGATGCGTATGGCCAGTGTGGTGCATGCATTAATGCCCGAAACCATGACGGTGATGGAGATGATTCCTTTCTTAATGGTTGGAACCGTAGTAGGAGCAATTTTCTGTGCTGTGGTGTTCGGAATTACTGTGTTTGGCTTGCCAATGATGGTTCATAAGCCTGTGGATGTTGTGAGTGCCAGTGTGGCGAGTTTAAAAGCTGTGGCTGACAACAAAGGAGTGATGCTTGGATGGGCATGTATTGTAGGGATATGTACAGTAGTAGGCTTTGCCACTGGTTTGGTAGGCTTTATTATCTTGTTCCCCTTCTTGGCTCATGCTACTTGGCATCTATATCAGCGAGCCTTTGTAATTTAGCCAAGTTACCAATCAGTGGCTTAGGAGCGCCGACCTTGGGGTCGGCGCTTTTTTATGTCTTATTATTTCTCATCGGCTTTTAGCATTTCTATGAGTGCTTTGGCTGCATTGGTTAATGAATGGTGTTTGTGCACAACATAACCCAGTTGGCGGCTGCTCATTTGTGTTGTTATAGGGAGTTGGTGTAAGTTCTCGCAGAGTGATTCAGGTAAAACACTCCAGCCGTATCCGATCGACACCATCATTCGAATGGTATCCAGATAGTTGGTGGAGGTTACAACATCAAGGCTTACTTGGGTGTCCGCAAACAGCTCTTCAACCTTTTGGCGCGTGAAAGTATTTGGGCTGGGTAGAATCGCTTTGTGACTTGCCAGGTCGATTAAGTTGAGATGGGGTGATGCTGCAAGTGGATGATCCTGACTACATACGAAGTGCATTTGGTCATGCCAGATGGCTTTGCTGATCAGACTCGGGTGAGGATCAGGTGCTAGAGTGATTAACGCCATTTCCTTATCGCCATGAAGCACTTGCTCGTAACCACTTTCTGACTCGCTGAATTCAATCTTTAAATCCACGTCAGGGTAGCGCTGGGAATACTCCTTCAGAATCGGGGGTAATCGATGTAGGCCAATGTGGTGGCTGCAAATTATCTCCAATGATCCGCTCACTTGAAGCGATAGGTTATGTAACTCTTGTTCTGTGGATTTGATCAGGTGAAGTATCTGTTTGGCTTTCGGTAATAAGGCATTGCCGGAAGGCGTTAAAGATACTTTTCTTCCGACTCGATCAAACAGCTTGGTTTCAAGTCGCTCTTCGAGGCTAGAGACTCTTTTACTGACGGCTGGTTGGGTCAGAAAGAGTTCTTCGGCGGCTTCTGAAAAAGACTGATGTTTAGCAACACTTAAAAAAGCTCTCAGTGTTTGGGTATCCATTCATTTGTACCTGATTGGTATTCAGCAAATTGCTACTCAGAATTTTATGATAACAAATAGTTATCCAATGTATAAAAAATATGAATTTATTTTATTTTTATAACCCCTTAGTATGCACCTCATATGATGAGAGTCAGAATAATAAGCCAGATTATTTAGTGATGAGGAGAATAAAATGGCGGGTAAAACTCTGTATGACAAATTGTGGGAATCCCACGTTGTTAAAGAGCGCGAAGACGGTACTGCGCTAATTTATATTGATCGTCAGTTGCTTCATGAAGTGACTTCTCCACAAGCTTTTGAAGGATTGCGTTTGGCCGGGCGTAAGCCTTGGCGTTTGGATGCAAACCTGGCAACACCAGATCACAACGTACCAACTACAGCTAATGAACGTGAAGTAGGTATCGAAGGTATTGTTGATCCTGTGTCTAAAATTCAGGTGAAAACGTTAGACGAAAACTGTGATGAATTCGGAATTGTAGAGTTCAAAATGCAGGACGTTCGTCAGGGGATTGTTCACGTAGTGGGTCCTGAGCAGGGCGCAACGTTACCAGGTATGACAGTTGTGTGTGGTGATTCTCATACGGCGACTCACGGTGCGTTTGCTGCATTAGCACACGGCATTGGTACCTCTGAAGTTGAGCATGTGATGGCAACTCAGTGCTTAATTCAACGTAAAATGAAGAACTTGTTGATCAAGGTTGATGGTGAACTTGGTCAGGGCATTACCGGTAAAGACGTTGTTCTTCATGTGATTGGTGTCATTGGTACCGCTGGTGGTAATGGTTGTGCTATGGAGTTTGGCGGTAGTGCAATTCGTTCCATGAGCATGGAAGGCCGTATGACCATGTGTAACATGGCGATTGAGGCAGGCGCTCGTGTAGGCATGGTTGCATTCGATGAAATCACTGCTGAATACGTGAAAGGCCGTACTTACGCACCGAAAGCTGAGCACTGGGATCAAGCGGTTGAGTATTGGAATACCTTGGTGTCTGACGAGGATGCAGTATTCGATAAAGTAGTTGAAATCAAAGCGGAAGACATCAAACCACAAGTGACTTGGGGAACGTCTCCTGAGCAAGTGGTTTCTATCGACGATACGGTTCCAACACCTGAGAGTGAAAGCGACCCTGTGAAGCGTTCTGCTATTGAGCGTGCTTTAAGTTACATGGGTCTAGAGGCCGGTCAGAAGATTACCGATATTCAATTAGATCGAGTGTTTATTGGTTCTTGTACGAACTCTCGTATCGAAGACCTTCGTGCCGCTGCTGAGGTGGTAAAAGGTAAAAAAGTTGCTGCTAGCTTGAAACAAGCGTTGGTAGTTCCTGGTTCTGGCTTGGTTAAACAGCAAGCGGAAGCAGAAGGTTTGGATAAAGTATTCACCGAAGCAGGTCTTGAATGGCGTGAGCCGGGTTGTTCCATGTGTTTGGCGATGAATGCGGATAAGCTTGGTAATGGTGAGCATTGTGCGTCAACTTCAAACCGTAACTTTGAAGGTCGTCAGGGTTATGGTGGACGTACTCACCTTGTAAGCCCTGCAATGGCGGCAGCTGCAGCGATTGCTGGTCATTTTGTTGATGTTAATACATTCATGAAAGAAAACGCATAAGGTGCTCCGGGAGAATTTGTAATGAATAAATTTACTTGCCATCAAGGTATTGCGGCACCTATGGATCGTGCCAACATCGATACGGATATGATCATTCCGAAGCAATTCTTGAAGTCGATTAAACGCAGTGGCTTTGGCCCTAACTTATTCGATGAATTGCGTTATTTGGATGAAGGTAAGCCAGACGCAGATAACAGTGGTCGTCCATTGAATCCGGATTTTGTGTTGAATCAGCCTCGCTATCAGGGTGCGTCAGTTCTTTTATCTCGTGAGAACTTTGGTTGTGGTTCGAGCCGTGAACATGCTCCGTGGGCGTTGGAAGATTTTGGCTTCCGCGCCATCATTGCACCAAGTTATGCAGATATCTTCTTTAATAACTGTTTCAAGAATGGTTTGCTTCCTATCATCTTGGATGAAGCGGTAGTCGATCAGCTGTTTAAAGAGGTAGAAGCAGAAGAAGGCTATCAATTGACGGTTGACCTGGAAAACCAGAAAGTCATAAAACCAAGCGGAGAGGAAATTGCCTTTGAGGTTGATCCGTTCCGTAAGCATTGTTTGATCAATGGCCTGGACGACATCGGTTTGACGCTTCAAGATGCGGATGACATTCGTGCGTATGAAGAAAAACGTCGTGCGTCTCAACCTTGGTTGTTTGATGTCGTTAAGTAATATGTGGTTTTTTCGATGGTGAATCAATGCGGATTTCACCATCCAATTACTGAGTGTGCGTCATTTGATAACTCAGTCAGAAAGGAAATAGAGAAAGAATATGTCTAAGAATGTATTGATTTTGCCTGGTGACGGTATTGGTCCTGAGATCGTTGCTGAAGCGGTTAAAGTATTAAACGTAGTTAATGATAAGTTTGATCTTGGTCTGACGTTGGAAGAAGGTCTTGTGGGTGGTTCTGCGTATGATGTACACGGTACGCCGCTTCCTGAAGAGACTATGAATAAGGCGAAAGCGTCTGATGCGATTCTACTGGGTGCAGTAGGTGGTCCTAAGTGGGATAACCTTGAAGATCGTGAACTACGTCCTGAGAAGGGCTTGTTGGGTCTTCGTTCTGGCTTGGAATTGTTTGGCAACCTTCGTCCAGCCATTCTTTATCCACAGCTTGCCGATGCGTCTTCATTGAAGCCAGAGATCGTTTCTGGGTTGGATATTCTGATTGTACGTGAACTAACCGGTGGTATTTACTTCGGTAAGCCGCGTGGTATTCGTACTTTGGAAAACGGTGAGCGTGAAGGTTATAACACCTACGTTTACTCTGAGTCTGAAATTCGTCGTATTGCTAAAGTTGCGTTTGAGTCTGCTCAGAAACGTAATAAGAAGCTTTGTTCTGTGGATAAAGCCAACGTTCTGGAAGTAACTGTGTTGTGGCGTGAAATTCTGGAAGAAGTATCTAAAGACTATCCAGATGTTGAGCTGTCTCACATGTATGTGGATAACGCAGCGATGCAGTTGGTTCGCGCGCCTAAGCAGTTCGATGTAATGGTGACTGGTAACATGTTTGGTGACATTCTGTCGGATGCAGCTGCGATGTTGACCGGTTCAATCGGTATGTTGCCTTCTGCGTCTCTGGATAAAGATAACAAAGGTATGTACGAGCCATGTCACGGTTCTGCTCCTGACATCGCTGGTCAAGGCATTGCTAACCCGTTAGCGACTATCTTGTCTGCGGCAATGATGCTTCGTTATTCATTGAATGAAGTAGCTGCTGCTGATGCGATCGAAGAAGCGGTAAGTAAAGTACTTGATCAGGGCTTGCGTACTGCGGACATTTTCTCTGATGGTATGAAGAAAGTGTCTACCGAAGAAATGGGTGAGGCTGTGGTTGCAGCCCTGTCTTAATTGATCGGAAAGGGGCGGTTAAAAAGCTTTTCTTTTTTGACCGTTCCTTTAAATAGTTTGATTTATATCCTGAATCTAATACAAAGATTCAGTATAATCTCCGAATAGTTCGTATCCCGAATTTAACGAGTTAAAGAAACGTTAACGAGCGATAATAAATCGAGGCGAAAGTCGACGCAAAAACGAGCTTACTTTTGTAGGTGAGTATTTATAGACGACTTTTAACAAAGAGTTATTGAACGCAGTGGTTTCGCTATCCAAAGTTAGAGGAATGCTAAAGTGAAAGTAGGTCTAGTAGGTTGGCGTGGCATGGTTGGTTCCGTGCTTATGCAGCGTATGCAGGAAGAAAAAGATTTTGATCTGATCGAGCCTGTATTTTTCACCACGTCTCAAGCCGGTCAAGATGCACCAATTATTGGTGGCATTACGCCAGCAGAGAAAACACTACAAGACGCGACCGATATTAGTATTCTAAGCACGATGGATGTGATCATTACCTGTCAGGGTGGTGACTATACCAAAGCAGTTTTCCCTAAGTTGCGTGAAAGCGGTTGGGATGGTTATTGGATTGATGCCGCATCGTCTTTGCGCATGGCAGATGATGCAGTGATTGTTCTTGATCCTGTAAACCAACACGTTATTAAAGATGCATTGGCTAAGGGTGTTAAAAACTACGTTGGTGGTAACTGTACTGTTAGCTTGATGTTGATGGCGATCGGTGGTTTGTTTGAGAAGGATCTGGTGGAGTGGGTTAGCCCTATGACTTACCAGGCAGCTTCTGGTTCTGGTGCGAAGCACATGCGCGAGCTGATTTCTCAAATGGGTGCAGTTCGTGACAATGTTAAGGATCTTCTGGATGATCCTGCTTCTGCAATTCTTGAGATCGATAAGAAGACGGCAGAGTTTATCCGCAGTAGTGATTACCCAACGGATCAATTTGGTGTGCCTTTGGCTGGTAGTTTGATTCCTTATATTGATTCTCAGCTTGAGTCAGGCCAGAGCCGTGAGGAATGGAAAGCAGAAGTAGAAACCAACAAGATCTTAGGTACGTCAGATAATGCGACGCCGATCGATGGTATTTGTGTTCGTGTTGGTGCAATGCGTTGTCATAGTCAGGCGTTGACGATCAAGTTGAAGAAAGATCTTCCGGTAGAAGAAATTGAGTCAATTTTGGCGGCTCATAATGACTGGGTTAAAGTGATTCCAAATGATCGTGAAGTGACTATGGAAGAACTGACGCCAGCGAAAGTTACTGGTACGTTGAGTGTACCTGTTGGTCGTATCCGTAAGCTATCTATGGGGCCTGAGTACATCTCTGCATTTACTGTGGGTGACCAGTTGCTATGGGGTGCAGCAGAGCCTCTACGTCGTATGCTGAGAATTCTTCTCGACAAGTAATGCCGATATCGCTCACGTTTATTATGTGAGATATGTCACAGAAAGGCTGGATGCAGAATGTATCCGGCCTTTTTTATGTCTGCTTTTTGATGTGGTTTGATAATTCAATAGGACAACCTGTTGATAAATCAGTATTTATGGTCGATACTTTTTCAATTAACGAATAATAGCCATCATCCGGCCAAAAACGTCTAAACTGGTTAGATAAAATCGTACATTTGACGCATCCAGTAGATGTTTGAGTGCTTTGAGTCGATAAATGCTTTTTTATGATTCAAAGCATGATGCGAGTAAATAACAACAAAGGATCGACGCATGAAGCTTCGTAAACTCACCTCTGCATTAGTTGCAGCTGGCGCACTTAGTTCTCCTTGGGCACTAGGATTAGGACTTGGAGATATCACACTTAAGTCGTCCTTAAATCAACCATTGCAGGCTGAGATTAAACTACTTCAAACAAGAGAGTTAGCGGAAGAAGAAGTTCTTCCTTCATTGGCAGCTCAAGAAGAGTTTGATCGCGCAGGCGTGGAGCGTTTCTTCTTTTTAAGCAATATTGATTTTGATGTTAAGTTGTCGGGGGCAGGTGATGGCGTCTTACTACTAACGACAAAACAAACGATTCAGGAACCTTTCTTAAACTTTTTAGTAGAAGTGAATTGGCCGAATGGTCGTGTACTTCGTGAATATACGGTTCTGCTTGATCCTCCTGTGTATGAAGATGAAGCTCCTGAAATCGTGGTGACGCCTCAAACATCGGCGCCGACTCAAGCGATTATGGACGCTGAAAAAGCAGCCGCCAAAACAACCAATTCTCAAGCGGTTGTTACACCAGTAGCCAGTTCAACAAGTTCAAACTCATCTGGTGGTACCTACGGCCCCGTGGGATCATCAGATACATTATGGAATATCGCTCTAGAAGTAAGACCTGATCGCTCAGTTAGTGTTCAGCAAACGATGATGGCGATCCGAGAGTTGAACCCGAATGCTTTCGTTGGCGGTAATATCAATAAAATTAAGAAAGGGTCTGTTCTACGTGTGCCTACACTCGATCAGATTCAGGATTGGAGTGAAGGTTCGGCAGTTAAAGAAGTTGCCAAACATAATCAGCGTTATCAGCAGTCGATTCACTCTGATACCGCCGGTCAGATTCAATTGAGCGGTGTTGATCAGTCGTTGCAATCCAATGTGATGGAACCGGATGAAGCTCGGCTAAAGATAGTAAGGTCTGAAGATGCGAGTGCATCCTCAGGCTCAGCAAGTGGTGACCAGGCCGGTACCGATGCTGAAGTAGAAACCCTTCAGAATGAATTAGCGATTACTCAGGAAAATCTGGATAAAGCTAATCGAGAGAATGAAAAACTTGCTGCTCGATTGGAAGCACTTGAAGAGCGGATGTCAAAACTATCGCGCTTGGTGACTTTAAAAGATTCTCAGATGGCCGAGTTGCAAATGACAATGTCAGATCAGGATATGCCTGAAGAGACATTGTCTGAGTCTCAAGATATGGAAATGTCAGAGGCTGCAGTTTCTGAATCATCAGGCATGATGGATGCTGAAATGCCGATGGAAGGTATGGACGAATCCATGCCGGAAGAGATGATGGCAGATGGCTCTATGGCTGATGAGGCTATGGAAGAAAGTGCTATGGTCGAGGATGGGGCTATGGTCGATGGGGCCACGGTTGATGAAGCTATGCCGGAAGATGCCTCTGAAATGACAGAGGTTGAGCCGGAAGCACCTGTTCAGGCCGAAGTGACACCGCCTCCTTCCGATAAGCCTGTTATCAAGCTTGATGAACAATACACTCCTGTATCTCAGCCTAAGCAAGGTTTAATTGAAACTGTTTTGGGTAACCCTGTTTGGCTGATTGCCATTGGGGCTGGCTCTCTATTATTCGTTATCTTGCTGTTCATGATGTCTCGCCGAAGCTATCAACGCGAAAATGAATTGGCTGACGTGGTTGAGCAAAATCCTACGGATGGTAAATCCTCCATGGATATTGCTGATGAAGAATTGAGTACTATTGATGAAGAGTTGGATAGTCTTGATTTGGAATCTCAAGGCTTTGGCCAAGTATCTTTAGATGGCGATACCAACCTTGATGTTGATGATGTGATTGCTCGAGCGGACAGTTACATTGCTTACGGCCAGTTTGATAACGCTGTTGGCGTGCTGGAGGAAGCGATCAATAATGAGCCAAGCCGTATCGACTTGCGTTTGAAAATGTTAGAGGTTTGTGCAGAAACTCAGAATACCCAGGGCTTCGAACGTCAGAAACAAGAAATTCTTAATCTGGGTGCAGAAGATGTAAGCAGTCAGATTCGCGTTCTTGAACAGAAATTACCAGGTTCAATGGGTGAAGCTGCTACTGTAGATGCATTTGACAGTGGGGATAGCCTACTAGTAGATCAGGGCGCTGACGAAGAGAACGATGAGTTTAGTTACTCTTTGGAAGATCTGGAATCTGAGTTGGCCTCTGATTTGAGTGGTGATTCTTTAACAGAAAGTTCAATGGCTGAGGAGTCAGATGATCTTGACGAGCTTGAATTCAATTTGGATGAAGAGCTTGGCTTAAATGATTCTGCAGCAGAAACGTCTGATTTTGATGTGTCTGCATCTGCCGATGAGTATTCTTTGGATATGGATTTGGGCACGGATGAAGTGTCTGAAAATGTATCTGCTTCTGGTGATGAATTCGATTCACTGGGTGATCTGGAACTTGATGGTTTTGATTCTGATTTGGATGCGTCCTTGGAATCTTCCGAGACAGCACAGCTAGATAGCCTTGCAGAAGAAGCTGAAAGCGAAGACAGTTTTGCAATGGATCCAAGTTTGGACCTTGAACAAGATGCTGATGAGCTGTCTTTAGATGATATGCCTGTGGTTGAGGATAATGTTCTAGAAGCGCCTAGCGAAGGTTCTTTAGACATGTCTGACCTCGGTTCAGACGATCTATTGGCTAAAGAGTCGGCAGGTGATTTATCTGTGTCTGAGGTGGCGAGTGATGCTGACTCAGATTTGGATATGGATGATCTGGAAGATTTGGCTAAGTCTTTGGGTGTGGATTCTGCGGATGAGGTGGATCTTGACGCGGAACTAGCGTCTGCGTCAGAGGTGACTCCTTCTTTGGATTTGGCTGAAGAAACGCCTGTAGAATCATTTGATGTAGAGTCTACGGAAGAAATTACGGATGACTTTGCACTGAATGACCTAGAGGAGTCGACTGATCTTGAGCTGGATTCTGCTGATGATCTAAGTGCTCTCGCTGAAAGTTCTGAAGAATTTGAAGTGCCGGAAGAAATTTCAGAGCAGGATTCAGCTTTAGAGGATACTTCTTTTGATGAGCTTTCTTTGGATGAATCGGTTGCACTGGATAGTGACAGTGCGTCAGAAGTTGCTTTTGACGAAAGTGCAGTTGAGGAAAGTGCAGTTGAGGAAAGTATTGCAGAAGAAAGTGATCTGGATGCCGATGTGAAGTCTACTCTGAATGAAGAGGAGTTGGATTTCTATGTGGGTGCGGATGAGGTTGCGACGAAACTTGATCTGGCTCGAGCTTATGTTGATATGGGCGACATTGATGGCGCGAAAGATATCCTTGAGGAAGTAATTGTCGAGGGTAACGAAGATCAAAAAACCGAAGCAACTGACTTGCTGAATGGGTTATCATAACCCATTCAGTGGTTCGCCATCGATTGGCGATTTAGTTTTGTTGTACGGTGAGTAACTTGTCAGAACATCCTTTTGTTGAGCGTATCGCGCTTGGCATCGAATATTTTGGGCATGGTTTTAAAGGGTGGCAGCGTCAGCCATCCGCCAAGCCTTCCATCCAAGAAGAACTAGAAAAAGCACTAAGTCGAATTGCCAATGCACCGATTGAAGTCGTTTGTGCGGGGCGAACCGACGCTGGTGTTCATGCGACTCATCAGGTGGTTCATTTTGATAGCCCTGTGGAGCGAAATGATAATTCATGGATTCGGGGTGTAAATTCCCAACTGCCTGATCAAATTGGTGTTAGATGGATTCGTCGTGTGGATTCATCCTTCCATGCTCGGTTCTCTGCTACTGCTCGACGTTATCGTTATATTATTGATAACAGTCCCACTATGCCTGTAATTCACCGTAATGGCGTGACCTGGCATTATGCTCCGTTGGATGAGCAGACGATGAATGAGGCGGGTCAGGCATTGCTTGGTGAAAATGATTTTACCTCCTTCAGAGCCAAAGAGTGTCAATCGCATACTCCAATGAGAAATATTCATCACTTGATGGTTCGAAGAATAGGTGGCTTGGTCGTTATAGATGTAAAAGCCAATGCATTTTTGCATCATATGATTCGTAATATCGCAGGTGTGTTGTGCGAAGTCGGGGACGGTCGAAAGCCTGTGGAGTGGGTGGCTGAAGTTCTTGCTGCAAAGGATAGATCTCAAGCCAGTGTAACAGCACCACCTCATGGTCTGTATTTTGTGGATGTCGATTACGATGCATGTTATTCGATTCCTAAAGGCAGTGAATCCTTGGGACCTTTATTGGTGTCTCCGGTAAATCATCTGTTTGATTGCTGATTTGTTAGTTGAGGCGTAGGCGCAGCGTTAAGTTTGGCTGTAGCTTGCTTGGGCTTTCTGTTAGTATTTCTCATTTGTTAAAGTGGATTCAAAGTGACTAGAACGCGAGTCAAAATATGTGGCATTACTCGGTCAGAAGATGCGCTTGGGGCGGTCTCTGCGGGGTGTGATGCTATCGGGTTGGTGTTTTATCCCCCGAGTCCCAGAAATGTCAGTATTGAGCAGGCGCAGCAGGTTGTTGCTAATTTGCCTCCGTATGTGACAGTGGTTGGGTTGTTCGTAAACCCTGATCCGCAGATGGTGTCTGATGCCATAGAAAAAGTGGGTCTGACATGTGTTCAGTTTCATGGCGATGAATCCCCTGAGTTTTGTAATCAATTTAATGTTCGCTGGTATAAGGCTGTTCGAGTGAAAGACGATACGGATCTTCACTCTTATGCTAAGTCTTATGAGAACGCATCCGCTTTACTGTTGGATACGTATAAAGCAGGTGTCCCGGGTGGTACGGGTGAAACCTTTAATTGGTCATTAATTCCTAATGATCTTCCTAAACCTGTAATTCTTGCTGGTGGCTTGGAACCATCGAATGTAGCCAAAGCTGTTCAGCAAGTACGGCCTTACGCTGTGGATGTTAGTGGTGGTGTTGAGGCTGAAAAGGCGATCAAGTCCAATGATAAAATGATCGCATTCGTTCAAGAGGTGTTGAAATGACAGATAAAGCGCAATCGGCGCAATTACCGGATGAGAATGGTCACTTTGGTGTTTATGGTGGTCGTTTCGTATCAGAAACATTAATGAGTGCTCTGGATGAATTGACGGAACTGTATAACCGTCTTAAAAATGATCCGGATTTTCAGGCTGAGTTTGATCACGATCTTGCTCACTATGTTGGTCGTCCTTCCCCTCTATATCATGCACAACGATGGTCTAAAGAATTAGGCGGTGCACAGATCTATCTAAAACGTGAAGACCTTAACCACACAGGTGCCCATAAAGTAAATAATACTATTGGTCAGGCATTACTGGCTAAGTACATGGGTAAACCGCGCGTGATTGCGGAAACTGGTGCTGGTCAGCACGGTGTTGCAACTGCAACTGTGGCTGCGCGCCTTGGATTGGAGTGTAAGGTGTTCATGGGGGCTGAAGATGTTCAGCGTCAGGCACTGAATGTGTATCGCATGAAGCTGTTAGGCGCTGAGGTTCTTCCGGTAGAAGCTGGAACTCGCACCTTGAAAGACGCAATGAACGAAGCCATGCGTGACTGGGTAACGAATGTTGATTCGACCTTCTACATTATTGGTACTGCGGCAGGTCCACATCCATATCCGATGCTAGTACGTGACTTTAACTCGGTGATCGGTCGTGAAGCGCGCCGTCAGAGTCTTGAGCAGGCAGGCAAATTACCGGATGCATTGGTGGCCTGTGTTGGTGGTGGTTCGAATGCGATTGGTTTGTTCCATCCGTTCCTGGAAGATACTGATGTGGCTATGTACGGCGTTGAGGCTGGCGGCTTGGGTATCGAAACCGGGCAGCACGCGGCGCCGTTATCTGCGGGTCGTCCAGGTGTTCTTCATGGCAATCGTACTTACTTAATGGAAGACGATAACGGACAGATTCTGGGGACTCACTCCGTATCTGCAGGTTTGGATTACCCTGGTGTGGGTCCTGAGCACAGCTACCTTAAAGATACTGGTCGTGCTAATTACGTGTCTGTAACGGACGATGAAGCATTGGCTGCATTCCGTAAATTGACTCGTATAGAAGGTATTATGCCTGCGTTGGAATCAAGTCATGCGTTGGCATATGCGGAAAAATTAGCGAAAACCATGTCTCCGGATCAAATGATCGTTGTGAATTTGTCAGGACGTGGGGACAAGGATATTCACACTATTGCTCAGATTGATGGTATTACAGTTTAGTGTCATTCAATAAAAAGCAGTTGTGTTGATAAACAGTTTGTATAGGTTGCAACGTTAATGAGTCGAATTAAATCTTATTTTGAAACACTGAAGGCATCGGGCAAAAAAGCTCTGATTCCATATATCACCGCTGGTGATCCTACTCTGGATGCAACGGTTCCTCTAATGCACAGCCTTGTAGAAGCGGGTGCTGACGTGATTGAGTTGGGTGTACCGTTTTCTGATCCGATGGCGGATGGCCCAGCTATTCAATTGGCCTGTGAGCGTGCACTTGCACATAACACCAGTTTGAAAGACGTGTTGAACTGTGTTCGCCAGTTCCGTGAAACCAATGCAGAGACGCCAATCGTGTTGATGGGGTATTTAAATCCTGTCGAAATCATGGGGTACGATACCTTCGCTCAAGAAGCGGAAGCTGCGGGTGTGGATGGCGTGTTGTTAGTTGACCTTCCACCGGAAGAAGCAGATTCAGTAAAACCTCTTTTCGAAAAACATCAGCTAGACAGTATTTTCTTGCTTGCTCCAACGACCTCGGATGCTCGTACTAAACTGATTTGTGAGCATGGTTCCGGCTATGTTTATTACGTGTCAGTGAAGGGTGTAACAGGTTCTTCAGCATTAGATACGGAAGAAGTAGCACGTAAAGTTGCGGCAATCCAGGCTCAAACAGATTTGCCGGTAGGTGTAGGCTTCGGTATTAAAGATGGTGAAACTGCAGCTCAGGTTGCTGAAGTTGCAGATGGCGTAATTGTGGGCTCTGTTTTGGTAAATGCCATTGCCGATTCAGCATCACAAGGGCTTTCGGTTGAAGATACGTGCCAGCGTTTGTCTGCTATTCTGCGAGATATGCGACAAGCGATGGATAAAGCCTGATTCACCCTATTAACTTATCGTTGGCAGGAACGCTAAATGAGTAGCTGGCTAGATAAAATCGTACCTTCAATTGTTCGTTCGGAATCTCAACGCCGGACGAACGTACCTGAAGGGCTTTGGAAAAAGTGTCCAAAGTGTGATGCTATCTTGTATCGCCCTGAGCTTGAAAAGAACGATGAAGTTTGCCCTAAGTGTGATCATCACATGCGGGTCAGTGCTCGTCGTCGAGTTGATCTTTTCCTCGATCCAGAGGATAGAGTAGAGTTGGCGGCTGATGTTCAGCCGGAAGATCGCTTGAAGTTTAAGGATTCCAAGCGCTATAAAGATCGCCTGAATGCTGCTCAGAAAGATACCGGCGAAAATGACGCTTTAGTGACCTTTCACGGTAAGTTGGAAGGTCAAGCTATCGTTATTGCTGTGTTCGAATTCAATTTCATGGGCGGTTCGATGGGTGCCGTGGTGGGAGAGAAATTCGTACGCGCAGTGAAGGTTGCTTTAGATAATCAAATTCCTTTTGTGTGTTTCTCTGCCAGTGGTGGAGCGCGGATGCAAGAAGCCTTGATCTCTTTGATGCAAATGGCGAAGACCTCGGCTGCGCTGGAGCGTTTAAAGCGCAAAGGCATTCCTTTTGTATCTGTGATGACTGACCCAGTGTTTGGTGGGGTATCCGCCAGCTTGGCTATGTTGGGTGATATCAACGTTGCTGAGCCGAATGCCTTAGTGGGCTTTGCCGGTCCAAGGGTGATTGAGCAGACCGTACGCGAAAAACTGCCTGAGGGCTTTCAGCGCAGTGAGTTTTTGTTGGAGCACGGCACTGTGGATATGATCATTCACCGCAAGCAATTACGAGCAAAACTCTCTAAAATTCTGGCCAGTTTAACGTGGCACTCCAAAACACCTTCTGAACGTTCTGTATGATTCAACGCACGTCTTTAAATGAATGGCTTTCCTATTTGGAGAGCATGCATCCAACTGAGATTGATCTCGGGTTGGATCGCATTAAACAAGTCGCGGTTCATCTTCACCTTGATTCCATAGCCAAACAAGTCATTACGGTTGCTGGCACCAATGGAAAAGGCACCAGTTGTGCTTTTTTAGAGGCCTATTCTCAGCGATTAAAGAAACGCGTTGGTCTGTATACCTCTCCACATTTAATTCGTTTTAATGAGCGGGTACGCATTAATGGGCAAGAGGCCTCAGATCAAGAGCTGATTTCCGCGTTTGAGCGTGTTGAAGAGGCTCGGGGGGAGGTGTCATTAACCTATTTCGAGTTCACAACACTGGCTGCATTTGTTCTGTTTAAAGATGCGGATTTAGATGTGGCGTTGTTAGAAATCGGTCTGGGTGGTCGTTTAGACGCGGTCAATATCATCGACCCAGATTTGGCCTTGGTGACGTCGATTTCTGTTGATCATGAAGCTTGGCTCGGCAGTGATATCGAAACAATAGGTCGTGAGAAAGCGGGGATTTATCGTTCAGAGACGCCAGCGGTCTATGGCGCAGAGGGTGGCCCTTTGTCGGTGGCTGAATATGCTACGAGTATCGGAGCTCGTTTTTACCAAGCCGGCACGGATTATCAGGTTGTCCCTTCAGCTGATGAGTGGTGCTGGGCTAATAAGTCGTCTGAACTTCTTAACGGTGCCTCTTTAACTCATATTAAATTCCCTGCCTTTTCTGTGCAAAACGTTGCAACTTGTATTTGTGGGTTAGCCTCGCTGGGTTGGCCTTTGGATACTCAGGATGTAAATTGGGCCATTGAGCATGCTGTTATTCGGGGAAGAATGGAAACGTTCAATCACCAAGGCGTTAGCGGGTGGTTGGATGTTGCACATAACCCTGATGCGGCAAAATACTTAGCCAGACAACTTCAGTCTAAAGTGAACTCCGACCATAGGACTGTCGCAATCTTTGGTTCGATGGCAGATAAAGACATCGAGGGCGTCATCGAGGAATTGAAAGCGTCTTTTGATGCCTGGTTGTGTATCAATCTTCCGCTAGATCGAGCTTTGTCGTCGGAAGCTCTGGCACAAATCGTAGACAAGAAAGGATTGTCTGCCCAACATTTTACCGATTTTGAATCTGCCTTTGCTGAATTCAAGTCATCTTATGATCTACATACCGATAAACTGGTTGTGTTAGGATCATTTTTCACTGTAGCCGAAGCTATTTTATATTATGAAAGATAACCCGAACGGATCGAAATCGGAGGCAGCTTCTAAAACGCAGAAGGCTGCAAGCGCACAGCGAAGTGAGACGGATTCTCCTGAACTGATCAAGTATCGTTTGCTGGGGGCCGTGGTCACTTTTGTGTTGCTGGCTTTATTTGGCCCGGAAGTGCTTGATGGCAGTGGTCGTGTCCAAACCAGTAGTATCATAGAAATTCCTGATCGTCCTCAAGTCCCGGAACCTTCAATTCTCAAACCACCTGCGCCGAAAGGGACTGGGTTTGATGAGCAGTCCATCGCTAAAGCACAGCAAAAATTATTGGAAGAACGGCCAGCTATTCAACCGAAAGAAAAGCCACAACTTCAAGAGGCGAACGTTCCAAGTTCTCCGTCGTTACCTCGTAAAGCTCCCGAATTGGCTCAGAATAAACCTGCCTGGACATTACAGTTGGCGACGTTCAGTCAGCCGAAAAATGCCTACGCATTGAGAGAAAGGCTGACTAAAGCAGGTTTTAATACCTACAGCCGATTGTTGAAGGATTCATCTGGTCAAACTAAGTACCAGGTATTTGTGGGGCCGGAGCTTAGTAAAGAGCGATTATTGGCGGTTAAAAACCAGATTGCCAAGAAGATGAAATTGAACGACGGCATCATAAAGCCGTACCGACCTTAACTGGGATTAAATTTGAAGGCAGTTTATGGGTTTTGTGAAGACGATTGCTTTGATAGAATTCGCAACCCTGTAGAAAGGATGTGTATATGAACTGGTTAGATATCGTCATTATTAGTGTGATCGTTGTTTCAGCTCTGATCAGCTTGAAACGAGGTTTTGTTAAAGAATTATTGTCTTTGATCACCTGGGTGGCGGCTATTTTAATAGCTCGTATCTATGCCTACGATTTCTCTCATTACTTGAGTGATTTCGCGAACAATGGAAAGTCGGCACTTGTGCTGGCTTTTTTTGTGCTTTTTATTGGCACTCTTGTAGTGGGTTCACTGATCAATTTTATTGTTAGTCAATTTGTGCATGCGGTTGGTTTGAGTATGATGGACCGCTTTTTAGGGATGGCCTTTGGTGTGATTCGTGGCGCCCTGATCGTTGTAGTTGGCATTGGATTGATGAGTTTAACGGCGTTTACTGATGGGCCGGCTTGGCAGTCATCGGTTATTGTGCCGCATTTTGCTCAGGTGGAAGAGTGGACCAAAGAAACGACTAAACTATTATCAGAGCAGCTGTCCGAAATGGATATGTCTGGTCTGGTTGATCCGTCAAAAGCTGGAGAGGCGCTTCAGCAGGCGGGCGAAGTCATGTCAGAGATACCAGATTCTGTATCTGTACCTGACGATGCATTTCCGAATGGCTCTGAAGAAGTCATTCAAGTAGAAAACTAATATTAGGCTTAATGAGGTAGTACTCCATGTGCGGCATTGCTGGCGTCGTTTCTTTTACGAACGTTAATCAGACTTTATATGATGCGTTAACTGTTCTTCAACACAGGGGGCAGGATGCCGCAGGCATAGTGACAAGCCATAACGGACGATTTCATCTTCGTAAAAATAATGGTTTGGTGAGAGACGTTTTTCGTACCCGTCACATGCACCGACTGATTGGTAAAATGGGCATTGGTCATGTTCGTTACCCAACTGCCGGTTCTTCCTCGTCGGCCGAAGCTCAACCTTTCTATGTAAACTCGCCTTACGGCATCACTCTGGCTCATAACGGTAACCTGACAAACTCGAAAGAAATTGGTCAGAAGCTGTATGAAACCGATCTTCGCCACATCAATACCACCTCAGATTCTGAAGTACTATTGAATGTGTTTGCTCATGAATTGCAAAAGCAAGGCAAACAGACGCCAACTGCTGAAGATATTTTCGAAGCGGTGAAAGGTGTACATAAGCGTTGTCGTGGTGGTTATGCGGTTGTGGCCATGATCGCAGGTCAGGGCGTATTAGGTTTCCGTGATCCGAATGGTATTCGCCCGGCAGTATTTGGTAAGCGTGAAACACCGGAAGGTGTTGAGTACATGATCGCTTCTGAAAGTGTGGCCTTGTCTTCTCTTGGCTTCACGGTCGAACGTGATATTGCTCCGGGTGAGGCGATTTTCATTACTGAAGATGGTCAGTTGCACACAATGCAGTGTGCTGAAAACCCAACGCTACGCCCGTGTATTTTTGAGTACGTCTATTTCGCTCGTCCAGACAGTGTGATGGATGGCAACTCTGTTTATAAAACTCGTTTGAAAATGGGTGAGCTGCTGGCTGAAAAAATCAAACGCGAATGGCCTGATCATGACATTGATGTGGTAATTCCGATTCCTGATACCAGCCGTACTTCTGCATTGCAGTTGGCTAACCGTTTGGGTGTTAAGTACCGTGAAGGCTTCATGAAGAACCGCTACATCGGTCGTACTTTCATCATGCCAGGTCAGAACCAGCGTAAGAAATCCGTTCGACAGAAGTTAAATCCTGTTGAGATTGAGTTTGCTGGTAAGAATGTCTTGTTGGTGGATGATTCGATCGTTCGTGGAACTACTAGTCGTCAGATCATTGAGATGGCACGTGAAGTAGGCGCGAATAAGGTGTACATGGCATCGGCGGCGCCTGAAGTATGCTATCCAAACGTCTATGGGATTGATATGCCATCTGCCAGCGAGTTGATTGCTCACGGTCGTACCGTTGAAGAGATCAGTGAGTTAATCGGGGCTGATGGTTTGATCTATCAAGATTTGGACGATTTGATTGAAGCGTCCAAAGGCGTTAACGAGAATATTCAAGGCTTCGATTGTGCTGTATTTAATGGCGAATACATTACTGGTGATGTAACCCCTGAATACCTTGCAGCGCTGGAACAAGCCCGTAATGATGCGGCTAAGAATAAAAAGTCGAACATTGTGGTTGATGTCTCTGATGAAAATGAAGAAGACGCCAACGGCTCAGACGATGCAACGGTTGGTATTCATAATGAGATCAACTAACGCATAAGTTCTTTAAAAAGCCGAACCTAGTGTTCGGCTTTTTTGTGGGCTTCCATCTCAGCTTCATCAATCAATCGGCCAAGGCGGGAATAATCTACGATTTCTTACTCAATCTGGGTGGTCTTGGCGTACAATAGCATCTATTTTAAATTGTTTAGCCCGTATATCTGGGTAATGGGTAGAAAGGAACACATTATGACTGAGCGTACTCGCATTCAATCTGATTTATCAGACGCGCATCTTGAGACTTATGCCGTGCGAGGTGGACAACATCGCACGCCAGAGTCTGAACACAGTGAGCCAATTTTCACCACATCGAGTTATGTTTTTAACAGTGCAGCAGAAGCCGCAGCTCGCTTTGGTGGTGATGAGCCGGGGAATATCTATTCCCGCTTCACTAATCCTACTGTCGCTATTTTTGAAGAACGTCTTGCAGCAATGGAAGGTGCAGAAAAGGCGGTGGCAACTTCCTCTGGAATGGCTGCCATTCTTAGTACAGGTGCCGCACTGTTGAAAGCTGGTGATCATGTTGTGTGTTCACGCTCTGTATTTGGCACCACCAATGTTTTGTTTGATAAGTATTTCAAAAAGTTTGGTATCGAGACCACGTTTGTTGATCTGACGGATATTGAAAGCTGGAAGTCAGCTATACGTCCACAAACCAAATTACTATTTATGGAGACGCCTTCGAACCCATTGGGTGAAGTGGCTGAAATTTCTGAGTTAGCGGATTTAGCGCATGCCAACGATGCTTTGTTGGTTGTGGATAACTGTTTCTGTACACCGGTATTACAACAGCCGTTGAAACTTGGTGCTGACATTGTTATTCATTCGGCGACCAAATATCTGGACGGTCAAGGCCGCTGTGTTGGTGGTGTAGTGGCTGGTCGTGAAACGGAAATGAACGAAGTATTTGGCTTCTTGCGTTCAGCGGGAACTACGATGAGCCCGTTCAATGCTTGGGTGTTCTTGAAAGGATTGGAAACCTTGTCGATTCGTATGAAAGCGCATTGCGAGTCCGCTCTTGAATTAGCTCAATGGTTGGAGGCGCAACCTAAGATTGCCAAAGTGCATTATGGTGGGCTTAAAAGTCATCCTCAGCACCAATTGGCGAGTAGACAGCAGAAAGGGTTTGGTGGTGTATTGTCATTTGAAGTGGAAGGGGGCAAAGACGCCGCTTGGACGTTAATTGATAACACCAGAATGCTTTCCATCACCGCGAACTTGGGTGATACCAAAACCACCATTACGCATCCGGCGACAACAACACATGGTCGTTTGTCCGATGAAGATAAAGCTCGCGCAGGTATTACCTCTGGCTTGATTCGTTTATCGGTTGGTTTGGAAAACGTTGAAGACATTAAAGCCGATATTTTGCGTGGTATTAATGCGCTTTAATTAATGGCTCGTTAACAAATGGCTCGTTAATTCAATGGCCCTTGAATTTAACAGCCATTTAGTTCGTTATAAAAATAAGCCAGAAACGACAGCACGGATAGGAGTAAGCTTTGGAAAAACAAACCATGCAAGCGCAACAATTGATCGACAAAATGAGTGATGCTTTAGCTCAGGTAAATCAAGTGATTCTTGGTAAAGAGCTTCAACTTAAATTAGCGTTTACATGTTTGATTGCCAAAGGGCACTTATTGATTGAAGATTTGCCTGGTATGGGAAAGACGACGCTTTCTCATGCGTTGGCAAATGTTTTAGGGCTTAGTTATAACCGGGTGCAATTTACCAGTGACCTGTTGCCATCCGATGTACTTGGGGTGACGATTTTTAATCGGGATGAAAACAGTTTCGAGTTTCATAAAGGGCCGATTTTTTCCCAAGTAGTATTAGCAGATGAGATTAACCGCGCCAGTCCGAAAACCCAGAGTGCCTTGTTGGAAGCGATGGAAGAGTTTCAGGTCAGTATCGAAGGCGCCTCCCATCCCTTACCACAACCCTTCTTTGTCATCGCAACACAAAACCCGATGGATCAGGCCGGAACCTATCCTTTACCTGAATCTCAATTAGACCGTTTTTTGATGCGTGTAACCTTGGGATATCCGCCAGCAGAAGCAGAACGTGAGCTGCTAAAGGGGGTTAATCGTCGAGACATGGCCAAAGAGCTGCCTTCGATTATTTCTCCGAAGGAATTGATGCAGTTGCAACTTCTTTCTTCCAATATCAAAGTTTCCGATGCTTTGTTGGATTATATTCAGCGTCTGGTGGCCTTTTCCCGTGAGTCCGCTGAAACCCAAATTGGTTTGTCTCCGCGTGGTGCTTTATCGTTACTGCGAAGTGCTCAAGCCTGGGCAATGATCCATGGTCGGGGTTATGTGATTCCCGACGATGTTCAGGCGGTGTTGGCGAGTGTGGTTGATCATAGGGTGACACTGTCTTCTATGGCTTCGCATCAAACTTTGTCTTCAATGATGTTAGAGCAGGTGGCTGCGATTTAGACCTTCGGTGATTTAACGAATTAAGTAAATACAACGAATATTTATCGTTTATACGTTAGAGCTGTGGTCATCTGGATACCTGCATTGCACGTATCAATTCATATTAGAAACTATCATTTAAATAATAATTCCAAGAACATTGATATGTTTATCAACCATAAAGGTTGAACCTATTCTGTAGATGGAGCATGACAGACATGCAGCGATTTCGTTCCTGGTTTGATGCTTGGTTAGCGCGTCGATCCCCCCTTTCTAACAAAGTTCGTCTGACGAATCGCAATATTTATATCTTTCCCTCCAAACCCGGCTGGTTGTTGGTTGCCGTATTGTTGGTGATGCTGTTGACAGCGATTAACTATCAAAACAGCTTGGTCTTTGGCATGTGCTTTTGGCTGGGTAGTGTTTTTGCTGTGCTGATTTGGCATACCTGGAAAAATCTGGCGGGATTGGAAGTTTCGGTGGGGAGTGAAGTTGCGGGCTTCGTAGGAGAGACAGTTCCTGTCAGTCACAAAATCACTGCTTTGGATCGTTCGGTGCATTTCAATATTAAAATGCATTGGCGTCGGGATGTAGCCATGTCTTCAGGCGTTGATATTGAAAAAGGGCATGGTGACTCTGTTCAATTGCTTCATCATGTTTTGAGTCGAGGGTGGAATCAAACACCGCGCATCGAAGTGCTCAGCCGCTACCCGCTAGGAATTCTGACAGCGTGGTCTGTTATTCAATTAGAACATCCTGTACTGGGTTACCCTAAACCTGTTTTTGGTGTGACGCCTAATATCCATGCTGAAGGCGCTTTTGATCAGGAAGGTGATGCTCAGAATTCTCATCGGTCAAAACAATCGGGAAGCGACTTTGACAGTTTGACGCCCTACATTGAAGGGGACTCTCTGAAAAAAGTTGACTGGAAACGTTTTGCTAAAACCGAAGAGTTAGTTACTAAATCGTTTGTTACGCCCCCTGTCTCTAATACCTGGCTTAAATTTGAGGATTTTCAAGGGTTACCGCTCGAACAGCGATTGTCTGCGATGGCCGGTTGGGTAATCGAATGGTCTAATCAAAATAAGGTGTTTGGACTCTCTTTGCCTAATCAGCAGTTACCACAAGGAACGGGTGAGCAGCATCAACTTGATTGCCTCCGTGCATTGGCCTTATTTGATGCTGATCAGACTGACTCTTCAGAGGTAAAGATCTCTTCGAAGGTGAATCGTATGCCTGAGGGGAACCGCAAATGAATCAGTTGGATCAGGTATTGACGGTTTCGGCACTTAGGTGGATGTTGCTGGCGCAAGCGCTAAGTCTAGGGATGCACCTTATCCGAATGCCATACGGTTTGATGGCGTTACTTGGATTATGTTTGATTTGGCGTTTTCAGATCATTCGAGGTCGTTGGCGTTTTCCAAATAACTCTGTGAAAGTCATGCTGGCGACCACAGGGCTGATTGTTTTGGTCCTAAGCTTTCATAAGTTATCCGTAATGGCGGCCGTGAGTTTTTTATTGCTGGCTTATGGATTAAAACTAATTGAGCTTCATACACAGCGGGATGCCTTTATCTCGCTGTTCTTATCCTATCTTGTGGTAGCGGTAGTTTTCCTATTCGATACTTCGTTGTCCACTGCGTCGTTAGCCTTCGTGGTTTGCGTGATCATCACCTGTGCATTAATTGCGATGCATAGTATTAAAGAGCGATCCACGGTTGAGTTGGTTCGGCAGAGTTCGCTCTATTGGCTTTCAGCGATTCCGTTAATGATTATCTTCTTTGTCTTTTTTCCTCGGATGGCGCCTCTCTGGTCTTTGGATCTTGGGTCAGGGGCTAAGACGGGGTTATCCGACAACATCAGCCCGGGAGATATTGCCCGCTTAACTCAATCGGATGAGTTGGTGTTTCGAGCCAAATTTGATCAAGGTTTACCTATCCCGCCAGAGCAGCTGTATTGGCGAGCGTTTGTGCTGGATAAAACCGACGGGCGAGGATGGCAGCGAAGTAAAGGTGTGGATTACATCGGTAATCATATCGACTGGTATGGCGACCCTGTTTCAAACTGGCAACAACACATGAGTATTCAGGGGCCTTTTTATCCCTACGATGTGATCCTTGAGCCGACGCAGCAGCGCTGGTTATACAGTTTAGATGGTTCATTGCCTCAACAGCGTAACGTGGGTCTCACGCAGGATTTCATGCTTGAATATAACAAGCCTATTCGTCAGGTACTCAGATACAGAAGTCAATTACCTGCTCAAGTAATTCGCGAACCTCGACTTGCCCGATGGCGTACTGCCAGGGAGCTGCAACTTCCAGAGAATGAGAACCCCAGAACCAAAGCCCTAGCACAGCAGTTTTGGCAGAAGACCGGTGATGTCGAGGGGTTTATCAGCACAGCGCTTGCTTACTTTGTGGAGAACCAGTTCAGTTACACTTTGAAGCCTCCAGTGTTAGGCGAGAAAGCCAATGATGAGTTTTTGTTTGAGACTCGAAAGGGTTTTTGTGGGCACTATGCGGGCGCTTTGGCGTTGTTAGCTCGGTATGCCGGTATTCCTGCTCGTGTGGTTGCCGGCTATTTGGGAGGCGAATGGAATAATGCAGCCAACTACTTAACCGTGCGGCAATACGATGCACATGCCTGGGCGGAGATTTGGGTGCCTCAAAAAGGGTGGGTAAAAGTCGATCCAACCTCTGTAATTGCGCCGGATCGGGTTGAACTAGGCTTGGCTGAAGCCATGCGAGAGGAAGGTTCATTTTTGGAAAATTCGCTATTTTCTCCTCACCGATATCAAGGTCTGGCGGTTATGGATTCCATCAGAAAGTTTGTGGATAACATTAATTACCAGTGGTCACTGCGGGTGGTTGGGTTTGATGTTAATAAACAGGCCGGTATCTTTTCCGACTTGATCAAGCAATGGGGGCGATATTCCTGGCTCTTGATCGGTGGATTTATCTTATTGGCGTTAGCTCTGCCGTTAATTCTTTGGGGCGGGTTCCAGTTGATTAAAGGCTTGAGACGCAAACGAACCATCAAACAGAAATTCGAAGATAAATTAGTTAATACGATAATTAAAAAATCCAACTATGCTAATGCTTATGGCCTAATAAAATCCGATGTTCGTCATTGGACTCCAAGGGAAATGTTCGAACACCTTCGAACGTCATTCCCTGAACAGTCTCAACAGATTGGGTGGTTATCCATGCGTTACGAAGAACTCTGCTACGGAGATATGGCCTCACTGGGGGAGGAAGACTCTCTGAACCAATGGCGCTTTATGTATAAGCAACTGAAACAATTAGAAATAAAATAATACGTTAAAAGAGCTGAGTTTTGGGTAGATCAGGAGCACATTAGCTAACTGACTTTCTGTTGTTGGTTTGACGTTGTTGACGAGTTTTATGATCAAAAAAATACCGATTGATTTGCTAGTACCAGAGATGTACGTCACTGGCTTTCACTGGGATCAGGATGTTGGATCTCAATACCAGAAAGAGGGGCGAGTACCCGACCAGAAAACGGTTGAAATTATTCGCTCGAAAGGTGTTCGTTACGTCTTCATTGATAATGAGCGCGGCATTGACGTAGATGCCGGCGTATCGGTTGAACAAATTGAACAGCAGGGCAATGAACAGCTCGAAGCCTATGCCAACGAAAAGCCGATGATTAAGAAGTCGGTTTCCAGAAAAGATGAATTAGAAAAAGCCAGGAAAGTACATACCAAAGCCAAGGGGCTTGTGAACGATGCCATGAAAAAGGCATTGAAAGGTGACAAGGTTGAAATTCATGAATTTAAAGAGGTTGCTAACGAGTTTATTGATTCTGTTGGACGCAATCAAAACGCGTTGGCTTGCTTAAGTCGAATTCGGGAGAAAGACTCTTACTTGCTTGAACACTCCGTCAATGTCGGTGTGTTGATGTCGATCCTTGGTAAGGCAATGGATCTTGAGCGCCAAACGCTATTCGAGTACGTTTTAGGGGCGCTACTACATGACATCGGGAAAATTCTGATTCCTGATGACGTACTTCACAAGCCGGGGCGTTTGACCGAAGCTGAATTCGAGTTAATGAAGAAGCACTCTACGTTCAGTCGCGATATTCTGGTGAAATCCGGAGGCCTTCCCCAAGCGAGTATCAACGTAGCCTATCAGCATCATGAACGTCTGGACGGCACAGGCTACCCTGGTAAATTGGATCACAGTTCGATCAGTCTCGAAGGTAAGATGGCAGCGGTGGTGGATGTTTATGATGCCATCACGGCGGATCGTTGTTATCACAAGGGGATGCCTCCAACCATTGCGCTTAAACGGATGCTGGAATGGACGGGCGATCATCTCGATAAGGAACTGGTTCATCTTTTCATTCGGGCTATGGGAATTTATCCGGTAGGGTCCTTGGTTGAGCTTAATAATCAGCGATTGGCGGTGGTCGAAGAAGTGAACGAAGAAGATCAAAAACGACCGGTAGTGAAGGTGATCTATAACGCGCAATACAAACGCTATGTGAATATTGAATTATTAGACCTCTCCAAAAAGAAAGATTTTGCGATCGTTAAACCCGTTGATCCAAGTCTGTATGGCATCAATATCAATGATTTTATTGCTTGATTTGCAAGTCTTTTTTCTTTGAAGCGTTACGAATGTGACGCTTTTCTTTTTTCTGAAATTCAGCTCTTAAGTTTCATCCAACTCTGTTAGATCCGACTATACTTTTGGAGCAGTAATTAAGTATCTAGAAGGAAATCTCTGTGGAATTTAAAGACTATTTGCGCCTTATGGTTGAGAAAGATGGCTCCGATTTGTATTTGTCTACCGGTGCCCCCATCAGTGCAAAAATCTACGGCAAGCTGGTTGCTGTCTCCAAAGAGCCTCTGCCACAAGGGGCGGTTAAGAAAATTGCCTTCAGTTTGATGGATGAGGACCAGAAAAAAGAATTTGAGCATAAGCCAGAATCCAACTTGGCGATTTCCGAACCTGGCATCGGTCGATTTCGGGTGAATGTTTTTAAACAGCGTAATGAATTTTCGATGGTCATTCGGACCATTAAGACCGATATTCCGAGTTTTATGGATTTAGGGCTACCAGAAATTCTCCCTAAACTCATTATGCAAAAGCGCGGTTTGATTCTATTTGTAGGGGGGACGGGGTCAGGTAAATCCACCTCTTTGGCTTCCCTGATTGATTACCGAAACTCTAACAGTGCCGGACACATCATTACCATCGAAGATCCGGTGGAGTTTGTGCATCGTCATAAAAAGTCCATTGTAAACCAGCGTGAAGTGGGTATGGACACCAATTGCTATGAAGATGCGTTGGTCAATACCTTGCGTCAGGCGCCAGACGTTATTTTGATTGGTGAGATTCGAACTCAGGAAACGATGGAGCACGCGCTGGAATTTGCCGAAACGGGTCATCTCTGTCTTTCAACTCTGCATGCGAACAACGCCAACCAAGCCGTTGACCGTATTGTGAATTTCTTTCCTGAAGAGCGTCATAAACAGCTCTTTTTGGATCTGTCACTGAATTTACAGGCCATTATTTCTCAGCGCTTGATTCCGACTGTGGATGGAAAACGTGCAGCGGCCATCGAGATTTTATTGAATACGCCACGGGTTGCAGACCTGATTAAGAAAGGGGATGTGTCGGCCATCAAAGAAGTGATGGTGAAATCTGAGAATGTCGGCATGCAGACCTTCGATTCAGCCCTCTTCAAACTCTTTAAACAAGGTAAGATCTCCGAAGAAGAGGCGTTGAAGAATGCGGATTCACGGAACAACTTACGACTTAAAATTCAATTGGGTGAGGATGATGCCAGTGCACCTGAACCACCTAAACCTCAGCCTGCGGCCAGACCAGCCCCAGGCGCTGGTGCTGGTGCTGCTCAACCGGCGGCACAGCCTAAAGCCGAAGAAAAGGCACCTGCCAGTTCGTCTTACTCCTTGGACAGCTTGTCGTTGATGCCAAAAGACGGGGAAAACGACGACGAAGAGGACATCTAAACACAGTAATTTCGAAACAAATCACAGTGTTTACATTTTGTAACTAAGTCCAGTGCATTTATGTACTTAGGTACAATAGCCAACTTGTGTTGTTTTGATATCTTGATCTCCAATTGGAGAACTGTAGAGAGATCAAAATGGCACAAGTTATTGGAAACGTTACTTTTCTGGTTGGAACAGTAATTGCGGTTGATGCCGCAGGGAATGAGCGTCAACTAGCATTGGGCGATACGGTCTATTTGGGTGAGCGCATTATCACCCAGGGTGCGGACAGCCAGGTGATGATTGGGCTTGAGTCTGGCGAAAGCCTGACGTTAGGCCGCAGCAGTGAAGCGCTTCTGGATCAGGATCTTCTTGATCTGGCCAACTACGCGGTAGAAGACGAGCTTGCCAAAGCAGAACTTCTACAACGTCGAATCCTTGAAGATCCAAACTTTGATTTCTCTCAGTTAGACGCGACCGCTGCTGGTGGCGAAGGCGGGGCAGGGTTTAAATCCGTACCCGTTGTGCTCTCTCATGAATACGATTTTGACTATACCTCGAACACCAATAGCAACATTGGTGCTGCAGGTACGATTAGCGATGACGAAACTGCCGGTACCCGTCAAATAACTACTGAACAAGAACTGACCTCCGATCCCTCTTTTACCTCTGCAAATCAGTTCTCTGTTTCCGAAGATACCGTATTTTCTGGTCAATTCACCGCAGAAGATCCGGACGGTGGTGCCGTAACCTTTGATCTAATCTCTGAACCCGCCAATGGTGTGATCTCTCTTGATGAAAATGGACAGTTCACTTACACGCCAAATGCTGATTTCAATGGGGCTGACCAGATTGAAATTTTGGTCACCGATTCTCAAGGTAGCCAGACCTCTCAAGTTATTACGATTTCCGTCACACCCGTGGATGATGCGCCACGAGTCGATGCAACCAATGATCTGGGGGACATCAATGAAGGTGCAACCACGAACGTTGATCTGACCGAACTCTTTGACGAAGTAGACGGCGAAGACGTTACGGTTGTTCTTAAAGATGGCGAGAGTCTGCCAGCTGGTTTAGAAATCAATGAACAAGGCCAGTTGGTGGGGACGCCTGATGTTCCTGGTGATTATCAGTTTACTGTGGTTGGTACGGACGAAAGCGGTAACAGCGTTGAAACCACAGTTTCGGTTTCGGTCATTGAGACCGTCAACGATGCGCCTGTATTTAATGGTGATTTGGATCTGGGTAATTTTGATGAAGCATCAGAATTGGAAGTGAACCTAGGCTCTGATTTCACTGATGAAGAAAATGACACACTGACCTTCGAATTGGCTGGTGGCAGTACCTTACCTAATGGTCTTGTTTTGGCTATCGACGGAACTATTACCGGGGCACCTACAACGCCAGGCCAATACCAATTCACTGTCGTAGTGACGGACTCGGCAGGCAATAGTATTTCAGAAACATATTCCTTAACTGTGGATAACACTTTACCACCGGAAGCGCCTACTGTAGACGTGTCTGAGGATGGTAGCCAAGTCACTGGTACCGCAGAACCAGGTACCACGGTAACGGTTGGTTTGCCGGATGGCAGTACCGTTGAAACGACAACGGATGAAAACGGTCAGTACCAAGTTGACCTGTCGCCTGCATTGACCAATGGTGAAACCGTGGTTGTTACCGCTTCTGATGAGGCTGGAGACTCTCCTAGCGTTTCTACGTCCGCACCAGATACGACAGCGCCTGTGGTTGAAACAGGTGATGTCACCATCTCCGACGGTGGTGATCTTATTCAGGGCCAGGTAGAAGCGGGTGCTGAGGTGTCTGTAACGCTGCCTGACTCGTCAACCCCTCTGGAAATTGTGGCAGATGAACAGGGTAACTTCGAAGTAGCACTGGACCCTGCTCTTGTCGATGGTGAAACCGTCATTGTTGAAGTTTCAGATGCGTCTGGAAATACCACGACCGTAGAATTAACAGCTCCGGATTTGTATCCACCACAAGCACCAAGTGCTGTAGTGTCGGATGACGGAAGCCTTATTTCAGGTACAACCGAACCGAATACCAATGTTCGAATTACTCTTCCTGACGGCAGTGAAGGCATTACTTCGTCTGACGAATCGGGTAACTACCAGTTTATTCTTGAGCCTGCATTGGTTGATGGTGAACAGATTTCCGTTGTCGCGGAAGACCAAGGTGGTGTGTCGGATGCGACGACAACACAAGCTCCGGATCTTTATGCGCCACAAGCACCTACTGTTAACGTCAGTGACGATGGTACAACGGTTTCCGGAACCACCGAACCAGGCTCAAGTGTTCAAGTAAATTTGCCGGATGGTTCTGAAGTTACGACCACTGCCGATGAAAACGGTCAGTATCAAGTAGAGCTGTCACCTGCTCTAACTGAAGGCGAAACCATTGAAGTTGTCTCTACGGACGAAGGTGGTTCTTCCGAAACCGTTTCTGTTTCTGCACCTGATTTGAATAAAGAAGGTGAGGTTAGTATTGCCGGCAATGCAATTGATGGCGAAACCCTTACTGCAAATGTTTCTGATGCCGATGGTATTTCTGGTGATATTAATTACCAATGGCAAGTGTCGTTTGATGGTGGTGCGAGCTGGGAAACCATACTGGGCGCAACTGACCAGACCTTCTCTCCTGATGATTCTGAAGTGGGTGGCTTACTCCGTGTTGAAGTGAGTTACACCGATGATGATGGGACCACTGAAACTTTCATATCTAACGCGACCAATCCGGTAACGGATGTCGATGAGTTTGATGTATCTGATGTGTCTGACAGTGACGGTACCGAAAATTCCATTGCCGAAAACGCAGCGGCCGGCACTCAGGTAGGGATCACTGCTTCTGCAGCGGATAATGATGCCACTGATGCCGTGTCTTATACTGTCAATAACGACCGTTTCACCGTGGATGCGAACGGCGTAGTGACGGTAGCCGAGGGTGCGAGCTTCGACGCCGAGACCGAAGGCTCGATCCAGTTAACCGTGACTGCAACCTCTACGGATGGTTCAACGTCCAACGAGACCTTTACCGTTCAGGTGAGCGATGTCGATGAGTTCGACGTCGGTGCGGTGACGGATACGAATTCCGATACCAACACCATCGCTGAGAACGCAACGGCCGGAACGCAGGTGGGTATCACCGCCTCAGCGACTGACAATGATGCGACCAACAACACAGTAACCTATGCCGTGGATGACACCCGCTTCGAGATCGACGCCAATGGCGTAGTGACGGTAGCGGACGGTGCGAGCTTCGATGCGGAAGGTGAAGGGTCGATTGACATCATCATTACTGCGACCTCGGCGGACGGTTCTCAATCCCACGAGACCTTCACGGTTCAGGTCAGTGACATCAATGAATATGACGTGTCGGACGTTACTGACACCAATGCGGCAGCGAATACCATTGCAGAGAACGCAACGGCCGGTACCCAAGTGGGGATTACCGCCTCAGCGACCGATACTGATGTGACAGATACTGTGTCTTACACTGTGAACGACGACCGTTTCACTGTGGATGCAAACGGCGTAGTGACCGTGGCGGACGGTGCGAGCTTCGATGCCGAGACCGAAGGTTCGATCCAGTTGACTGTGACGGCGACGTCTACCGACGGTTCAACGTCTAACGAAACCTTCTCCATCAACGTTAGCGACGTCGATGAATTTGATGTGGGTGCGGTGACTGATACAGATTCAGCCACGAATACGATTGCTGAAAACGTAACGGCCGGTACCCAGGTGGGCATTACTGCCTCAGCGACTGACAATGACGCGACCAACAACACCGTTTCTTACTCGGTGGATGACACCCGCTTCGAGATCGACGCCAATGGCGTGGTGACCGT